>NZ_RCWN01000001.1:1051875-1402500 GCF_003668555.1 Notoacmeibacter ruber | reverse complement strand
TGACCGCCTGGAGGAAGCCTTGCCGAAGGACAGGATTCTGGCAACGGATGGCGGGCGCTTCATGACCGAAGTCTGGTGCCGGATCTCGGTGCCCCATCCGAGGCAATTTCTGGTGACGGTGAATTTCGGCTCCATCGGTCTGGGGTTGCAAGAGGCGATCGGTGCCGCCTTTGCAGAGCCGGACAGCCCGGTCGTGCTCTTTACCGGCGATGGCGGCTTCATGATGGGCGGCGTCAACGAATTCAACACGGCCGTCCGGCTGAAACAGGACCTGATCGTCATCGTCTGCAATGACAGCGCCTATGGCGCCGAACATATCCAGTTTGTCGATCGCAGCATGAACCCAGGCCTGTCGGAGTTTGAGTGGCCTTCATTCGCCGACGTTGCAACGGCCCTTGGCGGGAAGGGGATCACCGTGCGTTCCGATGAGGACCTGGAAAGCGCGATCAAAGCAGTCAAGACGCGCACCAAACCGCTCCTGATCGAATTGCGGCTCGACCCCAACCAGGTTCCGCGGATGAGGGCGTAGAACCTATGCTGGCGTATTCTGACGCAGGATGACGTCTTCGAGGAGTTCGGCGTCCTCTTCATATTCCGATGCACGCTTCAGCCAGCGATCGCTCTTGTCGGGCTCCCGCTCGGAAAGCTGGCGAAGCAACTGTGCTTTTTCGCGGTGTGCGCGGAGGGAATCGTAGAGCGTTTTTTCCAGCATTTCGTCTTGCCGCTGCGATAAGGCAGCATGCGTATAGGCATGGCCCGTATGGCAACGGAAACGAAGGATCGGTCCATCTTCAATCTGCCACAGAACGCCATTGCAGTCGGGACAGTTATACGGGGAGAGTTCACCGAGTTTTTCTTCCGTCTTCATGCTGGCTCGCTCCAGTCCGGAAATCAGAAGTTCGAGTTTGACATTCTCCGGCACTTCCTTGCTCTCGGGCGCCTCCTCGGCGACGATCTTTGACAGATGGTCGCCGAGTCCTTTGGCATCGGCAATCATGTCGGGTTCGCCGATGGCACTAATGGCGGCGCGCGGCATATCAGGCGTTAGAGAATCTCTCGGATCCTGCACGAATGTGCTGCCCCCTGCAGAGGCGATTGCGCGCAGGCCCGCCGAACCGTCATCGAGATAGCCCGACAGGATGACGCCATTGGCGCGCGCGCCAGCAAAGACCGCCAATGATCTGAAGAGCGGATCGATGGAAGGCCGGAAATTGTTTTCCCGTGGTCCACGACGCAGATGAAGGTGGTCATCGCCGAGGAGAAGGTGCTGATCGGCCGGCGCGATATAAATATGGCCTGGCGCCAAGGCCTCGTCGTCCACGGGTTCTCGGACCTGAAGAGGCGTGCAACGCTGGAGAATATCAAGAAGGCGCGACGATTCCGCAGTTCGGTGAATGACCAGGAGGACGACCGAGTCGCATTCGGGACGAAAGCCGCTCAGAAATTCACAGACCGCCTGTAGTGCTCCGGCGCTACCGCCGATGCCGATAATGTTGCGCTTAGGCATGTGACAACTCCTCCTGCTTTTGCAGTGATTTCGCCACACGGTTTATGATCGCTATCGAACTGACCGGCTTGTTGAGAACAGCTTCGATTTTGACATCGTCTTCAAGCTCGAGTGAGGACCCATAGGCTGTAACCATAAGTGTAGGGATCCCCGCCTTGTTCAAGTCTCGGATGAGGCGGGTCGAGGGCTCGCCATCGATGTTATAGTCCAGAACGGCCAGATCGATGTCCTCCATGCGACCGGCAATATCCGCTTCTTTCAACATTGTGAAAGGGCCGACGATGACCGCCCCGGCGCTACTCAGCGCCTCTGCATGCTGCTCGGCGATCAACCACTCATCGTCCAGAACGAGAACTCTTTTCCCTTTGAGGATATCGGGGCTGATCTCCATCTCGGAATCTGTCGACTGGATGTCGGGTCCTTGCGACGGCCGGATATGAGTTGTGGGCATTTCGATCAACGCTGTCAGGCCTTCTTCGGCGTAGTCGAGATCGACCTCGGCCTTCAACTGCGAAAGCAGGATGCGCTTCAAAACCGTAGTACCGAACCCTTCGCGCTCGGGTTCTTTCGCCGGTTGGCCGCCGCGTTCTTCCCAGCGTATGGCCAAGCGCTCCTCATCTTCTCGTTCCACAAGCTGCCATTCGATGTGCAAGGTGCCCTCGGCAGAATGTAAAGATCCGTATTTGGCGGCATTGGTTGCCAATTCATGGATCGCCATGGACATGGCCTGCGAGGCGCTTGGCGACATGGCAAGGCGGGGGCCGTGAATTTCGATCCGGCCCTCGCGTCCGAACTGACTCAACTCCTCTCTGAGCAGGCTTCGCATTTCCGCACCCTGCCAGCGCGATTCTGCCAGAAGACTATGCGTGCGTGCCATGGCATTGAGGCGTTGGGTGAAGTCGGAGACGAACTGGTCGGTATCGTTGGCGCCCCTGGCCGTGACCTTGGCGATCGACAGAATGATCGAGAGCAGGTTCTTCACGCGGTGATCGAGTTCCCGCATCATGAACAAGGTCTGCTCTTCGTTCTGTCGGCGCTCCGTCACGTCCTGATGGATGCCCAGAATGACGGTCTCGTCCCCCTGCTGCATCCGTTCTCCGCGACATAGGAGCCAGATCTCTTCGTTTTCGCGGCGTAGCATAAACTCTTCGTCGAAAGGCTCGCCCTTTTCGATCGTGTTGCGTAGGGCTTCGGACACGCGATCCCGATTTTCTACAGCGATCTGATCGAGAAACGCCGTCAGTTTCGGGGGCGACTTGCTGTCGTCCGTTCCGAACATCCGCTCGGTGCGTTCATCGCCACGAAAGTGATCGTTCTCGGGATCGTAGCGCCAGACGCCAAGATCGGCAGACCGGATCGCCAGCTCGAGCATAAGCCGTTCGCGGGCGAGATGGCGCTCCCGTGTAATCTGCATGACGGTCGCCGCGACGATATTCGAAGCGGCCGCGAGAATGGCGAGGTCGTCTTCGGTGAATGCGTGGGGCTCTCGGTCATGTATCCCGATCACACCCCAGACCTTGCCGTGTATAGAAATCGTCGTGCTGATGCCGGAGCGGACGGCGTGGTCAACAAGCAGTGGCGGCGGATCGAAGCGCTTTTCTTCTTCAAAATCCTCAATGAGGACTGGTTCGTCCTGCTGCATCGTATAGCCGGCCTGGCTCTTGAAGCCGCTTTCCACCGTCGCGCTGCCGACCAGTCCCGGTTTCCAGCCAGCGCCCGCACGCAGCTCGAAGAGGTTTCGTTCGGTGTCGAGGGCTAGAATTTTTGTATAATCGCAATCCAGTGCCACGCGCAGCGATGCACAGACATGGTTGAGAAATTCTCCTTCGTCGCGTGCACCCAGCCCACTTCGACTGATACTGGCGATGACGCTTTGCTGGCGTTCTCGGCTGGCGAGCCGCTTGGCCATTGTGGCCTGCCGCGTCACCTCCGTATAGGTGATGACCACGCCGCTGATGCGCTCTTCCGAGGTCCTGTAGGGCTGGATGCGGCGCAGATAGATCAGGCCATCACTGGACTCGACCTGCGTTTCGATCGGCTCCAGCTTGTCGAGCACTGCACGGCAGTCATTGATGAGCTGGCTATCGTCGACCTTCATGGCCAGTTCGGTCATGGGGCGACCCTTGTCGCCTTCACGCAGCTCCATGACGCTCCGCATCGACTGCGTGAAGCCCGAGATCGTAAGGTTGGAATCCAGAAAAAGAACCGGCAGACGAGTCGACGTCAGCAAGTTGCGCATGTCGTCGGTCGCTTTTTCGACTTCCGATATCTTGTCCTCGAGCTGGTTGTTGAGCGTGATCAGTTCTTCATTGAGCGACTGGAGCTCTTCGCGCGAAGTTTCCAGTTCCTCATTGGTCGATTGGAGTTCCTCATTGGCAGCCATCGCTTCTTCATTGCTGGCCTTCAATTCCTCATTCGAGGTCTCCAGTTCTTCGACCGTGGTCTGCAGATCCTCGCGCACCACCTCCAGCTCATTTTCAAGGCGATGGATGTATCCCTCATCGTCTTCGCCACGCTTTCGGTCAGGCTGATCGGTCGGAAGAGCTGTATCCTCGAACGTCACGAGAATGAGAGGATCGTTTTCGATGGCCAGTCGGCCGCATTCGATCTTCAGTAGCCGGTCCTGGCCATCGAGTTTCAGTACGCCTTCAGCCCTTGCCGGTACCTCGCCCGCTTCCAGCTTGCGAAGCGCTTCGCGTACCCGAACCCGAAGGGGAGGAGCGAGCAGCTCGAAAAGGTTGCTGGTGGGTTCGCCCTCGGGTGTTTCAATGAACCGTCTGATAGGCCCGTGATAATAGGATATTTGGCCTTCCGTAGAGATTGCGACAGCCGCCGGTCCGAAGCGCTCAAGGATTGCCTGGCGTACAAGATTGCCAAGATCATTCGAACGAGAGCGGGCCGGGCGAGGAGCACGGCCGTTATTCGCGAATTCCGACCGAGCACTACCGCCCGAAAGCTGAAGGCTGTTGAGGCTCTGACCTGGCAGGCGTTGCCAGATATGGGCCTTTGAATCGATCGACCGAAACTTGTCCGAGCGGGAGCCGGGGGACTCCGACGTACCAAGGAAGAGAAACCCGTTTTCCTTCAACGCGAAGTGGAAAACATCGATCAGACGGGCTTGATAGCTCGGATCAAGATAGATCAGCAGATTTCGGCAACTGATCAGGTCCAGCCGGGAGAACGGCGGATCGCCCAAGAGATTTTGTGTTGCGAAGACGACCTTTTCTCGGATGCGCTTGTCGAGGCGGTAGCTGCTCGCCTCCTGGCGGAAGAAGCGCTCAAGTCGCTCGGCACTGACATCGCTTTCAATACTGGCGGGGTAAAGAGCTTCCCGCCCGAACGAGACCGCCTCGGCATCAAGATCGGAGGCAAAAATCTGGTACTCGACATCGACCTTGAGCGCCCTGCGTCGCTCTTCCAGCAAGATGGCCAGCGAATAGGCTTCCTCCCCCGTCGAGCAGGCTGGCACCCATATACGGATCGGCGTGCGATGCTCTTCGGAGAGAAATTTGTCGAGGACCTTCTCGACCAGTGGGTTCCAGACTTCCTCATCGCGAAAGAAGCAGGTCACATTGATCAGCAGATCGTCGAAAAGCTGACGGGCTTCGTTCGGCGTGCTGCGGATATAATCATTATACTGGCGAACGCTCTCAAAACGAAGCAGGCTCATCCGGCGGCGGATACGCCGATCGAGCGTTCCGATCTTGTAGGCGCCGAAATCATGTCCGGTCCTGGCTTTCAGGAATGTGATGATGCCGTTGATCTGCTTGCGGGAAAACTCGCCGTCCTCTGGTTCGGCAGTCCGATCCGTATGACTTCGAAGCCCTTCGCAGATTTCCTCGATCGATCCGATTCTGTCCGCCGCGCCGATCTGAATGGCGGCTTTGGGCATGCCGTCATAGAGCGCGGTTTCGGGTGACTGGACGAAGGTCAGGCCGCCGGCGCCCTTGATGGCGCGCAGCCCGAGAGAGCCATCGGTGCCGGTGCCCGAGAGAACCACTCCGATGGCGTTCGGCCCCACGGTCTCCGCCAAAGACCTCATAAAATGGTCGATGGGCATGCGCAGGCCGCGTGGCTCCGTCGGTGGTTCAGTGAAGAGGCCATGATCGACGATGCGGAGATAACGGTCCGGGGGAAGAACGTAGATATGCCCCTTTTGCAGCGGCATGTCCTTCTCTGCCTCAAGGGCGGGCAGGGCGGCAGAGCGCGCAAGTATGTTCGTCAGCTGGCTGTCATGATCGGGCGCAAGGTGCTGGAGGATGACGAATGCGGCCTTCGTTTCGGCGGGGATGGCGGAGACAAATGCTTTCAGCGCTTCGATACCGCCGGCCGATGCGCCGACGGCCACGACAGGGTAGTTAAACTCTGTCATGCGGCGCGCTCCCTTCAAAAACCCTCTGCAGTCCCCGGAACAATACGTTTCCAAGCAAAGAGTTCAACCGATCGGTCTTTGTTCCGCCGTCTTTTTGGCCCTCCGTCGCCTTGTTTTTCCATGATTAGACCGCGGAACATCTGACGCCTTCATCGGTCCATCGCAAAAATAAGGCGGCACGCTGGCCGCCTTATCGAGAACCGATGTGTTCCGGACGTTTATTCAAGCGCGAGATCGCCGACATAGCTGCGCAGGCTCGCAACACTTTTCACCGTTCCGCTGCCGTGATGCGCCGCGTTCTCACCGGGTGACATCCGTGGGAGTGTGTGGGCGATACCCTTATGGCAATCGATGCACGTCGCTTCTCCCGCGCCGAGGATGCGGTCATGCGCATCGGCTGCACGCGGACTTTGCTGCGAGAAATCCATCGCGGTAAAGGAGTGGCAGTTTCGGCATTCGAGGCTGTCATTGGCTTCGAACCGGGCCCATTCGCGCTGGGCCATTTCCAGCCTTTTCTCCTCGAATTTCTCCCGCGTGTTGATGGTGCCGAAGAGCCAGCCATAGACCTCCTTGGAGGCCGCGATCTTGCGGGCGATCTTCTCGGTCCACTCATGTGGAACGTGACAATCGGAGCACTTCGCCCGGACGCCCGAGGCATTGGTGAAGTGGACCGTCTGCTGGAGATCGGCATACACATTGCTTCGCATCTCGTGACAGCCCGTGCAAAACTGCTCGGTATTGGTCACCTCAAGCGCCGTGTTGAAGCCGCCCCAGAAGATGATGCCGCAGATGAAGCCGCCGAGCGTCAAAAAGCCCAGTGAATAGTGGACACTGGGGCGGCGGATCGCCGCCCAGACATTCTTGATGAGTTGCCACATCGGACCGGCCTCACTCGTCTGGCATGGTTAGGAGGGTGTCGACATCGATGAATGTGTTGGCCACGGAAGGTTCATCGGGACGCTGTGGCACATGACACTGGGTACAGAAGAAGCGCCGCGGCGACACCTGTGCCAAGACCTGGCCGTGCCGGTCGATATAGTGCGTAACGGAGACCATCGGCGCCTGGCTTTGGCCGGTCGCGGCCCGAGCATGACACGAAAGGCATTTGTTGAAGTTGGCGCTCACTTCGTAATTTTCGATGTCGTGAGGAATGAGCGGCGGCTGCTCCGGATAGTTGCGCGGCTCACGAATATTCGTGTCGGTGATCGGCCGCATGGGCGGCGGCGCCTCGTCTTCCGTCGGTGGCGTAGGCCGCAATGTCGAAATCGTGGACTGCGCCATGGCGACGCCGGCGGTCAGGAGAAGGACCGCGAAGGCTTTCAGGATCAGGTTTCGCATCAGACTGCCTCCACCTTGCATGCGCACTTCTTGAAATCCGTCTGCTTCGAGATCGGATCGGTTGCGTCGAGCGTGAGTTTGTTGATGAGCTGATGGGCATCGAACCATGGCACGAAGACCAGGCCGCGAGGCACGCGATTTCGGCCTCGTGTTTCAACCCGGCTCATCATGTCGCCCCGCCGCGAAGAGATACGAATGGTACTGCCACGGTGCAGGCCAAGCTCCGCCGCATCTTCGGGGTGCATGTAGACCATGGCGTTGGGAAAGGCCTTGTGAAGTTCGGGAACCCGGTCCGTCATCGAGCCGGAATGCCAGTGCTCGAGAACGCGGCCTGTCACCAGCCAGAATGGAAATTCATCGTCGGGGCTTTCGGCAGGCGGCTCGTAGGGCAGGGCGAAGATATTGGCGCGGCCATCGGGCTTGCCATAAAATTCGACACCCTTTCCGGCCGTCACATAGGGATCATAACCCTCGCGATAGCGCCATCTGGTCTCCTTGCCGTCGACGACCGGCCACCGCAGTCCACGGGCCTCGTGATAGCGGTCGAAGTCCGCCAGATCGTGACCGTGGCCGCGCCCGAACCGAGCATATTCTTCGAAGAGGCCTTTCTGCACGTAGAAGCCGAAGTGATCGCTCTCGTGATTGGGATGCTCTTTCGTTTCCGAGAGCGGGTAGGCATTGACCTGGTCATTTGCGAACAAGACCTCGAAAAGCGTCTTGCCGCGGTAATCTGGTGCGGCCGCCAGAATGTCTTCGGGCCAGACTTCATCGGTGGTGAAGCGCTTGGAGAACTCCATCAGTTGCCAGAGGTCCGAGGTGGCTTCGCCGGGGGCAGAAACCAGCTCATGCCAGAACTGCGTGCGCCGCTCGGCATTGCCATAGGCGCCTTCCTTTTCCACCCACATGGCCGTCGGCAAGATGAGATCGGCAGCCTGCGCCGTGACCGTCGGATAGGCATCGGAGACCACGATGAAATTGTCCGGATTGCGATAGCCCGGATAGGTCTCCTCAAGCATGTTCGGTGCCGCCTGGAGGTTGTTGTTGACCTGAATCCAGTAAGCGTTGATCTCACCGTCCTTGAGCATGCGGTTTTGCAAGACTGCATGGGCTCCGACCCATTCCGGAACGGTGCCTT
This sequence comes from Notoacmeibacter ruber, assembly GCF_003668555.1. Taxonomy (NCBI): domain Bacteria; kingdom Pseudomonadati; phylum Pseudomonadota; class Alphaproteobacteria; order Hyphomicrobiales; family Notoacmeibacteraceae; genus Notoacmeibacter; species Notoacmeibacter ruber. The sequence goes on along the minus strand of NZ_RCWN01000001.1, from coordinate 1,394,148 downwards.
CCGGCAGCTTCCATATCTTTTCAGCCGTCTTGCGGTGCTCGGGATTGGCGACCACGAGGTCGGCGGGCAGGCGGTGGGCGAAAGTGCCGACCTCTCTGGCCGTTCCACAGGCGGAGGGCTGGCCGGTCAGCGAAAAGGGAGAGTTGCCCGGCTCGGCAATCTTTCCGGTCAGAAGATGGATGTTATAGATCAGATTGTTGACCCAGACGCCGCGCGTGTGCTGGTTGACGCCCATCGTCCAGAGCGACATGACCTTTGTGTCGGGGTCCGCGTAAAGTTCCGCGAGGGCCTCGAGACGGTCTTCGGGTACGCCGGAGATCTCGCTGGCACGCTCGAAAGTGTACTCTTCGAGAAATGCCTCATACTCCTCCAGCGTCATGTCTTCGAAGCCACCGGCAGCCGAGGCATTCTTTGCGGATTGCTCCAGCGGATGCTCCGGTCGCAGTCCGTACCCGATATCGGTATTGCCGCGCTTGAAGGTGGTGTGCTTGTCGACGAAGTCCTGGTTGACGCGGCCCGTCTTGATAATGTGCCGGGCGATAGCATTCAGAATGGCCAGGTCGGACTGAGGCGTGAAGGTCAGTTTCAGATCGGCCAGATCGTAACAACGATGTTGGTAGGTGGAGAGAACCGCCACTTTGACGTGGGGAGCGGAAAGCCTTCGGTCGGCAAGGCGCGTCCAAAGGATCGGATGCATCTCCGCCATGTTCGAACCCCACAGCACGAACGCGTCGGCATGCTCGAAATCGTCGTAGCAGCCCATTGGTTCGTCTATGCCGAAGGTCCGGATGAAGCCGGCCACGGCGCTGGCCATGCAATGGCGTGCGTTGGGGTCGATATTGTTCGAGCGGAACCCGGCTTTGTAAAGTTTGGAGGCTGCATAGCCTTCCCAGACAGTCCACTGGCCGGAACCGAACATACCGACGCCCTTCGGACCCTTCTCACGGAGGGTCTTCTTGAACTTCTCGGCCATGATATCGAAGGCTTCATCCCAGCCGATCTCTTCGAACTCGCCGTCCTTGTGGAAGACACCGTCACGCTTGCGCAGCAGCGGTTTTGTCAATCGGTCGGCGCCGTACATGATCTTGGATAGAAAGTAGCCTTTGACGCAGTTCAGTCCGCGATTGACCTCTGCTTCGGCATCGCCATGGGTTGCGACGACGCGACCCTTGCGGGTGGCAACCATGACGGAACAGCCAGTTCCACAGAAACGGCACGGCGCTTTGGACCATTCCAGCTCGGTGTGTTCGCGCTGGGTGGCAATGTTTTGAGCGAGCGCGGGCGTTGATATGCCGGCCGCAAGGCTTGCGGCGGCAATCGCCTGGCTCTTGAGAACGTCTCTTCGTGACAGGGTCATTGGATTGCCTCTTCGATAGAGCTGTCGGGTTCGACATGATGAAAGACCAGCGTTGCAGCGACGACGCCGGGCAAGAGCTGGATACGGGTGATGGCGTCGCTCATGGCACGCTGATGGTCGGCCTCGCATGTGACCACCAGCTTGCCGGTCTCGCTCCGACCATGAATTTCGAAGCCTTCATCCTCGACTTGCCGGGCGACAGCATCGAGTTGGGCGGGGAGGGCGTGGACGACGAGACTCGAAAGGTGATGTTCAGCCATGGTCGACGACCTCTATTGCTTTGACCGGGCAAATCGCGACGCACGCACCGCAACCGGTGCAGACGTCGAAATCCACTTCAATCCTGGTGGCGCCGCCCAGCTGAGGCCGCGCCATGATCGCAGCTTGCGGACATGCATCGTCGCAAGCGCGGCAGGTTATGGCCGATGCTTCCAGACAGGACGGTAGAATGTGGGCTTTCGCCTGCCAGGCGGCGGGCTGCGAAAGGTCGAATACGCCCTCGGGGCAAGCCTCTGCGCATGCGCCGCAGAAGGTGCATTCTCGGTCAAACCGAACGAAAGGATAGCCGCCGCGCCCGCCATGTATGATTGCCTGTGGGCAGGCCGAGATGCAGTCGCCACAGGCGGTGCAACGCTCCAGCATTGTCGCTGGATCGGTCCATGGCATCAGGCCGACTCGCCTTGCTGCCATCGCGGCAGCGTGACCTGACTTTGCCCGGGGTGACAGTTGGGTTTCCATGATCAGCTTCCGGGAGGGCCGAACATGAGGTGCTCCATCCAGATGACGAAGCCGAATCCGCCGACCAGAACGATCGACAGGAGCGGGAAGAGCACCAGAGACAGAAAAAGGAAAGCGAGGGTCTCATTGCCTCGCGACGGGGCCTTCTCCAAACCGGGATCAACTTGCAGTGGCATTATCATCTCCCTCGATTGCGGGGAGAAACTTTCAGAATTTCGCTCCCGGTTTTTGATATGCATCAGTTTCAGAGAGAAATTTCGGACGTAGAAAAAGCCGAAAGGAGGCGAGCATCATGACACTCGCTATTCGCTCTGATCGTCCGCTTTGCACGGGATGCCTGTTACGCCGGCTCGGGATGACCACGCATGGTGAGGTCGGGCCGTTCTCCGGCCAGATCTCTTCGATTCACTACGAACGCGGCCAGGTGGTGCCGCCTCACTGTGCGTCATCCAGCTTCGTCATGATTCGGAATGGACTACTCAAAGTTGAGGTCTCGAACGAAGCGGGTGAACCGGGTGTCGCTGGCTTTCTCTTCCCGGGCGAGCCTGTTGTTACCAATACGCTTTTTCGATCCGCCATCGTCTCGGCCCTGGAACCAACGACCTTCTGCATTCTCGATCTCAAGACCGTCGCCCATCTTCCTGATCGCTCAGGATCGATGTTTTGCGCGGTAATCGAAGAGCTCTCGGCGCAGGCCGCTTATGATCAGCAACGCTTGATCGAAGCGCGTATCGGAAAGGTGAGGGACCGTATGCTTCGGTTTCTGGAACAGATTGAACAGCGTTCCGGCAAGCGGTCTATTACCCTCAGCATGTCGCGAGACGATATCGCCCATTATCTCGATACGACGCCTGAAAGCGTAAGCAGGGCCATTTCGCAGCTCACGCGGGAGGGTGTGATCGAGCGCAACGGGCCGCGGCATTTTCGGATGATTGAACAGAAGCGCTCACTCGCATCATGACGTATGCGATGGAGCTACAGGGCGGGTTCTCAACTCAGTAGCCGTTTTGAATTGGCGGGCGGATTGCCCTCGATCGGCGCAGCCAAGCGGCCCTAGACTGGACGGCCCTCACTTAACGCGTGAAGCCTTTCTGGTTTGCACACTGTAATGTGCTTGCGCTCACTTTGCACGACGCCCTTTTTCTCCCATCCGCTCAGCAACCGGCTGACCGTATGCAGGGTCGTGCCCGTCATGTCCGACAGATCACGGCGGGTGATGGGAAAATCGATGACGATCCCACCATCTTCCTGTCGGCCACTCTGTTGAATGAGTCGTAAGAGTGTCCGCGCAACGCGCTGTTCGACATGCAAAACGGAAAGTTCGACCACCCGCGTCTGCATCTCGTTGAGTCGCTGTCCGATCGTACGGTAGCTCTCGGTTGCAAAACCGGGATAGCGCGCGACAAATTGGGGCCAGAGCGACATGGGCCACCATAATGTGACGGCTTCGGCGGCCGTCTCCACCGTGGCGGGATAGGTCGAACGTCCAAAGGCGGCGGCGAAGCCGAAGAGCTGACCGGCTGGGACGTGAAGAGCCGTGACATGCTCGCCTTCCGGGGTGACGTGCAAAGCACGCACAGTGCCATCGAGAAGCAGGTAGAAGCGTTCTGCCTCGGCCCCTTCTTCGAACACGGTCACATTCTCTTCGAAGCGCTTTGTTTTCGCGAGATCGAGTATCTCACGGATCTGAGACCCATCGAGCTGCGAAAATGGTGGAAGATCAGAAAGCAGGCTTTCATCCAGTTTTTTCAGCAACCTACATCTATCCTTTAATTCCATTCCTCAGCACCTATACGACGATGGTCGTATAAACTCGAGCAAAGTTTGTCTTAGCGCAAATTGCCTTCTGGCGAACCCACCTACAAGCGGGTCAGCGAAATTCCAACGGAGAAAGGAACCGGAGATGTTCGCCAGGATCAGTGCAGCGCTTGCAATCGCGACCGTTCTCTCAGGCAGCGCCTGGGCAGAAACCTTTGAGGTGCAGATGCTGAACAGGGGCGAGGAAGGAACGATGGTTTTCGAGCCTTCCTTCATTCAGATCGCGCCAGGCGATACCGTGAAATTCATCGCGACCGACAAGAGCCACAATGCCCAGTCCGTCGACGAAATGATACCCGAGGGTGCAGAGCCCTTCGTCGGCAAGATCAACCAGGAGGTTGATATCACACCAGAGGTCCCCGGCGTCTACGTCGTGAAGTGCAATCCGCATTTCGCCATGGGCATGGTGATGACGATCGCCGTCGGTGAAGAGGCCCAGGCGCCCGAAGGCTTTCTCGAGCATCGCCTGCCGCGCAACGCGAAAAAACGCCTCGAAGAACAGCTTTCCAACCTCTGAGTTCGGTTTCAAGCCGAGCCTTCAAGCTCGATTAAAAGGGGAACTGAAATGACCAAACTGACAGAAGACCTGAAAATATCTGCGACACGTCGCTCCGTTCTGCTCGGAACCGCACTCGCCGGTGCGGCCACACTGACCGGATCGATGGCTGCAGCAGCGCCGCTGGCGCGTCCCGCCCGTCCGGCAATGGCCATGAGTCCCGACACCAAGGTCACCCGAGTGCAGGCTGAGCAGATCGCCAAGGCAGCTCCGGCCGATCTCAGCGGCTATGAACGCGTTAAACTGGAACTGGTGCAGCCGCCATTCGCTCCGAAGCACGAGCAGGTTGCTTCCGGATCGCCCAAGATCGTCGAGATCGAGATGACCGTCGAGGAACGACTGACGGTGATCGACGAAGATACCGGCGCCTCGATCTGGGCCATGACTTATAATGGTTCGGTGCCCGGGCCGCTTATCATCGTCCACCAGGACGATTATGTGGAGCTGACGCTGCGCAGCCCTTCCACCAACCAATTGGAGCATAATATCGATTTCCACGCTTCGACGGGAGCGCTGGGCGGCGGTGGACTGACGCACATCTACCCGGGTGAGGAAACGGTTCTTCGTTTCAAGGCGACCAAGGCCGGGCTCTTCACCTATCACTGCGCGCCCGGCGGGGCGATGATCCCCTATCACGTGTGCCACGGCATGAATGGCGCGATCATGGTTTTACCGCGCGACGGACTGAAGGACCGCGACGGCAATCCGCTCCGCTACGACGAAATCGCCTATATTGGCGAGCAAGATTACTATCTGCCGAAGGATGCTGACGGCACATACAAGACCTACGACAATGCCGGAGACGATTACGCTGAATCGCTCGACGCGATGCGGACATTGACTCCCACTCACGTGGTCTTCAACGGCGCGGTCGGAGCACTGACCGGAGGCAAAGCCCTCCGCTCGGAAGTCGGCAAGACGGTTTTGATGATCCACAATCAGGCAAACCGCGACTCGCGGCCGCACCTGATCGGTGGTCACGGTGACTATGTCTGGGAGAGCGGTTCCTTCACCGATGCGCCCCAGACCGGCCTCGAAACATGGTTCATTCGTGGCGGCAGCGCCGGTGCTGCGATGTATACGTTCAAGCAGCCCGGTGTTTACGCTTACGTCAATCACAACCTGATCGAGGCCGCCCTGCTTGGAGCGACGGCTCACTTCGTGGTCGATGGCGAGTGGGACAACAACCTGATGGAACAGGTCGTCGCCCCTCGTACCTCCGAAACCTGACCGCCGCAGGAGGATGAAATGAAGGCTCCCGCCTTGTCGCTCAAAGGTTCGCTGGTCGCTCTGGGGCTGGCCGGACTGATCGCGGCGGCGGGGGCCTTCGCGCTTTCTGCGATCGCCTTCGAGCGCCCCGACCTTTCGGCGATGCCGAGGACATTGCCGGTTTCGATCGATGAGGATGGCGATCACAGGACAGTTTGGGTGCAACAGCTCGAGTTGTCCGTCGCAGAATGGAACCGTTGCTATGAAGATCGGGGATGCGGCTTCGATATCCGCCCTCGCAATGGCGTCGATCCGGAGCATTTGCCCGCAACCGGCCTCAACCATACCGACGCAAGACAATATGTCCGATGGGTCAGTCAGAAGACCGGCCACCCTTTCCGACTTCCGACAAGCGCGGAATGGACGACGATGGCCAAGGGCGTAGTGAAGAAAGAGGCGGAGCCCATTTTCGATGCTCCGGAGTTAAGCTGGGCTTCGGCCTATCTCATCGAGAAACAGAAAAGCCGGAGCTTGAAACGGGCCGGTTCGTTCTCGGTCTCGGCGGAGGGAATCGGCGATCTCGATGGCTCCGTCTGGGAGTGGACACAGGATTGCTATTCCAGTGATGTGGATCCAGAGCACTGCGCCGCCTTCCTCGTTGGGGGCGAGCATATCGCTGTTATTCCATTTCTGGAGCGTGATCCCGCCCGAGGGGGGTGCGCTGTGGGGACGCCGCCCGCTCACCTCGGCCTCCGGCTCGTCTCCGACCAGGAGCCACCCAGCGCCTGAGATCATCTCGGCCAGAGAACGTCTCTGCCTGATTGGTAGGAGATCAATTCAAACCGGTCGACATCGATCAGGCCCATATCGGAAATCTTGAGATGGGGTATGACAGGGAGAGGCAGGAACGCCAGCTGCAGGAACGGCTCTTCCAATGTCGAACCGAGCGCAAGGGCCGCCTTCCGAAGGTCTCTCAAAGTCTCACGGACCTCCTCATAGGGTTCGAGGCTCATAAGACCAGCGACAGGCAGAGCGATCTCGGCTTTGACGTCTCCGCCTTCCACCACCACAAAGCCGCCTTTCAGCTCGCGCAGGCGGTTCGCGGCAATGGCCATGTCCTCGTCGGATACACCAACCACGCAGAGATTGTGGCTGTCATGGCCGACCGTGGATGCGATTGCGCCTTTCTTCAGCCCGAACCCCTGTACGAACCCCTTGCCGATATTGCCGTTCTTGCCATGTCGTTCGACGACAGCCACCTTCACGATATCGTTCTGAAGATCGACGCTCGCCTGGTTGCCTTTGACCGGCAGGCGATACCGACGATGCTCGGTAATGATCTTGCCGGGCAGAATTCCGAGAACCGGTATTTCCTCGCTTGAGCCGGCAATCGAAAGGTCCGCGGCCGACAGTTCCGGGGCGTGAACGCTATCGAGTCCGACCGGCTCAACCGGCTTGCGGCTAGCAAACAGTGCCGGCGTCACGAGGCGACCGCCTGAAAACACCATCTCGACATTGCAGTCCTCGAGCGTGTCGATGACGTTGAGATCGGCTCGCCAGCCCGGCGCAACGAGGCCGCGGTCGCGAAGGCCAAAAGCACGAGCGGCGGATATTGAGGCTGCCCTATAGGCGACCAGGGGTTCGATCCCGGCCGCGATGGCGGTTCGGATCATGTAATCGAGATGACCCTGCTCGGCGATGTCGAGCGGATTGCGGTCGTCGGTGCAAAGCGCAATGTAGGGCGAAAGCCTTTCGGTCATGACCGGAAAAAGCGCTTCCAGATCCTTGGAGACGGACCCTTCGCGCACCAGAATGTGCATTCCCTTGCGGATCTTCTCGAGAGCCTCGGCGGCTGTCGTGCACTCGTGATCCGTGCGGATTTCCGCAGCAAGATATCCGTTCAAATCCTTGCCCGACAGAAGGGGGGCGTGCCCGTCGATGTGACTGCCCTGAAAGGCCTCAAGCTTGGCCAGCGCCACAGGTTCCTTATTGAGCACACCTGGAAAGTTCATGAATTCCGCCAATCCGATGACATTGGGATGATTGCGGAAGGGCAGGAGCTTTTCGACCGGCAGGTCGGCGCCGGAGGTTTCGAGGTGACTTGAGGGGACGCAGGATGAAAGTTGAACGCGAATGTCCATGATCGTCTGAAGCGAGGATTCAAGAAAGAAGGCGATTCCTTCTGAACCCAGAACGTTCGCGATCTCGTGGGGATCGCAGATGGCGGTGGTCACGCCATGTGGCAGGACGCAGCGATCAAACTCGTGCGGTGTAACGAGAGACGATTCGATGTGAAGATGGGTGTCAATAAAGCCGGGGACAACGATTTTGCCGGCCAGGTCGATTTCTTCCTTGCCATGATAGGTTTCGCACGTGCCGACGATACGATCGCCGCAAATCGCGATATCCGAGGTGACAAGCGAACCGGTCACCAGGTCGAAGAAGCGAGCATTCTTCAAGACCAGATCGGCAACAGTTCGTCCCGTTCCCTGGTCGATCATCGAATCGAGTTTCTGCATGGCCCGCCTCTCCGAATATGCCTCTCTTTCTTCTGGGAAAGACAAGCATGAACATCAAGCCGGGATTGCAATCACCGCGCTGAAAATTCCTCGCGGATCGCTGCGCTGTTTTCTCCGACAGACGGACACCGGGCCTCTTCCATACGCCGATCACCTTCGAAAATCGCCGCGGGCGCCGGTAGTCGCACATTCGCACCGTCTGGAGTCTGAACCGTCGCTGTCGAAAGATGCGGGTGATTCAGAAGTGCATCCATATCGTTGACACCGGCGAAGGCGATATTCGCCGTCAGGAGAGTTTCGGCGATTTCGCCGGCGTTTCGGTCACCGATGGCAGCCTGTACAGCCCCATCGACATTGGGCCTGTTTGCGACCCGCGCGTTGTTTGTCGCAAAGAGCGGGTCTTCGATAAGTTCGGGTCGCTTCATGACATCCCGTGCCAGCGCTGCCCACTCCCGGTCGTTCTGAATGGATATCAATATCTGCTGGTCGTCCGCGGTGGTGAAGACTCCGTAAGGCGAGATGGAGGGGTGGGCCAGGCCGATGCGCTTCGGGCTTGTGCCGGAGGCTGCGTGCAGAAAGGGGACGCTCAGCCATTCCGCAATGACATCAAACATCGAAATGCGAATATCGGTGCCATGGCCGGTTCTGCCGCGCGCAATAAGCGATTCCAGTATCGCGGCGTGCGCGGCCGCGCCGGTGGCTATGTCGACCATGGAGATACCGACGCGGGCTGGCTCTTCAGGTCCGCCGGTAATGCTGCACAGGCCCGATTCCGCCTGGATGAGGAGGTCGTAGGCTTTGCGTTCCGCATAGGGGCCGGTCTCGCCATAGCCGCTGATCGAGCAGGTGATCAGCTTCGGGTTGCTTTCACGAAGTCTGGCGGTTCCGAGACCCTTGCGCTCCAGCGTGCCGGGTTTGAGATTTTGAACCAGAACGTCGGCGCTGTCCGCGATGGTTTGCAGGAGATTTCGGTCCTGTTCCTCGTTCAAATCGAGAGCGAGCGATTCCTTTCCCCTGTTCAACCAGACGAAATAACTGCTCTCGCCACCGGCTGCACGGTCATAGCCGCGGGCAAAGTCGCCTTCCGGTCTTTCGACCTTGATGACGCGCGCCCCCGCATCGGCAAGGCGCGAGGTGCAGTATGGAGCAGCCACAGCCTGTTCGATGGAGATGACGAGAATGCCTTCGAGAGGGCGGCTGGCCATGGGATCTCCTGTTTGCTCGTTCGAACCGTTTTTTAGACGAGGAGTTGCAATGCCTCCAAGGCCAAATGACCATTTCAGTCATGCTCTTCCGGCATGGTTCAAAGCGTTGTGGCTGGCCACTCTCCGGATGTCGCAATGCCGTGGACTTCGACAATGAGAAACTCGGCAAAGCTGTTCGTCAGGCGTGAGGCGGGGCGATTGAGTGGGGTCATCAGAACCAGTGTTCGATCGATGGGCTGCTCGACAATCGGCCGTGCAACCAGCCGGCCCGCACGAATCTCGTCGATCACGCTGACGAGCGGCAATATCGTTCCGCCGAGCCCCCGCTCGACAAAGGCCAGCATGGTGGGAAGGATATCGATCTCCAGAACGACGTTGAGTTCGATGCCCTGTTGCCTGGCGATCGTGTCGATCCGCCCCCGCAAGCCGTGCTCAGGATTGGGAAGGATCAAGGGCTGGGCGAGGGCCTCTTGCACGCTGATCGGCGTTTCCGCCTGCTCCTTTGCGCCGGATGCAGACTGGATCATGAAAAGCCGCTCGCGGATGATGGGCTGCGACTTGATGGAAGGCGATTTCTGGCCCTCATACGCGACCCCAAGATCGATTGTGCCCCGCAGAAGCCAGTCTTGTATATGGCCGCTGAAACCCGACACGATCCTGAGTTTCACGTCCGGATAATCCTGAAGGGTCCGCTCGATCAAATGATAAGCAAGGACGGCGGAGACGGTGGGCGGAAGGCCCAGCGTCAACATGCCGCTCAATGTCTTCTGGCCGCCGGAGATATCTCCAGCCAGTTCATCGACATCCTCGATGATGTTTCGGGCGCGGCCTGCCAGACGCAGACCCTCCTCCGTCGGCATCACGCCACGCCCGTGCCGCCGCAGCAGTCGGACATTCAGTTCGCTTTCGAGAGCTTTCACCTGTCGGCTAAGGGCTGGTTGGGCGATGTTCAGCCGTTCGGCTGCCGCGGTAATGCTGTTGAGTTCGACGATCTGGACGAAGTTACGAAGCTGCCGAAAATCCATCGATGCTTATTTTCTATCTCTGATATAGCCATAATGCATTTGAAACATGGCTCAGTCACTTGCACCTTTCCACCGAAAAGACACAAGCCCTGACACCCTTCGGGGTAAAGGGAGGAAACCGACATCAGGGAGACCTTTGTGCAAACCAGTGCGCCACAACAGCATGACGATCTGCGCGATGCCTTGCGCGCGCTTTGCTCGGAGTTTCCCGCCGAATACCACCGCCGACACGGAGCGGAAGGCAGCTATCCCGAGGAGTTCATCGAAGCGCTGACGAAAGCTGGTTGGCTCGCCGCCATGATCCCGGAAGAATACGGGGGCTCGGGGCTGGGCCTCACGGAAGCGTCCATCGTGATGGAGGAAATCAATCGGGCTGGCGGCAATGCCGGTCATTGCCACGGTCAGATGTACAATATGGGCACCTTGCTGCGGCACGGTTCGGAAGCCCAGAAAAAGACCTATCTGCCGAAGATCGCCAGCGGAGAATTGCGTCTGCAGTCGATGGCTGTCACCGAGCCGACGACCGGCACCGACACAACAAAACTAAAGACGACAGCCAACAGAAAGGGCGACAAATATGTCGTCAACGGACAGAAGGTCTGGATCAGCCGGATCCAGCATTCCGACCTCATGATCCTCTTGGCGCGCACCACGCCGCTTGCTGACGTCAAACGCAAATCGGAAGGGCTCTCCGTCTTCCTCGTCGAGATCGGTCAGGTTCTTGGAAACGGTATGAAGGTTCAGCCGATCCCCAACATGGTTGGCCACGAGACCAATGAGTTGTTTTTCGACGAGATGGAAATTCCTGCCGATAGCCTTATCGGTGAAGAGGGGCGGGGGTTCCGCTACATCCTGGACGGGCTGAATGCGGAGCGGACGCTCATTGCCGCGGAATGTATCGGCGACGGATACTGGTTTCTGGAAAAGGCAAGAGACTATGCCGCGGACCGTGAGGTTTTCGGCCGTTCAATCGGCCAGAACCAGGGCATCCAGTTCCCCTTGGCGCGCGCCTATGTGAATGTCGAGGCTGCCAATCTCATGCGCTTTGAGGCCTGCCGCAGATTCGATGCGATGGAGTCCGCAGGCGCTCAGGCCAATATGGCAAAACTTCTTGCGGCGGATGCATCCTGGGAAGCGGCGAATACCTGTCTTCAAACCTTTGGAGGTTTTGGTTTTGCCGCAGAATACGACGTGGAGAGGAAATTCCGTGAAACGCGCCTCTATCAGGTCGCGCCGATTTCAACCAATCTGATCTTATCCTATGTCGCCGAACATATACTCGGCCTTCCGCGCAGTTTCTAAAAACCATGATCGACGAGACAAGGTTACTGAACAATCTGAGCTTCCCGCTGTTTGTTCCCGCCACGCGGCCGGAACGGCTTGCGAAGGCCTTCGCCGCAGGCGCCGATACGGTCATTATGGACTTGGAAGATGCCGTTTCTCCGGACAAAAAGTCCGATGCGCGTCGTCTGCCGGAGGGCGCCGTTTCGAAGCATCGTTCCGGGCAATTTTTACTTCGGGTCAACGCTCACTCGACGCAGTGGTACGAGGATGATGTTGCCTTTGCAGCCCAGGCGGGATTCGATGGCGTTGTATTACCGAAAGCCGAAGATTCCCGCACGGTCGAAGCCCTGCGTGAAACGTTGGGAGAGGGCAGGATGATCATTGCCCTTGTCGAGACGGTACACGCCCTGAGCGAGATCGACGCGATCGCCCGTCTTTCAGACCGATTGGCCTTCGGTTCGATCGACTTTGCGGAGGATATGGGGTGCGCCCATAACCAGACCGCGCTTTTGCCGATACGAAGCCGCATCGTGCAGGCGGCCCGGCTTGCGGAGCGGCCTGCGCCGCTCGATGGCGTCACGACGTCGACGAAAGAAGCAGAACTGGTGCGCCGTGATGCCGCGCATGCAAGTGAAATGGGTTTCGGCGGCAAATTGCTCATACACCCCATGCAGATCGAACCAAGCCGTGGTGCTTTCCGCCCGGACGCCGAGAGCATCGCCTGGGCCGAACGTGTTTTGGCCGGCGGGGGGACGGAGGACGCGCGAAGCGTGGATGGAGCAATGGTGGACGCGCCCGTGGTCGCGCGCGCGAGGCGCATCGTTCAACGCGCTAAGGACCTTTCATGATGGCACTTTCGGAACTCGATATGGAGGTGTTGAACGGATGGGTGGGCCGCTCAGAAGTCGCGGAGGATACTGTTACGCCCGGCCTGATCGAACGGTTTCGTGCGACGCTTGGCCCCTGGCTATTTCGTGGGGAACAGGTGGATACTTTACCCCTTGGCGGTCATTGGTGTCTGGCTCCCCCGAGCGCGCCACTTGGCGCCCTCGGCCCTGACGGTCATCCGGAACGGGGCGGCTTCCTGCCTCCGGTGCCGTTTGAAAACCGGATGTGGGCGGGCGGCGCGCTCAGCTTTCACGGCCCGGTTGCGGCGAACGACAGGGTTGTAAGGGCCTCTCGGATTGCGAAGATCACGCCCAAGAGGGGTCGAAGCGGTCCGCTCGTCTTCGTCAGCGTCGAGCACGCCTACCATGTCGGCGATCGTCTCGCCGTCGAGGAGCGTCAGGATCTCGTTTACAGGCCGTTGCACAAATCATCCGTCGCGAAAGGCGAAGGCGGTGAGGGGCCTGGACCAGCCGACGCGTTCACAGGCGATCCCGTCACGCTGTTCCGCTATTCGGCCCTGACCTTCAACGGCCATCGTATTCACTATGATTACCCCTACGCCACCAGAGAGGAAGGCTACGCTGGACTGGTGGTTCATGGGCCGCTCCAGGCGACCTTGCTGATGAACGCGGCCGCGGAACGTCTGAAGACCGGCGCGCTCCGCTTCGAATATCGGGGCTTGGCCCCTTTGATCGTGGGCCAGCCTGTCTCCATCGATGCTGAGGACGATCGGCTCTGGCTGAAGAAATCCGATGGGACGATCACTTTCGAAAGCCGCTACCAATATCTCTGATCCGTCCGTTTCACAGACGACCGCTCAGATCACACAGCGTCCTGGCGCAAGGGCAATTGCGTCGTCTGCTTCACCCGCTTCAAGGTGAAATGGGAATTGACCGCCGCCACGCCGGGTAGATGAAGCAGCACGCGTTTCAGATATTTCTCATAATAGGCGATGCTCTCGACCACGACGCGGAGCAGAAAATCGCTCTCCCCGCTCATCGAATAACATTCCATGATTTCAGCCTCTTCAAGCGCTGCGCGTTCGAACGCTTCAAGGGTCTCCTCATCGTGCTGATTAAGGCGGATGCTGGCGAATATATTGATTTCCAAACCGAGCTTTTCCGGGTCAAGAATGGCGACGCGTCCTCGAATATAGCCGTCATTCTCCAGCTTTTTCAGACGCCGCCAAAGTGGCGTGCTGGATAGTCCGACGATTTCTCCCAAATCTACCATGGAGACTGCGCAGTCTTTTTGTAGCGCTTCGAGAATGCGCATGTCCGTCGCATCGAGAAGGAGTGTGCTACGATATGCTTTCATATGAGGATGACCATGCTCTGTTCTCGGTTTGGAGGACGATAATAAGGACAGTTTTTGTCCCGGTCACGGGATATCGTCGTCATGACCTTTGGGAGGAGGGACCATGAAAAACAGGCCGGAGCTTTCGCTCCATATTCCAGAGCCGGCGAGCCGCCCGGGCGGCGAACCCGATTTCACTGCCCTGCCGCTTCAAGATGCCGGCGAGCAGCGCTGCCCAGACACACTTGCGCCCGAGTCCGAACTCCGGGACATGCCCTATGGGCTTGTTCGTGTGCTGGACGATGAGGGCAAGGCTGTCGGCCCCTGGGCACCTGATCTGCCAGCGGACCACCTGCTGAAAGGTCTGGAGGCAATGGTCCTGACGCGGATTTTCGATGACCGCCTGTTTCGCGCCAACCGCCAGGGCAAGACCAGCTTTTACATGAAATCTTCTGGTGAAGAGGCGATCGGCGCGGCTCATTCTCTATGCCTCGGCGAGCGCGATATGTGCTTTCCCACCTATCGGCTCCTAAGTTGGCTGATGGCGCGTGATTACCCGATCGTCGCTCTTTGCAACCAGATCTTCTCCAATGCCAAGGATCCGTTGGAGGGCCGTCAGATGCCGGTTCTCTATTCGGCCCGCGAATACGGATTCTATTCGATTTCAGGTAATCTTGGCAGCCGCCTTGGTCATGCTGTCGGGTGGGCAATGGCATCGGCCTATCGACATGACGACAGTATCGCGATCGGTTATGTGGGCGAGGGCACCACTGCGGAAGGCAATGTCCACGAGGCGCTGACCTTTGCGGCTGTTTACCGCGCCCCTGTCATCCTTTGCGTGACCAACAATCAATGGGCAATTTCCAGCTATTCGGGGATCGCGGGCGGTGACAGGACGACCTTTGCCGCGAAGGCGCTGGCCTATGGCCTTCCAGGCCTGCGGGTCGATGGAAACGATTTCCTTGCAATCCATGCCGCGACGAAATGGGCTCGTGAGCGTGCGCTCGGCAATAAGGGTGCGACGCTGATCGAACTGGTGACGTATCGACAGGCGGCTCACTCCTCCAGCGACGACCCGACACGCTATCGCCCGAAAGACGAGGCCGAGGCCTTTCCGCTCGGCGACCCCATCGACCGGCTCAAGCAGCATCTCATCGTTCGAGGCGATCTGACGGAGGATGCCTATGAGGCGCTTCACAGCGATTGCGAGAAACGTGTGCGCGAAGCCCTTCGCGAGGCGGAAGCCATCGGCACGCTCGGCCAGTCGAAGCCGAGCGTCAAGGCGATGTTCGAGCAGGTCTTCAAGGAGCCGGACTGGCGCCTGATCGAGCAGCGTCGGGAGGCGGGGTACTAATATGAGCGCGATGAATATGGTTCAGGCGCTGAACTCGGCGCTCGATGTGAAGCTGGGCGAAGATCCCGACATCATGATCTTCGGCGAAGATGTCGGCTATTTTGGCGGCGTTTTCCGCGTTACCGACAAATTGCAGGAAAAGCACGGGCTGACGCGCTGCTTCGATACGCCGATCTCCGAGGGCGGCATCGTCGCGACGGCAATCGGTATGGGCGCCTATGGATTGCGGCCCGTCGTCGAGATTCAGTTCGCCGATTACATCTTGCCAGCCTTCGATCAGCTCGTCTCTGAGGCCGCCCGCTTGCGCTACCGGTCCAATGGCGAATTCTGGGCGCCAATCACGGTTCGTGTGCCCTATGGGGGCGGCATTTTCGGCGGTCAGACACACAGCCAGAGTCCCGAAGCACTTTTTACCCACGTGACCGGATTGAAATCCGTCATTCCATCGAACCCCTATGATGCCAAGGGGCTGCTTATTTCCGCGATCGAGGAGGATGATCCGGTTATCTTCTTCGAGCCTAAGAGGCTCTATAATGGGCTCTTCGAAGGACGGCCGGACGATCCTGTAAAGCCTTGGAAGAACCATCCATTGGCCGAGGTTCCCGAAGATATTTACCGCGTGCCCCTCGGCAAGGCGCGTATGATCCGGGAAGGCGAGGCCGTCACCGTCCTCGCTTACGGCACCATGGTTCATGTCGCTCTGTCTGCCATTGAGGAATGCGGCATTGATGCCGAACTTCTCGACCTGCGCAGCCTGGTACCACTCGATATCGATGCGATCGTGGAATCCGTCCAGAAGACAGGCCGCTGTGTGATCGTGCACGAAGCGTCGCGCTTTGCCGGTTTTGGTGGTGAGCTCTCATCGCTGGTTCAGGAGCGGTGCTTCTATCATCTGCGGGCACCAATCGAGCGCGTCACCGGGTGGGACACGCCCTATCCGCATGCATTCGAGTGGGACTACTTCCCGGGTCCCAAACGTATCATCGATGCACTTCAGCGCACGCAGGAGGTGTGAAATGGGCAAATATGCTTTTCGGCTGCCAGATATCGGGGAAGGTATCGCTGAAGCGGAGATCAGCGAATGGTACGTGTCCGTCGGCGACGAGGTCGAGGAAGACCAGCAGCTTGTCGATGTTCTGACGGACAAGGCCACGGTCGATATTTCATCACCCGTATCTGGGAAGGTGTTGGCGCTAAACGGCGCGGTCGGCGACATGCTTTCCGTCGGTTCGGTTCTGGTCGAATTTGAAGTCGAGGGCGCTGGAAACGTCAAGGACGAGCCGGCCACCCCGAAAGAAGACCGCCCTGAAGAGACGAGCAAAGCTGCCGATGCAGAGACGAAGAACGAGCCTTCGGCGGCTGATACAGAAGACAAACCGGGTGACACTTCGGGCAAGGCGCCAAGCGATCGCGCCCGCTCGGAGCGACCTTCTTTTGGAGGGTCGTCGGGCACCTCCTCGCGGCAGTCGCCGTCCATGCGGCGCGGTGAGAAACAAGAGCAGAAAAAGTCTTCCAGCGAACCGTTGGCCTCGCCCGCAATCCGGAAGCGGGCCTATGAGCAGGGGATCGCCTTGCAGTTCGTTCCGGGCTCCGGTCCCGCAGGGCGCATCCTGGAAGCCGATCTGGAGGCCTATATCGCCAGTGGTGCGGACGGCGATCGCACCGGCGGACTTCTCAAGCGAGACGGTGTCGAGGAAATCCGCATTGTCGGAATGCGCAGGCGCATCGCGGAAAAGATGCAGCAGTCGAAGCGCCAGATTCCCCACTTCTGCTATGTTGAGGAATTCGACGTCACAGCACTGGAGCAACTGCGGGCCGACATGAATGCGTCGCGCCGGGACGGCCAGCCAAAGCTGACAATATTGCCGTTTCTCATTCGCGCCACGGCGCGCCTGCTCCCCGATTTTCCCATGCTGAACGGTCTCTATGATGATGAGGCGGAGATCTTCCACGCTCACGAAGCGCTTCACGCCGGAATTGCGACCCAAACCGAACGGGGTCTGTCCGTTCCGGTCGTGCGTCATGCCGAAAGCCTTGGCGTATGGGAATGCGCCAGCG
Source organism: Notoacmeibacter ruber (assembly GCF_003668555.1). Classification (NCBI taxonomy): domain Bacteria; kingdom Pseudomonadati; phylum Pseudomonadota; class Alphaproteobacteria; order Hyphomicrobiales; family Notoacmeibacteraceae; genus Notoacmeibacter; species Notoacmeibacter ruber. The sequence goes on along the minus strand of NZ_RCWN01000001.1, from coordinate 1,376,841 downwards.
AGATCAAACGTATAGCGGAGGCTGCCCGCGACGGCAGTGCGAGCAGGGATGAGTTATCCGGTTCGACACTGACAATCACAAGCCTTGGACCTCTCGGCGGTATCTCTGCGACACCGGTCATCAATCATCCGGAAGTCGGCATCATCGGTCCGAACAAGATTGTCGAGCGACCCGTGGTCGTCGATGGGCGGATTGAAGTGCGGAAAATCATGAATGTTTCATCCTCATTCGATCACCGGATCGTCGACGGATACGATGCGGCCCGTTTCATTCAGGCGTTGAAACGCCTGATCGAAACGCCTGCACTGATCTTTGCGGAGAATGAATGATGAGGACGGTCGAAACGAAGGTTCTTGTGGTCGGCGGTGGCCCCGGCGGCTATGTCGCTGCCATCCGCTGCGGACAACTGGGCCTGGAGACGACACTTGTGGAAGGCCGGAGGCTCGGGGGAACCTGCCTCATACGCGGTTGCATACCCTCCAAGGCGCTGATCCACACGGCAAGCCTGTTCGCTGAGATGTCGCGCAGCAGCGAGGCTTCGACGCATGGCATCTCACTTTCTCAAGCGCCGTCATTTGAAATGCCTGGCTGGCGCGATTGGAAAGACGGCGTCGTGAACAAGCTCAATAGCGGTGTGGCGTCGCTTCTGAAGCGCGCCGGTGTAGAGGTTCTCGGCGGCTGGGCGACATTTTCCGACGCGAAGACCTGCCAGGTCGAACTCGACGGCGAAACCGTAAAGATCAGCGCAGAGCACGTCATCCTCGCGAACGGATCCGTTCCCGTGGAGTTGCCGAACCTGCCCTTTGGTGGACCAGTCATATCGTCCTCGGAGGCTCTCTCTCTGGATGAGATCCCAAAGGATCTGGTCGTGATCGGCGGCGGCTATATCGGCCTTGAGATCGGCATCGCAATGCGGAAGCTCGGGGTAGAGGTCACGATTGTTGAGATGCAGGATCGTATTTTACCGAGTTACGACAATGATTTGATAAAGCCTATTGAAAAATGGCTTGAGGAAAATCACGTCACATTGCATCTCGGTGCAAAGGCCCTCGGTATGACAGATTCCGGAAAAGCCCTTCGTGTCCAGAAACAGGGTGGTGAGGAGGTCGAACTGCCAGCCGACCATGTCCTTGTCGCAGCCGGCCGTAAACCGGCGACCGATGGTTGGGGCCTTGAAGAGATGGCGATCGAGATGGACGGGCCATTCGTGAAGATCGATTCGACATGTGCGACGTCGACTCGCAATGTCTGGGCAATTGGCGACCTGACCGGCGAACCGATGCTTGCTCATCGCGCATCGGCCCAGGGCGAAATCGTTGCCGAGATTATCGCCGGCGAGCGCCGTGTTTTTGATCCGATGGCGATTCCCGCAGTCTGCTTTACGGATCCTGAAATCGTCTCTGTCGGCGTGGGTCCGCAAGAAGCGTCCGACGAGATAGCCATCAGCATCTTTCCATTTCGCGCCAGCGGACGGGCACTTACCCTGGATGCGGCCGATGATGGAGGTTTTGTCCGCGTTCTTTCACGCAAGGACGATCATCGCATCGTCGGTGTGCAGGCCGTTGGGGCGGAGATTTCCGAACTTGCCGCCGCTTTCACTCAGGCGATCGAAATGGGATCCGTTCTGGAGGACATTGCCGGTACGATCTACGCCCACCCCACACTTGGCGAAGCGTTCCACGAGGCGGCACTCAAGAGGCTTGGCCACGCCATACACGCGTAGCGGGCCCGGCTCGTTTACCGGTCGGAGGTCTGCCAATCCGGATTGATCCAGGGCTCTACATTTTCGACGGGCAGGGGAGGCTTACCAAGTATGTGGTCGGAGGCCTTCTCGCCAACCATGATGGACGGCGCGTTGAGGTTTCCGTTTGTGATGCGTGGAAAGACAGAGCTGTCGGCAAGCCGCAATCCTTCGACACCAATGACGCGGCATTGCGGGTCGACCACAGCCATAGGATCGTCAGCCCGACCCATGCGGCAGGTCCCGCAGGGGTGATAGGCGCTTTCGACGTGCTCTCGGATGAAATCATTCAGTTCTTCATCCGACTGGACCCCGGCACCCGGCTGGATTTCCTTGCCCCGATATTCGTCGAACGCTTTCTGGCCAAAGATTTCGCGTGTCAGGCGGATGCAGTGCCGAAAATCGGCCCAGTCTTCTTCCTGCGACATGTAGTTGAAGAGAATGCGTGGCGCGTCCTTCGGGTCTGGCGAGCGTAGCGTGACCTCGCCGCGCGAGTTCGAGCGCATAGGCCCGACATGGGCCTGAAAGCCGTGACCCTCCGCTGCGGCCTGTCCGTCATAGCGAACGGCGATCGGCAGGAAGTGATATTGGATATCCGGATATTTGACCCCGGCTTTCGAACGCAGAAAGGCCGCGCTTTCGAACTGGTTCGACGCGCCGGGCCCACCCTTGGTGAACAACCATTGGGCGCCGACGAGCGCTTTTCCGAAGAGATTCCAGTATTTGTAGAGCGTGATCGGCTTGGTGCAGGCTTGCTGAATATAGAGTTCCAGATGGTCCTGCAGGTTTTGGCCGACGCCTGGACGGTCTGCCACGACGTCGATGCCATGCTCCGCAAGATGCGCTGCCGGGCCTATGCCGGAAAGCATGAGAAGTTTCGGCGAATTGATGGAGGAGGCCGCGACGATCACTTCGCGATTGGCAGTGACGGTCTCGATCTGACCGCGCCGTTCGATTTCCACGCCCGTAGCGCGACCATTCTCCAGAACGATATTTCGTACGAAGCAGCGCAACAGCCCGCAATTGGCTTGCTTGAGGGCAGGCTTAAGATAAGCATTGGCCGTCGACCAGCGCCGGCCTTTCCAGACCGTCTGCTCCATCGGTCCGAAACCTTCCTGCTTCTTGCCATTATAGTCCGGCGTAACCTCGAAGCCGGCCTGCTGTCCTGCCTCGACAAAAGCATGGAAAAGCGGATTCTTGCGTGTCCCGCGGCTGACGTGGAGAGGCCCGTCTTTGCCACGCCACTCGGCATCGCCGCCATGGTCTCCGGAATGCCAGTTCTCCAGTCTTTTGTAATAGGGAAGAACATCGGCGTAGGACCAGCCGGTCGCGCCGCTCTCGGCCCAATGGTCGAAATCCATCGCATGGCCGCGCACATAGACCATGCCGTTGATGGAAGACGAGCCCCCGACGACCTTGCCGCGCGGGGTCGCCAGCCGGCGCCCGCCAAGATGCGGTTCCGGTTCGGATCGATAACCCCAATCGTAGCGCGCCATATTCATAGGGTAGGACAGGGCGCCGGGCATCTGAATGAAAGGGCCCATATCCGACCCGCCTGCTTCCAGCACCAGCACGGAATGTTGGCCGTTCTCGCTCAAACGATAAGCCATGGCGGAACCAGCCGAGCCGGCGCCAATGATCACGTAATCCGCTTGCAATGACTTATCCCTTGCCCGTGTGGTCGTTTCAGTAAGGTGCCTCGACGTCGCCCATCGCGACGTAGACGGATTTCACCTGGCTATAATGCTCGATCGCGGCGCGGGAATTTTCTCGCCCGACGCCGGACTGTTTCATGCCCCCGAAAGGCGCTTCGACGGGCGTCAGATTATAGGTGTTGATCCAGCATGTACCCGCTTCCAGTGCGCGAACCACACGATGGGCACGCGTAAGATCGCGCGTAAAAACGCCGGCGGCCAGCCCGAACGGCGTGTCGTTGGCGCGGTCGATTACTTCATCTTCATCGGCAAAGGTCAGGATCGACATGACGGGACCGAACACTTCCTCCCGGGCAATCGTCATCTCGTCGTTCACACCGGTGAAGATGGTCGGCTCAATATAATAGCCGGTGTCGAAACCTTCTGGTACGGCGCCGCCATAGGCAAGTGTGGCGCCCTCATCCGTAGCCTTGGCGATATAGTCACGTACCTTGTCGCGCTGGGCGCTGGAAATCAGGGGGCCGAGCTGTGTCGCTTCATCCCGAGGATCGCCGATCCGGGCGTTCTTCGTTCGCTCGATCAGCCGGTCGATAAAGGCCGTTTCGATGTCGCGATGGACGAAGACACGCGTGCCGTTCGAGCAAATCTGGCCGGTCGAATAGAAATTGCCGTTGATTGATGCACTCACGGCGTTTTCAATATCGGCATCGTCGAAGACGATCATTGGAGATTTGCCGCCAAGTTCCATCGTCACATGGCGAATACCTTCCGCCGCTCCGGCATAAACCTTGCGACCGGTCGGGACCGAGCCGGTGAGCGACACCTTGTCGGTTCTGGCGTCGGTCGCGAGGGCCGCGCCGACATCGCCATAACCCTGGACCACGTTGAAAAGTCCGGCAGGCGCGCCTGCCTCGATGAAAATTTCCGCCAGTTTCAGAGCACAAAGCGGCGTCATCTCGGACGGTTTGAAAACCATGGCGTTACCGCAGGCCAATGCGGGCGCGGCCTTCCAGCAGGCGATCTGCGTTGGATAATTCCAGGCGCCGATACCCACACATACGCCTAGCGGCTCGCGCAGCGTATAGACGAAGTCGTTGCCCAGCGGCACAGTCTCGCCGGTAATCGTCGCGGCCAGCCCAGCGAAATATTCGAGCGCTTCCGCGCCCGATGCCGCATCGGCCACAAGAGTCTCCTGCAGTGGCTTTCCGGTATCCAGCGTTTCGAGTTCACTCAGCTCTCGATTGCGCTCGCGTAGAATGTCGGCCACGCGTCGCAGAACGCGGCCGCGCTCGACAGGGGCGAGGGCGGCCCATGCTTTCTGGGCCCGCTCGGCCGACTGCATGGCCTTTTCGATAAGGGCTGGCGTGGCCGAATGCAGTCGCGCGATGACTTCACCCGTTGCGGCAAAGACGCATTCGATCAGCGCGCCGGTCTCGTCTTCGCAATATTCGCCGTCAATGAAGTGACTGGCTTTCGGCTGGGCATCGATCATTATCACTCGCCTCTCGGATAGCGCTGGTTTTCTTCCAGGACGTTGAGGTCCATGTGATTGCGCATGTAGCGCTCGGATGCCTTCTGCAGTGGCTGAAAATCCCAAGGGAAGTACGCGCCGTTGCGCAGAGAGTCATCCACGATATGGCGGCGCGACTGGCTTTCACGCACTGCCGCGTCGAACGCTTGCATATCCCAGTAACGCTCGACCTTATCGGCGAACTGCGCGGCGATTTCGGCATGGGCCGGATCGTCGGCAAGATTGTTCGCCTCGTCAGGATCGGCCTGCAGATCGAAAAGTTGCGGCGGATCGATTTCGCAATGGATGTATTTCCAGCGATCGGCGCGCAGGCAAACCATCGGCGCATAAGAGCCTTCCGCCGCATATTCGATACGGACGGGAGTGTCGCGAGCGACGCCCCTGGAAAGCTGCACGACCGACTCGCCATCCGTCCATGGCGCAATCTCCCCGAGATCAATTTCGGCCAGTTCCGCCAAAGTAGGAAGGACGTCCATGGTGCTGACCGGCGTTTCGACCAGACCTGCCGGCATATCCGGCGCAGCGATCATGAAGGGGACGCGGGCGGAGCCCTCCCGGAAGCTCATCTTGAACCAGAGGCCGAACTCGCCGAGCATGTCGCCATGATCGGAAAGGAAGACGACGATCGTGTTCTCGCTCTGACGGGTCTCTTCGAGCGTTTTGAGAATTTCGCCGATCTTGTCGTCAATATACGAGACGTTGGCGAAGTAAGCCCGGCGCGAGCGTCGGATATGCTCCTCGGTGATGTCGAAGGCGCGCCAGTCGCTGGCGTCGAGAAGCCTTTTGGAGTGAGGATCTTGCTCGTCGTAGGGAACAGCCGGATTGCGCGGGAGAAGGTGCTCACAATCTTCGTAAAGATCCCAAAATTTGCGGCGGGCGACATAGGGATCATGAGGATGCGTGAAACTGACGGTCAGCATCCAGGGGCGGGTGTCATGCCCGCGGCCCAGATCGTAAATCTTCCGCGTCGCGTTATAGGCGACTTCATCGTCATATTCGAGCTGATTGGTAATCTCGGCAGCGCCAGCATTCGTGACGGAACTGAGATTGTGATACCACCAGTCGATCCGTTCGCCGGGCTTGGAATAATCCGGCGTCCAGCCGAAATCGGCGGGATAGATATCTGTTGTCAGTCGCTCCTCGAAGCCATGCAACTGGTCCGGGCCGACGAAGTGCATCTTGCCCGAAAGCGTCGTCTGATAGCCCGCGCGTCTCAGGTGATGGGCATAGGTCGGAACATCCGACGTAAATTCGGCGGCGTTGTCATAGACCCGGGTCCTATACGGGAGCTGGCCCGCCATGAAACTTGCGCGGCCGGGCGCACAGAGGGGAGACCCGGTGTAGGCATTGGCAAATCGGGTCGAGCGTTCCGCCAGCGCCTTGAGGTGCGGCGTATGAAGCCAATCCGCAGGACCGTCTGGAAAGAGGGTTCCGTTGAGCTGATCGACCATGAGGACAAGAATATTATACCGGTTGCTCACGGCCGGGCCTCCCTAGCGAGCCAAAGATCGAGATAGTCGTTGACGAGGGCATGGCCCTCCTCGCGGGGCGGACTGACCTCCTGCAGGGCGTGACGGATGTAGAAGCCGTCAATCATCGAGGCGAGCCCCTGAGCGACCTTTTCGGCCGTCCCGTCATCGAAGATCTGTCGCAAATTAAAGAGCAGGTTTGAATGCAGACGCCGCGAGTAGATGCGCAACAGACGACTTGTTTCTGCTGAATGCAGTGATTTTACGTAGAAGTTCAGCCATGATGAAACGACGTCGCGATCGAATTGCTGCCTTTCCAGGCTTGCCTCGATAATGGCCCGAACTCTTTCCTCGGCCGATGAGGCCTTTTTGAGCTTTTCCCTGACGCTTTCGCCGAAGATCACAAGAATGTGACGCATAGCTGCAAGAAATATCTGTTCCTTCGATCCGAAATAGTGATGAGCAAGTGCGGGAGAGATGCCTGCGCGCCGCGCAATCTGGCTCACCGGAACGTTCAAGTTGCCTGCTTGCCCAATCTCGATGATCGTCGCTTCGATCATCGCTTCACGCCGGATCTTTTCCATCCCAAGCTTCGGCAATTTCGGTTTCCTCCCCGATCAGACCTTTACAACAGATCATTTGTCCTCTTTGATTGACCCATCAATCAATAAAAAGTCAACCCAAGCTCCCCAACCCAAGGAGACAGAATGAGACGGTTATCGATTGCATTTTCTGGCGCGCTGGCGCTTTCCCTGGCCTCGAGCGCAGCCTATGCCGCGTGTGACGAGGTGACGATGTCGGATGTCGGCTGGACGGACATCACCACGACCACGTCGACGGTGAAGCAGGTTCTCCAGGCGCTCGGCTATGAGGTGGACGTTAAAGTTCTTTCCGTGCCGGTGACGTTCGCTTCGCTCGAGAAGGACGATGTCGACGTCTTCCTCGGCAACTGGATGCCGGCGCAGAGCGGCGCCATCAACCCCTACATGGAGAGCGGCGAGATCGAAGACGTCGCCGTCAATCTCGAAGGCACGAAATATACGCTGGCCGTGCCGACCTACACCTATGAAAAAGGGCTCAAGAGCTTTGCCGATATCGCCAAGTTCCAGGAACAACTGGACGGCAAGATCTACGGCATCGAGCCTGGTAACGAGGGCAATGATTACCTCGTCGGTCTGACCAAAGAGAACAAGATGGGCCTAGGCGAATTCGAGGTCGTCGAAAGCTCGGAGCAGGGTATGCTCGCCCAGGTCGGTCGCGCCGTGAAAGACGATGAGGACGTGGTCTTCCTGGGGTGGGAGCCGCATCCGATGAACGCCAATTTCGACCTGAAGTATCTGACCGGCGGCGAGGATTTCTTCGGCGGCGAGGGCGTCGTCCATACCGTGACGCGCAAGGGATATGTCGAGGAATGCCCCAATGTCGGGAAGCTGCTGAAGAACGTGAAGTTCTCGCTCGCCATGGAAAACGAGATCATGGGCAAGATTCTCGATGATGGCGCGGAGCCGGACAAGGCAACGCTCGAGTGGATGCAGGCCAATTCCGACGCTGTTCTCGGCTGGCTCGACGGTGTCGAGACCATCGACGGTGAAGACGGCGCTGCCGCCGTCAAGAATGAACTCGAGCTTTGAGTGCGAATCGGCCCGCTTCTGGCGGGCCGATCTATTTTGAAGGGGACGACATTTGGATTGGCTGACAGAGTACAAGATACCGATCGGCGCATGGGCCAGCGATTTGATCGATTGGCTGACGGATAACTTCTCACCGCTTCTCGATGTCCTGGCGGACTCGGCCGAAAGTCTGATCGACGGGCTTCTCTGGCTGCTTCAGACCCCCCATCCGCTGGTCATCATCGCGGTTTTCGTTGGCCTGACATGGTGGCTTCAACGCCGCATTTCGACCTGTCTTCTGGTCTTCTTCGGCTTCCTGTTCATCTATAATCAGGGCTATTGGGAGACGATGACGGAGAGCCTCACGCTCGTCATGTCGTCCTGCATCGTCTGTATGGCCGTTGGCGTGCCGATCGGTATCGCGGCGGCGCACCGACCGAAGCTCTACCGATTTATTCAGCCGATTCTCGACCTGATGCAGACTTTGCCGACCTTCGTCTATCTTATTCCGGCAATTGTGTTTTTCGGAATCGGTATGGTGCCGGGCCTCATCGCAACCGTCATTTTCGTGCTACCTGCACCAATCCGTCTGACCTATCTCGGCGTCTCCTCGACCCCGACCCCGCTTCTGGAAGCGGCGGATGCGTTCGGCGGTACGAAACGGCAGAAACTCTGGAAGGTCGAGCTACCTTATGCCCTTCCGCAGATCATGGCCGGGCTGAACCAGACCATCATGCTCTCGCTATCCATGGTCGTCGTGGCAGCACTCGTTGGCGCCGATGGCCTCGGCGTGCCGGTCGTCCGCGCCCTCAACCAGGTCAATACCAGCCTCGGCTTCGAAAGCGGCTTCGTGATTGTGGTGATCGCCATCATCCTCGACCGCATGCTCCGCCTCAATCAGGGATAAGCCAACACCATGGAAAAAGCTGTCGTTTTCGACAATGTGAGCATCGTGTTTGGTGACAGGCCGAAAGAGGCCCTGCCACTGATGGACAAGGGCATGAGCCGCGCCGACATCCAGCAGGAAACAGGACAGATCCTCGGCGTTCACGACTGTTCCCTCTCTGTCGGCGAGGGAGAGATACTGGTGCTTATGGGCCTGTCCGGCTCCGGCAAATCGACCCTTCTGCGCGCGGTGAACGGCCTCAACCCCGTCGTGCGTGGATCGGTGCGCGTGACCGCCGATGGTCAGACCTTCGATCCCAAGACATGCAGCGCGCGCGATCTGCTGAAGCTGCGCCGCCATTATGTCGCGATGGTCTTTCAGCAATTCGGGCTCCTGCCGTGGCGCAATGTTCTTGATAATGTTGCGCTTGGGTTGGAGTTCAGCGGACTGAGCCGCAAGGAGCGGGAGGAGAAGGCCCGCGATCAGCTCGATCTGGTCGGCCTTGGAGACTGGGCCGATTATCAGGTTGCGGAGCTTTCCGGCGGCATGCAGCAGCGCGTCGGCTTGGCCCGAGCCTTTGCGACGGAAGCGCCCATTCTGCTGATGGATGAACCGTTTTCAGCGCTGGACCCACTTATCCGCAACCGCCTACAGGACGAGCTATTGGAGTTGCAGGCCCGTTTGAAACGCACCATCGTCTTCGTCAGCCACGATCTGGACGAAGCCTTCAAACTCGGCAACAGCATTGCGATCATGGAAGGCGGCCGGGTCGTTCAGAGCGGCAACCATCAGGATATCATCGCCAATCCCGTCAACGAATATGTGGAAGATTTCGTCGCGCACATGAATCCGTTGACGGTTCTTCGCGCTTGTGACGTGATGAGAGCCGAGGTGAACGGCCCTTCGGATGCCACAGTTGCCGGAGATACTCCGGTCGGTGATGTGATAAACAAGCTTGCGGCGGGCGCGCCGCTCGTTCAGGTCACCGACGGTGCAGGCCAGCCTATCGGGACGATCAGCGAAAGGGAAATCGTGGCAGCATTGCAATCGACGCCGCCAAGCCACGCTTCCTAGGTTCTTAAGTATTGGAGACGCGGATGAACGAAACGGTGAGAGTTCGGATCAATGCGAGCAACTCACCGAATCTGCGTGTCGGATTTCTTCTCGCCGACGGCTTCACCCTCTCGGCCATGTCTCTTTTCATCGATGCGCTTCGTCTTGCGGCCGATGAGGGCGACCGGTCTCGACCGATCCGCTGCGAGTGGCAGATTCTGTCTTCGCGGCCAGGTCCCATCCGGTCCAGTGCAGGCCTGTCCATTGAGCCGACGGCCGCGCTGATCGATCCCAAGGCATTCGACTATCTCGTTATTGTCGGCGGCCTGCTGCACAACCGCGCACAGATGGACAAGCCGAGCCTCCTCTATCTGGAGCGCTGTGCCGAAGCCGGCGTTCCGCTTGTCGGTGTCTGTACAGGCTCGTTCATCCTCGCCCGGGCCGGGCTCATGGAGGGGCGGCGCTGCTGCGTGAGCTGGTTCCATTGCGATGATTTCGCGGCCGAGTTTCCGGACCACGATGTCGATGCCGATCGTCTCTTCATCGACGACGGCGACAGGATCACCTGTGCTGGGGGCGGGGGCGTTGCCGATCTGGCGGCGCATCTCATCCGCCGCCACCTCGATACGACCGCAGCCCAGAAGAGCATGCATATTCTACAGCTCCGTTCGGACCGTCCCGGCACGGACGCACAGCCCCACGCGATGCCGGCGATCAGTGATGATAGCCGCGTCAGGCGTGCCGTTCTTTTAATGGAGCAGAGCGTCTCGCGGCCGATGACCGTCGACGCGATCGCGTTGCGCCTGAAAATATCGAGCCGCCAACTGGAACGGCTTTTCCGTGATGCTGTCGGGATGAGCCCGGCAACGATTTACCGGCAGATCAGACTGCGGCACGCCCGTCAGCTTTTGTTGCTCACGGAAAAGAGCGTCACCGACATTGCGGTGGAAACCGGCTTTTGCGATGCGGCTCATTTCGCACGGCAGTTTCGAGCCCATTTCGGTGAGCCGCCGCGTCGTGTCCGGTCCTCGCAAGCCGCGGTTTCCGCGCCTCTGGAATGAGACCCACGGCTGCCGAAGAAACACACTGCGCCGTCGAGATGAATGAAGCCAGTCAGCCGCGTGAGAACACGGCTTTGCTTATTCTACGTGCATGACTTTAAAATTGGCATCAATGTCGCTTTTATCCCGAAAAGCGTCGGTACAAATCAAGCGTAGCTCAGAGATGAGTGGTCATCATTCATACTGCAGATAGCGGTTTCCCCCTCTGGCAGGAGTTCGGGATCATGGCGTACGGCGCTAGAACGGCAGGTCCTTCCAGAGAAGCGCTCACGCTTCTGCTCCGCTATGCCGCGCTTCAATCAGATTGCATTGACGCCCGCTTCACGATCTCGGCTCGCAGTATCGCCGCGATGTCAGGCAGGGCGTCTCGGCATATCTTCACCCTATTCGAGCATCGGCTTTCCAGCAAAGAGGCCCTTCATGTCTGATCTGATCTCTCGACTGCGCAACAGGCAAAAAGGCTACACGCTGGAGGCGCCGTTCTATACCGACCCTAACGTCTTCGACACCGATATGGACGTCATCTTCGGACGTCATTGGCTTTTCGTCGGCGTCGAGCCGGACGTCGCCGAGCCGGGGGACGCGATGGTCGTGGACATCGGCAAGAACTCGATCATCATTCTGCGTGACGATGATGAAGAGGTGCGTGCCTTCCACAATGTCTGCCGCCATCGCGGCGCGCGGCTGCTTCATGAAGAAAAGACCGTCGTCGGCAATATTATGTGCCGCTATCATGCGTGGGTGTACAACACCTCCGGTGAACTGATCCACGCCGAGCATATGGGAGAAGGGTTTGACCACTCATGCCACGGCCTGAAGCCGGTTCATATCCGTTCTCTGGAAGGTCTCCTCTTCATTTGTCTTGCCGACGAGCCGCCCGAAGATTTCGACAAGATGGCCGAGGTGATGGCGCCTTACATCGCGCCCCACAACATCCGCAATACGAAGGTCGCCTATCAGCATGATCTGATTGAGCCGGGAAACTGGAAGCTCACGATGGAGAACAATCGTGAGTGCTACCATTGTGGCGCGAACCACCCCGAACTGACTGTTCCGCTCTTCGCGTACGGTTTCGGCTTCGCACCGGAAGAACTGAGCGATACGGAGCGCGAGCATGCCGATCAGTATGCCTGCACGCTCAAGGACAGCCATAAGGACTGGGAAGGGATCGGTCTGCCGTCGAAGGAGGTTGATCACCTCGACGATATGGTCACCGGATTCCGTACGGAGAGGCTGCCGCTCGCGGGCGACGGAGAGAGCCACACCATCGACACCAAACGAGCCTGCAAGAAGCTGCTCGGCAATCTCACGAATGCCAGGGCGGGCGGTCTCCACTTCTGGACCCAGCCAAATTCCTGGCACCACTTCCTTGGTGACCATGCCATCGTCTTCTCGGTGCTGCCTCTCGATGCGGAGCGATCGCTTCTGCGCACCAAATGGCTGGTCCATAAGGATGCCGTTGAGGGTGTGGATTACGATCTGGATAATCTGATCGGCGTCTGGATGGCCACCAACCAGCAGGATTCCGACCTCGTCGGTTTCTGCCAGCAGGGTGTGAGGGGCGAAGGCTACGTGCCGGGCCCGTATTCCCCGCATACCGAAATGCTCGTCGAGAAATTCTCCAATTGGTATGTCGGTCGGATGCTGGCGCATCTCTCCGACGCATCTTCAGCCGCCGCTTGAGCCTTAGAGGTATCGGATGGAAATCAGCGAACTGCCCGCACCCAATCCGGTACCCACCGGCTATTATCGCTGGGAGCCGGACGAAGACGACGTTCTGATCTGCCGTGCGGTTCGCGAAGAAACGCCCGATGTAAAGAGCTTCGTCTTCGCGCCCCGCTTCAAGCGCCAATTCGAATTCGTGTCGGGCCAGTTTCTGACACTGGAATTTGAGATCGAAGGGGAGACGTATCATCGCTGCTATACGATATCGTCGCCGCCGAGCCGGCCAGACACGGTATCGATCACGGTCAAGCGCGTTCCCGGCGGCCCGGTTTCCAACTGGCTGCACGACTATTTCCAGCCCGGCATGATGCTGAAGTCGACTGTGCCGATGGGGGTCTTCTCCTGGGCCGGCATGCAGGCGCCGAAATATCTGTTTCTTTCCGGCGGCTCGGGAATAACGCCCCTGATGTCGATGACGCGTAGCGCATATGATCTGGCACTGATCACCGACATCTGTTTCGTCCATGCCGCGCGGACGCCATCGGACATCATCTTCCATGACGAGCTCCAGTTCATGGCGCGGCGCAACCGCTCCATCAAGCCGTACTTCACCGTTGAAGATAATGCTTCGGGCCATGGCTGGTCGGGCTACCGTGGACGGATGACCCAGTCGATGCTGGAGGTCATCTGCCCCGATTTTCTCGAGCGCGAAATCTTCGTTTGCGGACCAAGACCCTTCATGGGCGCCGTAAAGGAAATGCTCGAGAAAGCCGGTCTCGATATGGAGCAGTATCACCAGGAGAGCTTCGATTTCGACGACTTCACCGAAGAGACGCAGGAGACGATCACCGAAGCCACAGGCGACCTGGATTCGGACGTCAAACGTTACAAGATCGAGTTCAAGAAGACCGATCGTGTCGTTTATTGCCCCGAGGACATCACCGTTCTCGAAGCGGCCCGGCGCGCCGGTATGCGGCTACCGTTTTCCTGCGCGAAGGGTCTCTGCGGGACCTGCAAGACGCAGATCATCTCCGGCGATGTTGTGATGGAACATGGCGGCGGCATCCGCCAGCGCGAGATCGATGCGGGCAAGGCTCTTCTATGCTGCGCCAAACCGACCAGCGATCTTGTCGTTGACCGGTAAGGAGGGGTGCGATGATCGCTAACGCCGAAGCTCTTCTCAAGCCCTTGACGATCAAGGGACTGACGATCCGCAACAGGGTGATGTCGACGTCGCATGCGCCCGCCTACGGGAAGGACGGAAAGCCGCAGGAGCGCTATCAGCTCTACCACGAGGAGAAGGCGAAAGGCGGTATCGGCCTGACCATGTTCGGCGGCTCTTCGTCCGTGGCGCTGGACAGCCCCGCAACACCCTGGAACCAGATCTCGGTTGCCGATGACAGCGTGGTGCCGCATTTCCAGGAATTTTCCGACCGGATTCATCGGCACGGCGCCAAGCTGATGATCCAATTGACCCATATGGGTCGCCGGACCCGGTGGGACACCGATAACTGGCTGCCGGTCAAATCGGCGTCGCCTTACCGCGAACCCGCCTCGCGCTCGATCCCGAAGGAACTCGAGGAGGAGGAGATCACACGGATCATCGGCGATTTTGCCGCGGCGGTACGTCGCTGCAAGGATGGCGGGCTGGATGGGTGCGAGATCTCCGCAGCGCACGGCCATCTCGTCGATCAGTTCTGGTCGCCTTCCGTCAACCAGCGGAGCGATAAATATGGCGGAAGCCTGGAAAACAGGATGCGGTTCGGCATTGAAGTGCTGAGCGCGATGCGTGAAGCCGCCGGGGACGATTATGTCATCGGAATTCGCATGTCGGGCGACGAGATGCTCAAAGGCGGATTGACGCATGAGGATTGCGTGACAATCGCCTCGGAATACGCTTCGCGTGGACTCGTCGACTTTCTCAATATTATCGGCGGTCAGGCGCGGGACGATATCGCACACGCGGTCTCCATTCCCAATATGGCCTTCCCGGTCGCGCCCTTTCTTTCGCTTCCGTCGGCCATCAAGCGCGAAGTGGACGTTCCCATCTTCCACGCGCAGCGGGTTACGGATCTGGCGACGGCCGCCCGCGCCGTACATGAAGGTCATGTCGATATGGTTGCGATGACGCGCGCGCATATCGCCGATCCTCATCTGGTCAACAAACTTGCGGACGGTCGCGCGGACGACATCCGCCAATGTGTCGGCGCAGGCTATTGCATCGACAGGATCTATGTCGGCAACGACGCGCTGTGTATTCAGAATGCGGCGACGGGCCGCGAAGCGACGATGCCCCACATCATTCCGAAGGCGGAAACCACGAAGAAAGCAGTGGTGATCGGTGGAGGAGTCGGCGGGCTTGAAGCAGCACGCGTGCTGGCATCGCGCGGTCACGCGGTCACGCTTTTCGAAAAAGAAGAGCGCCTCGGCGGGCAGATCAACATCGCCTCCAGGGCGACGTGGCGCGAGGCGCTCTCCGGTATTCCACGCTGGTTGATCGGTCAGGTCGAGAAGCTGGGCGTCGAACTGCGCCTCGGGGAGATGGCAGATGAATCCGTGGTCGCCGCGCTGGAGCCGGACATCGTGATCGTGGCGACGGGCGGACTTCCGAGCAAGGGGCACGCAAAAGGGTCCGAGGAGCACGCCGTTACCACATGGGACGTGCTGACCGGAAAGGTCGAACCATCCGGCACGGTTCTTCTCTACGATGAAATGGGGCAGCACAATGCGGCCTCGACTGCAGAAGTGCTCGCCAAGCGAGGCTGCCTCGTCGAGATGGCGACTCACGATCAGATCATCGCTCAGGAAGTCGGCACTACGAACCAGCCTGTTCATATGCGCGAGCTCTACAAGCTCGGAGTGGTCATGACCCCGAATATGGAACTCATCGAAATCTATCCCGAGGGCAATCGCCTGATCGCCGCGCTCCGCAATACGATGACGGATGAGGAAGAGGAGCGAGTGGTCAATCACGTCATCGTCGAATACGGCACGCTGGCGCAGGACGATCTGCACTTCGCACTGAAGGATACATCGTCGAACAAGGGCTTTACCGACCAGCAGGCGCTCGTCGCGGGAATGCCACAACCATCGGACGGGGAGGGCTATGCGCTTTACCGGATCGGTGATGCGGTTGCGGGCCGAAACATACACGCCGCGATGTATGACGCGCTGCGGCTCTGCAAGGATCTCTGAATATCATGGTGGCCGCGATCTATCTGCCGTGGCTCATCATCGCAATGATTGCCATCGCGGCGCTGCAAATCATGCGTCGCGTGCTTCTGTGGCGGAAGGGGCGGTCCGCGCCAATCGACTGGATTGGCGGCCTCAAGGCTTTGCCAAAACGCTATCTTGTCGACGTCCACCACGTCGTCGATCGAGATAGGGGCGCGTCTCGCATGCACGTGCCGGTGGCGGCAGGTCTGGTTGCGGCCTCAGGGCTCTCATTGATAGGCATCATCCCGCCCATCGGCAGGTCGGCTTCTTGGGCCGCGCTCGTTGCATTCGCTTTCCTAGTCATGATCCTGGGTGCCAGCCTTGTCGTGGCACGCCGATATCCGGCAAAACTTCCACGCCTTTCAGCCGGGCGTTTTCAGGGCTTGCCGGTTCTGCTTCTCGCCTTTGCGGGCGGTGGCTTTCTGACTGCACTGCTCGGGGCGTTTGGCGACCCGATGCCAGCACTGTCGCTGGTCATGCTCTTTCTCGCCGCGCTCGGCGGCATCAGCCTGGCGCTCGAAGTGGCGCGCGGTCCGATGCGTCACGCCCTGGCGGGTAGTCTTCACCTCGTCGCTCACCCTCGGCCCGACAGGTTTGACAAAGGCCGGGACACTGCGCTTCGCGCTCTCGACCTCGATGCGCCGAAACTTGGTGCCGAGACACCGTCGGATTTTGCCTGGAACCGTCTCCTCTCTTTCGATGCCTGTATCCAGTGCGGGCGATGCGAGGCAGCCTGTCCGGCCTTTGCGGCCGGTCAGCCCCTTAGTCCCAAACATCTGATCGCCGATCTTGCCCGCGCACAGCCAAAGGGAGCGACGCAACCCTATAGCGGCGCGCCCTATCCGAACGCGCGACCTGTCGCCGAGAAAGGCGAAATGGACCTGCCGCTGATCGGCGCGGAGCGCATGATCCATCCGGATACGCTCTGGTCCTGCACGACGTGCCGGGCTTGTGTCGAAGAATGTCCCATGATGATCGAGCATGTCGATGCTATCGTCGACTTGCGAAGATTCCAGACGCTTGAACTTGGTGCCTTACCGCCGAAAGCAGTCGACCCCATCGACAATCTGCGAGGGTGTGACGAACAGAACGGCTATGCTCTGTCCGCCCGCACCGATTTTCTCGCGGGCCTCAATTTGCCGGTGCTGTCGGAAACGGGCGAGACCGATCTGCTGCTTTGGCTGGGGCAGGGCGCGTATGATCTTCGCTATCAGCGCAGCCTCAAGGCTTTGGTCCGTCTATTACAGAAGGCCGATGTGAGCTTTGCCGTGCTTGGCGAGGAAGAGCGGGACTGCGGCGACGTAGCGCGGCGTCTCGGCGACGAGGCAACGTTTCAGCGTCTCGCCAGAGCCAATATCGAAGCGGTCTCGCAATATCGCTTCAACCGAATCGTGACTGCAGACCCGCACGCCCTTCACGTGTTGAGAAATGAATATCCGGCGCTTGGGGGGCGCTTCGAGGTCGTTCATCACACTGCCTTGCTCGACGAACTGATGGCAGAGGGAAAGCTGCTTGGCGGTATCCTTCCGCACGGACCGATCACCTATCACGATCCTTGCTATCTCGGCCGCTATAACGGAGAATTCGACGCGCCACGCAATGTGCTGGCTCGTATTGGCGCCGATAGTCGGGAAATGGCCCGGAGCGCACGCCGCGCCATGTGCTGCGGCGGCGGCGGTGGGGCGCCGATTACTGATATTGCCGGTGATACGCGTATTCCCGATATCCGCATGGAACAGGCGAGTGGCACAGGCGCGCAGATCGTCGCCGTCGCCTGCCCGGGATGCACCGCCATGCTGGAAGGCGTTGTCGGTGACAGGCCGGATGTGCGGGATATTGCCGAACTTGTTCTGGAAGCAGTGGAGAACCAGAAAGCGCCAGACGCGGCTAACCACCGAGATCGGCTGAAGTCGGCGGTGCCCGCGTGAGCCGCGATCGCAGAGACCCCCGCGCCGAGAAGATCGCGCAATTCGTCCCTGTTGGTGCGACGCGCCCCCGCTACGACCGTGCGCGGCAAGTCCGGTCGTCCGGTCGACCGCGTCGCGATCCGCGTACCATCTTCGCCACAGCTCGAGTTCCGGGGCAGGGGCGCGTGCGGATCGACCGCAGCCAGCATGTGCCGCTGGTCTCAGGCGTCAGTCCTCAAGTCAAAAACGAACCCGCGACGCCGGTGATCCGGATTGTCGAGGAGCCCGCATTCCTCGTCTTCGCGGTTCTGGACGCTGATGGAGGCCGGCTGTCGCGCTTCGACCGGCAGGTTCTCGGAGCAGCAAGGCTGCTTGCCGATGCGAAGGATGGCGGCGGGGCCGTGGTCGCGCTCGTTGGGGGCGATGCCGAAAATCTGGGTCAGGCCGGCGCCGATCGGCTGGTTGTTCTGGGCGAAACGGATGTCGATGCTTCCTGCCGCGCCTCCCAGATCCTCTCCGTCATGAACGA
This sequence comes from Notoacmeibacter ruber, assembly GCF_003668555.1. Taxonomy (NCBI): domain Bacteria; kingdom Pseudomonadati; phylum Pseudomonadota; class Alphaproteobacteria; order Hyphomicrobiales; family Notoacmeibacteraceae; genus Notoacmeibacter; species Notoacmeibacter ruber. Next base: position 1,358,518 of record NZ_RCWN01000001.1, on the reverse strand, counting down.
GCTCGAACCTCGACACATCCTGTTTCCCGAGAGCCTTTCAGGCGGCGATCTGGCGCGTCGGTTGGCCATGCGGTCGGGCGAACGTCTCATGAGTGACGTGGAGCACCTGACCGCGCGCCAGTCGGTCAGAGCTTGCGGGGGCGGAAGAGGGGAGCAGGCCAGTGCCCCGCCAAGGCTCATGAGTATCGGCGAAGACCGCGTTGCGGCCTACATGGACCGCCCCTGTGAAGCACGCCCGATCGAAATCGTTACTCTTGCTCCCGAGCAAAATAATTCGATCTTGAAAAGCGAGGTCGTACCTGCAGATCCGTCCAGCATGTCTCTGGCGGAAGCCGATTTTGTCGTTTCCGCAGGCAACGGCGTTACCGATTTTGAAGCCTTCAGGGAGCTGTCGCACGCATTGAAAGCGACGCCCGGGGCGAGCCGTGTCGTTTGCGATGCCGGCCTGATGCCGCGTGAGGCGCAGGTCGGGGCTTCGGGAACGGTTCTTTCGGCGGATTGCTATCTTGCGATGGGTATCGCCGGCGCGCCTCAGCATCTGCAAGGCATTGCAGGGTGCGAGCACGTTATTGCCGTCAACACCGACCTTCACGCGGCCATGGTCGAGCGGGCGGGTCTGGCGATCGTCCAGGATGCCCAGAAAGTGATGCCCGCTCTCCTTCGCATTCTTGGGGAGCGAAACGCGTGAAGATCGTCATTCTCCTTTCCGAGGGCCGGCATCCTGTCAGCGGCAGGGCGATGCTGCCGCGGCTCGAAGCGCAGGCCATTTCGCTTGCATCGGAAGTAAGCGCGCAATTGTCAGGCTTGCATTGTGGGCAAAGCGAAGTCGCCGTCCACGATGCGTTGGGGCATGGGCTTTCGAGGGTCGATTGCTTGAAGGTTGCAGAGGATGCCGATCCTCTTGCCGGGCTTCGCGATCACTTTTCCCGGGATATGCCTGATCTGATCCTGGCCGGGAGGCGGGGCCAGGGCGGGGAGGATAGCGGGCTCCTTCCCTATGCCTTGGCAGAGGCGCTTGGCGTGCCTCTCATGGCAGACGTGACCTCCCTTGCAAATGGCGATGAACCCGGCGTTGCGAATATGGAGCAGGCTTTGCCGAAAGGGGCCAAACGACGAGTGACAGTTCGTCTGCCGGTTGTCGCAACCGTGCATCCGCTCGCACCCGCTCCCGTACCTTTCGCCTATGCGCAAGCGAGGCGTGGAGTGATCGAGCGTTTCGAGGGAACGTCGGAGCCTGACGAGGCATTCGCCCTGGAAGAGCGGCCCCGCCGGTCCCGTCCCAAGCTGATGCGCGAGGCGAGCAGCGCCGGCGAAGGCGGAGAAAGCGTTTTCGTCAATCCGGATCCAGACGATGCAGCACGCATGATCCTTGATTATCTGGAACGGACGGGTGTGCGTTCCTTCAATACAAACAGCCGCGATTTATAGTTTCCCCTTCAGGCGGGCCGCCATCATCCAGCATCGGCTATGTCCGATAATGCGTCATCCCAGCAAAATGCGACAGGGACAACTGAATTCGCTGTTGGGCGAAACTCTGCTGCATTTCTGCCCCGACGACATTGCCTTGACATAAAAATCGCGGCATTGAATGGCTCAGTTCGCACGTGCGAAGGAGGAATTTGTGAAAAAGATTTATGGTTCGGCCGGAGAGGCGCTTGAGGGCCTCCTCCAAGACGGAATGCTGATCGCCGCCGGCGGTTTTGGCCTGTGTGGCATTCCGGAATTGCTGATTGAAGCGATCCGCGACAGCGGTGTGAAGGACCTCACCTTCGCGTCGAACAATGCCGGTGTCGACGATTTCGGCATTGGACGCCTGCTCCACACCAAGCAGGTCAAGAAGATGATGTCGTCTTATGTGGGCGAGAATGCCGAATTCATGCGGCAATATCTCGACGGGGAGCTCGAGGTCGAATTCAATCCGCAGGGAACACTTGCCGAACGTATGCGGGCTGGCGGCTCGGGAATTCCCGGCTTCTTCACCAAGACCGGTGTGGGCACGATGGTGGCCGAGGGCAAGGAACACAAGGATTTCGACGGCGAAACCTACATCATGGAACGCGGCATCTTTGCCGATCTCGCAGTCGTGAAAGCATGGAAAGCCGACGAAACGGGTAACCTGATCTTCCGCAAGACCGCGCGCAATTTCAACGTGCCGGCGGCTATGTGCGGCAAGGTCTGCGCGGCCGAGGTGGAGGAGATCGTACCAACCGGTTCGCTCGATCCGGATTGCATTCACCTTCCCGGTATCTACGTCCACCGCCTTATTCAGGGCGAACACGAAAAGCGGATCGAACAGCGGACCATCCGCCAGCGCGAGGAGGCCTGAACCATGGCATGGAGTCGTGACCAGATGGCTGAACGGGCAGCCAAGGAACTCGAAGACGGCATGTATGTGAATCTCGGCATCGGGATTCCCACCCTTGTCGCCAACCATATTCCGGACGGCATCGACGTGACGCTTCAGAGCGAGAACGGTATGCTGGGTATGGGCCCATATCCCTATGAGGGGGAGGAAGATCCCGACCTGATCAATGCGGGCAAGCAGACGATCACGGAACTGCCACACAGTGTCTATTTCGACAGCGCCATGAGCTTCGGCATGATCCGTGGCGGCAAGATCGCGATGGCCATTCTCGGCGCCATGGAAGTGGCTGAGAACGGCGACCTGGCCAACTGGATGATCCCCGGCAAGCTTGTAAAGGGCATGGGCGGCGCGATGGATCTCGTTGCTGGCGTCGGACGGGTCATCGTCGTGATGGATCACCAGAACAAGAAGGGTGAATCCAAGGTCCTGAAGGAATGCGACCTACCGCTGACCGGCAAGGGAGTGGTCGATCGCATCATCACCAATCTCGGTGTGCTGGACGTCGTCGAGGGTGGCCTCAAAATCGTCGATCTGGCCGATGGAGTCAGCGAGGATGAATTGCGGGCCGCGACCGAAGCGACGATCGTCGCCTGATCGGCTCTAAATGATCGATACCAAAAGTAACACAGAACAGCCGCGCAAAAGCGCGGCTGTTCTTTTCGGGGCCGATTGGTTTTGGCTGCTCTGTCTGCTGCTCTATTTCGCGGCCCTGATCGTGGCACGGGTCGTCTTCGGTGGCGTTTCTCTCAACTGGGACGATGCCGAACTGCCAGTCGCGGTCAATCTTTATCGGCCGGGCTACGGCCCGCAACTGCCGCTCTACCACTGGTATCAGAACGCGCTTTTCCAACTCTTCGGAATTTCGATCTTCTCGATCTCCCTCGGTCGTGATCTGGTGCGCTTCGCATCCGCTGCGGTCATGTATGCCTTTGCAAGACAGGTCGGCCGGCCGACCATGGCTTTTGCGGCAACGCTTGCTCTTGAGCTGAACATTCATTTTGCTTGGTACGCCCAGCGCGCCTTCTCTCATAATAATTCGGCGATTCTCCTCGGTCTTCTGACCGTCTTCATTTTCTGGCTCGCGCTTCAGAGACCGGGCTCCTGGTTTCGCTGGCTCGCCTTCGGGCTCGTGACCGGACTCGGCCTTCTTTCGAAATACAATTTCCTCTTCATCCCCTTTGTTCTTGTTGTTGCTGCCGTCTCGGACAGGGATCTGCGCATGCGGCTCCCCTGGACGAAGGTCCTCGCCGCGTTCGCGCTTTCGGCGGCACTGGTCGCCTTCCCCTATCAGTGGATCATCAGTCACCTGACCCTCGCGACGGGTGCTTCCGGGTCCCTTCGGATGGCGGCTGACAATCCGCTCATGGCAAGGCTGAGCGGGCTTGCGGAACTCGCCATGGCGCTTTTGTCGAATGGCGGCCTGTCCCTGGTTCTCGCGGCCCTGCTGATGTGGCTGATGCCCCGCCGTCAGACGCCGATACAGGGTGAAGTTGAGGAGGCGAAAGCTGCGGAACGTCTGGGGCGGTTCTTGCTCCGTTATCTCATCTGCTTTTCCGTGATTCTCTTTCTTGGTGTTCTGATCGCCGGCATCGGTAATGTGAGAGATCGCTGGCTTCTGCCGGCCTTCAGTTTCGCGGGACCGGCTATGGTTCTCCTGATCTGGCACCACATCTCGGACAAAGGCAGAGCCATACTGGTCGGGGTGTCTTTGCTGATCGCCGCGGCCGTTCTGGTGGGTCATCCTCTGGAGAGCCGCTACTGGAAGGATCGGGGCCACGCACCTTTCGGGTCTGTCGTCGAGGGCATGGCAAGCAGTGGCGCAAAGAATGGGACCTACGTCGTCGCTCCTTTCCAATGGGTCGCCGGTAATCTGAAACATCGCCGTCCGGACTGGGTCGTAGACGACTACCGGCTTCTGCGTTTTTCGGAAGAGGGTGATCGCCCCTTCTTGCTCGTCATCGACAATGATCCTAAGGACGTTCGCCAGTGGTCCGAAAGGTTCGGTCCAGATTACGGAGTTTGCCCCGACCGGCCTGACTTGCAGATCGATACGCAGGAGAGCGAACCCGACCGGCGTAGGCTCGATCTGTCCATTATCTGGATCTGCCCGACCGGTTCCTCACAATCGGACGAGTAGGTATCGTGACAGTCTTTTCCATCGTCATCCCCATGAAGAACGAAGCGGGCAATGTGCGTCGCCTGGTCGAGGAAATCGATGAGGCGTGCCGGAGCCTGCCGGCCTTTGATCTCGTGATTGTCGATGACGGTTCCGATGACGAAACCGGAGAGATCGCTCGCGGGCTGACCGCCGGAGGTCGTCCGGTCCGGGTGTTGCGACACGACGAGAGTGCTGGCCAGAGCGCAGCGGTTCATAGTGGTGTTCAGATCGCGGAAGGCGAATTCATCGTCACACTGGATGGAGACGGGCAGAACCCTCCGTCAGAGATTCCCAAACTGATCGCGCCCCTCCTTGATCCGAATCGTGATTCTCGCCTCGGGCTCATCGCTGGGCAGCGGGTCGGACGGCAGGATACCTGGTCCAAGAAATATGCCTCCCGCTTCGCCAACGGGCTGAGAAACCGTGTCCTGAAAGATGGAACCCGAGATACCGGCTGCGGCCTGAAAGCGTTTCGACGTGATGCCTTTCTGGCGCTTCCCTTCTTCAATCACATGCACCGTTATCTGCCGGCTCTGTTTGCCAGAGATGGTTGGTCGGTGGGCCATGTGGATGTATCGCATCGCTCACGAGGGGAGGGACGATCGAACTATTCCAACCTTCAGCGCGCTCTGGTCGGGATTCCGGATCTCATCGCGGTGGCCTGGCTTATCAGGCGCCGCAAAACCCGCAATTCGATGGCCGACATACTGACGACACAGTCCCGCGAGGGGACCGAAACGTGAATCCCGACGATATTCTGCGCTTCCTGAACGTTACGAATTGGGGCGAATTCTGGTGGGTGATCGTCGGTCTCGGTGGCCAGCTCATGTTTACCGGTCGTTTTCTCGTGCAGTGGCTGGCGTCTGAACGGGTTCATAAATCTGTCGTGCCAGTGGCCTTCTGGTGGTTCTCGATCGGCGGCGGCATGATGCTCCTTCTCTATTCCATCTGGCGAAAGGATCCCGTCTTCATTCTAGGCCAGTCGCTGGGCGTTTTCATCTACGCCCGCAACCTTTGGCTGATCCGTCAGGAGAATAGCGGCCGCCGCTGACACCTCTTGCAAAGTTTGGCGACAGACCCCACAACCCCCGGTTCCAGCAGTTAAACGGGAGACATCCCATGCCGACCTATCGTTCACGCACCACCACGCACGGCCGCAACATGGCCGGAGCTCGCGGCCTCTGGCGCGCTACCGGAGTGAAGGAAGGAGACTTCGGCAAACCCATTATCGCCGTCGTGAACTCCTTCACGCAGTTCGTGCCGGGTCATGTGCATTTGAAAGACCTTGGCCAGATGGTTGCCCGCGAGATCGAGAGCGCGGGCGGCATCGCCAAGGAGTTCAACACCATCGCGGTCGACGATGGAATCGCGATGGGTCATGACGGCATGCTGTACAGCCTGCCGAGCCGCGAGATCATTGCCGACAGTGTCGAATACATGGTCAACGCGCACTGTGCGGATGCCATGGTCTGCATTTCCAATTGCGACAAGATCACGCCCGGCATGCTGATGGCGGCGCTTCGGCTGAATATTCCCGTCGTCTTCGTCTCTGGCGGGCCGATGGAGGCTGGCAAGGTCGTCTGGAACGGCGAGACCCGCAAACTGGACCTTGTCGACGCTATGGTCGTCGCTGCCGATGACAGCGTTTCCGACGAGGAAGTCGCCGCGATAGAACAGAGCGCCTGCCCGACCTGCGGCTCGTGCTCCGGCATGTTCACCGCCAACTCCATGAACTGCCTCACCGAAGCTCTCGGCCTCGCCTTGCCCGGCAACGGCTCCACCCTGGCGACCCATGCCGACCGCAAACGTCTCTTTGTCGAGGCCGGTCATCTGATCGTGGACCTTGCACGCCGCTATTACGAACAGAACGATGAGCGGGTTCTGCCGCGCTCGATCGCAACGTTCGACGCGTTTTCCAACGCGATGACGCTCGATATCGCGATGGGCGGCTCCACGAACACGGTTCTGCACCTTCTTGCGGCCGCCTATGAAGGCCAGGTCGACTTCACCATGGCCGATATCGACAAGCTGTCGCGCCAAGTGCCGGTTCTCTGCAAGGTCGCTCCCTCCATTCAGACCGTCCACATGGAAGATGTGCACCGGGCAGGCGGTATCATGGGCATTCTCGGCCAGCTCGAGCAGGCTGGCCTCATCAACACGGAATGTTCGACGGTTCATGCCGAAACAATCGGACAGGCACTCGACCGGTGGGATGTGACCCGGACCGACGCTGAGAACGTGCATGATTTCTACCGCGCCGCCCCGGGTGGCGTGCCGACGCAGACCGCCTTCAGCCAAAGCCAGCGCTGGGAGAGCGTCGACACCGACCGGGAAAACGGTGTCATCCGCTCCAAGGAGCACGCGTTCAGCCAGGATGGCGGTCTGGCCGTCCTGTTTGGCAACATCGCCAAGGATGGCTGTATCGTGAAGACAGCCGGCGTTGATGAGAGCATTCTCAAATTCACCGGCAGGGCGCGCGTCTTCGAAAGTCAGGATAGTGCCGTTTCCGCGATTCTGACCAACAAGATCGTCAAGGGCGACGTTGTCGTGATCCGTTATGAGGGACCGCGCGGCGGACCGGGTATGCAGGAAATGCTCTATCCGACGAGCTACCTGAAATCCAAGGGCCTCGGCAAGGATTGCGCGCTCATCACCGATGGCCGTTTCTCCGGCGGCACTTCCGGTCTTTCCATCGGTCACTGCTCACCGGAGGCGGCGGAGGGCGGCGCCATCGGTCTGGTTCAGGAAGGGGATACGATCGAGATCGATATTCCGAACCGCACGATCCATCTGGCGATCGATGACAATGAAATGGCGGCGCGCCGCCAGGAGCAGGACGAGAAGGGCTGGAAGCCGGTCGAGAAACGGACCCGCAAGATCACCACGGCTCTGAAAGCCTATGCGGCTTTGACGACAAGCGCGGCCAAGGGTGCGGTGCGGGTCGTCGAGGACTGAACGGAAGCTTGATTATCGTCGAACGGAAAGGCCGGTCCGGAGCGACCGGCCTTTTCATTTTGTTGTGCTGCCGCATCTGCTTGCAGGATGATTGCTAAAGCCAGCGGAGACGAGAGCGTGACCATCGAAACGCGTGCGACCACCCCCTATGACGACCAGAAGCCCGGCACATCGGGCTTGCGCAAGAAGGTGCCTCATTTCCAGCAGGAAAATTATGTCGAGAACTTCGTGCAGGCGATTTTCGATGTCGCTCCGAAAGAGCCCTCGAAGACGCTGATCATCGGCGGTGATGGGCGGTACTTCAATCGCGAGGTTGTCGGACGGGTCGTCGCAATGGCCGCTGCCAACGATTGTGAGCGTATCGTAATCGGGCAGGGCGGCATTCTCTCGACGCCGGCGGCGTCCAACCTCATTCGCAAGCGTAATGCCTTTGGCGGAATCATTCTATCGGCCAGCCATAATCCCGGCGGTCCGAACGAGGATTTCGGTATCAAGTTCAACACATCCAATGGCGGTCCGGCTCCGGAGAACATCACCAACGCGATCTATGAACGCACGAAGCAGATATCGGAATATCGGATCGACCCCGAGGTTAAAGCGGATATCGACACGATCGGCGAAACCGATCTCGGGCATCTCGTGATCGAGGTGATCGATCCCGTGGCGGATTATGCTGCGCTGATGGAGGAGCTGTTCGACTTCGACAAGATCCGCAATCTTTTTTCGTCAGGCTTCACCATGGCCTTCGACGCAATGCATGCCGTGACCGGACCCTATGCGCATGAAATTCTGGAAAAACGTTTGGGCGCCAAGGAGGGCACGGTGCGCAACGGCACGCCGAAGGAGGATTTTGGCGGCCACCATCCCGATCCGAACCTCGTTCATGCCAAGGCGCTTTACGATACCATGATGAAGAGCGACGGGCCCGACTTCGGCGCAGCCTCGGATGGGGATGGCGATCGCAATCTCATTATCGGCAAAGGTATTTACGTCGCGCCATCGGACAGTCTTGCTGTTCTGGCCGCAAATGCGACCCACGCCAAAGCCTATACCGACGGGCTGAAGGGCGTGGCACGCTCCATGCCAACCAGCGCGGCTGCGGACCGGGTTGCCGAGAAGCTCGGGCTGCCGCATTACGAGACACCGACCGGCTGGAAGTTCTTCGGCAATCTTCTGGATGAGGGTTACGTCACCATTTGCGGTGAGGAAAGCGCCGGGACGGGGGCCGACCATGTGCGCGAGAAAGATGGCCTCTGGGCGGTTCTTCTTTGGCTTGCCATTCTCGCCAGCCGGCAGCAGAGCGTTCGCGAGATCGTCGAACAGCATTGGCTCGAGTTCGGGCGGAACTACTTTGCCCGCCACGATTTCGAGGAGATCGATAAATCGGTCGCCGAAACGTTCATGAGCGATCTGAGAGCGATGTTGCCGCAGCTCGGCGGCAAAACGGCGGAGGGTTTCCAGGTCCAGTCAGCGACCGATTTTGCTTATAAGGACCCGATCGACGGTTCCATCACCGAACATCAAGGCATTCGAATCCGCTTCGAGGACGGCAGCCGCGTCGTCTTCCGCCTCTCTGGAACCGGGACGGTCGGCGCGACGCTGCGTGTCTATCTGGAGCGGTTCGAACCGGGTTCGGAGGGGCTCGATCGCGATGTGGCGGAGATGCTTGAGCCTCTGATCGAGGCCGTCGATGCGCTGGTCGGCTATCGGCGGGCGATTGGGCGAATGGAGCCTGACGTTATCACCTAATTGTCTCGAGGGTGCTCTCCGCTGGGATTTATCAGCTTTGTTGAAAACGTTTATGCAACGGTGCGGCGGCCCTCGCGTTCTCCAACTTTGGGAACAACACGAGGATATGCCCCATGCCTACAGCAACCGGACACACCACTGCCATTCGCGCATCGCGCGTCATCGGTACCGCCGTCTACAACACATCCGGCGACAAGATTGGTGAAGTCGAAGACGTTATTCTCGACAAGACATCCGACACCATCAAGTTTGCCGTCGTTGGTTTCGGCGGCTTCCTTGGTGTCGGAGAGAAGTACCATGCCGTCCCTTGGGCCTCGCTCAACTACGAGGACAATCAGGGCGGCTATATCGTGCCCTTCACTAAGGAGCAGCTCGAGACTGCGCCACAGGACACCATCCACGAACTGACCAAGGATGATGGCGAGCGGGCCCGCACGACTGCGATGACCCATTACGGTTTGCGGTAAAAGCACAAGCTGACAATGATTGCCTGCCCGGCGGCCGAAATGGCCGCCGGGTTTTCCATGTCCGGTGATACTGGTGCGTTGAAAGGCGCAACCTGTTCCCCTAAGAGATGGCGACGCCTTTCGACACTTACTCAGTGGATACATCCATGACCGAAATTATCGATATCGTTGCTCGAGAAATCCTGGACAGCCGCGGCAATCCGACCGTCGAGGTCGACGTGATCCTCGAAGACGGCTCTTTTGGCCGCGCCGCCGTTCCCTCCGGTGCGTCGACAGGCGCGTATGAAGCCGTCGAACTGCGCGACGGCGGAGACCGCTACCTTGGCAAGGGCGTGCAGAAAGCCGTTGATGCGGTGAACGGCAAGATTTTCGATGCCATTGGCGGCATGGATGCCGAAGAGCAACTCGCCATCGATGCGGCGATGATCGATCTCGATGGAACCGACAACAAGGCCAAACTGGGCGCCAATGCCATTCTCGGCGTGTCGCTCGCGGTTGCGAAAGCGGCTGCCGATTCCGCCGCAATGCCGCTTTACCGTTATGTTGGGGGGCCGAACGCCCATGTGCTGCCGGTTCCGATGATGAACATCATCAATGGCGGCGAACATGCCGACAACCCGATCGATTTCCAGGAATTCATGATCATGCCGGTTGGCGCCGAGACGCTGGCCGACGCCGTGCGCATGGGATCGGAAGTCTTCCATACGCTGAAGAAGGATCTTTCCGCCGCGGGCCATAACACCTCGGTCGGCGATGAGGGCGGTTTTGCGCCCAATATCAACAGCGCGGAAGCGGCCCTCGATTTCATCATGAAGTCCGTCGAGAAGGCGGGATACAAGCCCGGCGAGGATATGTTCCTGGCGCTCGATTGCGCGGCGACCGAATTCTACAAGGACGGCAATTATGTCTATGCCGGAGAAGGCAAGACGCGCTCTTCCGAAGAACAGGTCGACTATCTGGCGCGCCTTTGCGGCAGCTATCCGATCATTTCGATCGAGGATGGCATGGATGAAGATGATTGGGACGGCTGGACCGCGCTGACGCAGGCACTCGGCGGCCGCGTCCAGTTGGTTGGCGACGATCTTTTCGTTACGAATTCGAAGCGTTTGCGGGATGGTATCGCCAAGGGCGCAGCCAATTCCATCCTTGTGAAGGTCAATCAGATCGGTTCGCTTTCTGAGACCCTCGATGCGGTCGAAACCGCCCATCGTGCTGGCTATACTGCCGTGATGAGCCATCGCTCCGGCGAGACCGAAGATTCGACCATCGCGGATCTCGCAGTCGCGACCAATTGCGGGCAGATCAAGACGGGTTCTTTGGCGCGCTCCGACCGGCTTGCCAAATACAACCAGCTTATCCGCATCGAGCAGCAGCTCGGTGCCGCAGCCGCCTTTGCCGGACGGTCCATTCTGAAGGCCTGATCGGGCTTAGCCATGTTCTGGAAGAGCCGGCCCCATCGTGGCCGGCTTTTTCATGCGCGGTAACTTCAAATTAAGTGCGAATCGCGCTTGGTTGTCTAATGATCCATAAGAGGCAGGAGCCGGAGATGTGGACCCGGCAATATAAACAGAAGCGCTGGAAGGGGCTGATCCTGCCCGTTCTGACAGGGCTTTGCCTTGCCTATTTTTCTCATCATACCGTTCAGGGCAATTACGGCACCGAGGCCAATGCCCGCCACGAAGCGCGGTTGGCGGACCTGCGCGAGGAACTCGCAGTCCTTACGCACCGCCACAGTGAGCTGGAAAAGCGCACCGTTCAGCTACAGGATGGGACGATCTCACGTGACATGCTGGACGAGATGGCGCGGCGTCAACTTGGCGTTATCGGACCGAATGAACTGATAATCCGTCCCTGACCCCTTGCCACATTCCAAAAAAACGACAGCATAGCTCATATTCGGTGGCCGAATGGGAGGAGTGGACGGTTTCGTCTATGTAACCGGCAACCGCAAAGGGTTCGGCGTGTAATGCGCCGACGAAGGGAGAGTCCATGGTATCCAGTCGCGAAACGGCAAACAAGAAACCCTCCGGCAAATCCGGCACGGCTCGGCGCTCATCGTCGCGTAGCAGTGCGAAGAGTGCGGCAGAGATCGACAAAAACTCCGACCTCGTCCGAACACCACCAGAGCCCATGAAGTTCGGTATCGAGGAGGACAAGCAAGCCTATCGCGACATGCTCCTTATACGGCGGTTCGAGGAAAAGGCCGGCCAGCTTTACGGTCGCGGCCTGATCGGCGGGTTCTGTCACCTCTATATCGGGCAGGAAGCGGTCGTGACCGGTGTCCAGATGGTTCTCAACGAGGGCGATCAGGTCATCACGGCCTATCGTGACCACGGCCATATGCTCGCGACGGGTATGGACCCGAAGGGCGTCATGGCCGAACTCACGGGTCGGCAGGGCGGCTACTCCAAGGGCAAAGGCGGCTCGATGCACATGTTCAGCCGCGACAAGCATTTCTACGGCGGTCACGGCATCGTCGGAGCGCAGGTTTCGCTAGGCACCGGGATCGCCTTTGCCAACCGGTATCGGGAAAACGGCAATCTGTGCTGCACCTATTTCGGAGACGGCGCGGCCAACCAGGGACAGGTCTACGAGTCGTTCAACATGGCCTCGCTCTGGGACCTGCCGGTTATCTACATTATCGAGAACAACCAGTATGCGATGGGCACGTCGGTGACACGCTCTTCGGCCGAAACCCACTTTAACCAACGTGGCGTTTCCTTCCGTATTCCAGGGATGGAAGTCGACGGGATGGATGTTCGTGCGGTGAAGGCGGCTGCGGAAGAGGCCGCGGCGTTCGTCCGCGAAGGCAACGGTCCGATCATTCTGGAGATGAAGACCTATCGCTATCGCGGCCATTCGATGAGCGATCCGGCCAAATATCGCTCGAAGGACGAGGTCGACAAGATGAAGGACCGCGAACACGACCCCATCGAGCGGGTCAAGACGCGGCTTGTCGAAGATCACGGCATGGCAGAGGAAGATGTGAAAGCCATCGACAAGGAAATCCGCGGTATCGTCAACGATGCGGCAGAATTTGCCCAGAACGACTCGGAGCCGGATCCTTCCGAACTATGGACGGACATCTATGCCGAAGATGGGAGCGAGGCCGCATAATGGCCCGCTGCTCCGTGCTGCAATCCCATCATTCCGTTAAGCCATTTCAGCCAGTCCTGCCGAAAACCGGAACTATATCCGTGGCAGGGGAGGAACGCCGATGACCATTGAAGTGACCATGCCCGCCCTCTCTCCGACAATGGAGGAAGGTACCCTTGCCAAGTGGCTCAAATCCGTAGGTGACAAGATCGAACCCGGCGAGGTGATCGCCGAAATCGAAACAGACAAGGCCACGATGGAAGTGGAGGCTGCCGATGAGGGGACTCTCGGCAAGATCCTCGTCGATGAAGGGACCGAAAACGTAAAGGTCAATTCTCCCATCGCCATTCTTCTGGAAGAGGGCGAAGACGAAAGCGCTCTGGATAGCGCCGCTTCCGGTTCCGGGTCGACACAGGCCGATGACACCGAAGAGGCCGCTGACGCCGGATCAGGTGATGCCGATCCCCATTCCGCTCGCACAGCCGATGGCGCGGGTGGTGAGGGCAAAGCTTCCGAGGGCAATCCGGTCAGCGATATCGAGGCGAGGCGCGTGCCGGCCGAGGGGAAAGTCCATCCCCAGCCCCGCAAACCCGATCCCTCACAGCTTCGTGAAGTTCCGGAAGGGACGGAAATGCAGGAGACCACGGTTCGCGAAGCTCTGCGCGACGCCATGGCCGAAGAGATGCGCAACGATGACCGTGTCTTCGTGATGGGCGAAGAAGTGGCCGAGTATCAGGGTGCCTACAAGGTCACGCAGGGACTGCTCGACGAATTCGGCTCCAAGCGCGTGGTCGATACGCCGATCACCGAACATGGTTTCGCCGGTGTCGGTGTGGGCGCCGCGATGGCCGGCCTGCGACCGATCGTGGAATTCATGACCTTCAACTTCGCGATGCAGGCGATCGACCAGATCGTCAATTCGGCTGCGAAGACGCGCTATATGGCAGGCGGGCAGATGGGCTCTCCCATCGTTTTTCGCGGGCCGAACGGCGCCGCCGCCCGCGTGGCCGCGCAGCACAGCCAGGATTATGCCGCGTGGTATTCGCATGTGCCCGGTCTGAAAGTGATCCAGCCCTATAGTGCGGCCGATGCAAAGGGCCTTCTCAAGGCCGCCATCCGCGATCCGAACCCGGTCATCTTTCTTGAGAACGAAATCCTCTACGGCCAGAGTTTCGAAGTGCCGAAGATGGAGGATTTCGTTCTGCCGATCGGCAAGGCGCGCATCCATCGCTCCGGTGATGATGTCACGCTGGTCAGTTTCGGCATCGGAATGACGTACGCCATCAAGGCCGCCGACGAACTCGCCGGCATGGGTATCGAAGCCGAAGTCATCGACCTTCGGACCATTCGCCCGATGGACCTCGAGACGGTGATCGAGAGCGTCAAGAAGACAAACCGGCTGGTCACTGTGGAAGAGGGCTTCCCACAGAGTTCCGTCGGGGACTTCATCGCGAACCAGGTGCAGCGGCGCGCATTCGATTATCTGGATGCGCCGGTCGTCACCATCGCCGGCAAGGACGTTCCGATGCCCTATGCCGCCAATCTGGAAAAACTAGCACTTCCCAATGTCGGCGAAGTGATCGAGGCCGTTAAGGCCGTGACGTATAAGGACTGACGCCATGGCTATCGAAATTACAATGCCCGCGCTCTCCCCGACGATGGAAGAGGGCAATCTGGCCAGCTGGCAGGTCAAGGTTGGCGACAAGGTCGAACCCGGCGACGTGATTGCCGAGATCGAAACCGACAAGGCGACGATGGAAGTCGAAGCGGTCGATGAGGGAACGATCGCTGAAATTCTGGTCGAAGCCGGCACGGAAGGCGTGAAGGTCAATGCCGTGATCGCGCTCCTCGCGGAGGAAGGCGAAGACCCGGCCGATGTGAAGGGCGGTAGCGGCAAGAGCGAAAAGGCCGAGCCCGAAAAGGACCTGCCCGATCCAGACAAGGCTGCCGCACGCGACGACGCCAAGGTTTCTGAAAGCTCCAGCGATGGCGGGGCAGGCCATGGCAGGCCGCAACCGGAAGCCTCTTCGAACAAGACCGATGGTGCCAAGACGGCCGTGGCGGATTCCATCAAGGCGGGACCTGCGCCGAAGAAAGATGGCGAACGGATCTTTTCCACGCCACTGGCACGGCGCGTCGCCCAACAGAAGGGCATCGACCTGTCGGCCGTGACCGGCACCGGCCCGCACGGACGTATCGTCATGGCGGATGTCGAGAAGTCGAAACCGGCCGAGACGACAAAGGCCGCCGATACGCCGAAGAGCGCTCAAAGCTCTGCCTCCGCGGCGCCGATGGCAGACGATGCCGTGCTCAAGCTCTTCGAAGAAGGCTCTTACGAGCTGGTCAAGCATGATGGCATGCGCAAGACGATCGCAAAGCGCCTTGTTCAGGCCAAGCAGACCGTCCCGCATTTCTATCTGACGCGTGACGTCAATATCGATGCGTTGCTCAAACTGCGCAGCCAGATCAACAAGGCGGCGCCGATGATCAAGGCCGAAGAAGGTGAGAAGCCCGCCTACAAGCTGTCGGTCAACGACATGATCATCAAGGCCATGGCCATGGCACTGCAGGCCGTTCCGGATGCCAACGCTTCCTGGACCGAAGAGGCCATGGTCAAGCACAAGCATGCCGATGTCGGTGTTGCCGTCGCGATTCCGGGCGGGTTGATCACTCCGATCATCCGCAAGGCAGAGCAGAAGACGCTCTCGACGATTTCCAACGAGATGAAGGATCTCGCCAGGCGCGCACGCGACCGCAAACTCAAGCCGGAAGAATATCAGGGCGGTACGACGGCGGTGTCCAACCTCGGCATGTTCGGGATCAAGCATTTCTCGGCAGTGATCAATCCGCCGCATGGCACCATTCTGGCCATCGGAGCGGGTGAGAAACGTCCGATCGTCAAGGATGACGCGATCGCAATCGCGACTGTGATGACTGTGACTTTGTCGGTCGATCACCGTGCGGTCGACGGAGCGCTCGGCGCAGAACTGCTCGACGCCTTCCACGGTCTCGTCGAAAACCCGATGAGCATGCTGGTGTGACCATGACGGTCACGTTCCGTCCAGCGCGTCGAGAGGACGCTGCCGATCTCGCGATCCTTGCGGATATGGCCGGTCACGGTCTGCCGCAGTGGTTTTGGCGCGGCGCGGTCGAAAAGGAAGGCTTCTCGTCCGTCGTCGAAGTGGGGCGTGATCGCGTCCGCTCCGACGATCATGCGATGAGCTGGCGGAAGATGCAGGTCGCGATCGTGGGCGATGAAGTGGCTGGGATGATCCTCGATTACCCACTGACCGACCGCAACAGCGATGAGGATATTGCCGGCTGCGGGGCGGTCATAGCCTCATTGCTGTTGTTGGAAAATGATCTGGCCCCGTGCTGGTATATCAACATGCTCGCGGTTTATCGGGATTTTCGCGGGCAGGGGATTGGTAAAAAGCTGATTGAAGGCGCGCGGCGACGCGCGCTGGACGCCGACTTCGACAGCATCGGTTTGGGCGTCGAAGACGACAATCCGGCCCTTTCTCTGTACCGGCGCTGCGGTTTCGAAACGGTGGCTCGCCAGAGCTATCATTCCTTTGGCGGCACCAAGACATCCGGTGAGTGGTATGCCATGCGCGCCGCGAGCAAGCAGGCCTCATGAAAACGATACTCGCATTCGGCGATTCGCTGACCTGGGGCTTCGACGGCCCCACCCGAACGCGCCACCCGTTCGAGAAACGATGGCCCAATGTGCTTCAGTCGGAGCTAGGCGGGGGCTTTCACGTCATTGCCGAAGGTCTGAACGGACGGACCACCGGTTATGATGATCATCTGGCGGATTGCGATCGTAATGGCGCGCGCATCCTGCCGACGCTTCTACATAGCCATGCGCCGCTCGATCTGGTGATCCTGTTTCTTGGTACGAACGACCTGAAGCCCTTTACCGGGGCCGGTGCGCGTGGGGCTGCAATGGGTATGGGCCGGCTTGTGGAGCAGGTGCGACATCATGCGTGGTCAGCCGTCGATGACGCCAGAGAGCCTGCAATCATGATTATCGCGCCACCTGCCATTCAGAAACCGGATGATCCCGATTACGGCGACACCTTTGCCGATGCGATCGAGGATTCCAAGAGCTTCGCCAGACGCTACGAAGATCTGGCGCTGGAAAGAGACTGTTACTTCTTCGATGCCGGGGCCATTGCGAAGACAGACCCCCATGATGGCATTCATCTTGATGCCGAGAACACCGCCGCCCTCGGCAGGGCACTGGCGCTGGTTGTCGGCGATATCTTTAAAAAACGCACGAGTTGAGGAGCACTCCTATGGCCGATTACGATGTGATTGTTATTGGATCCGGGCCGGGTGGCTATGTAACGGCGATCCGTGCATCGCAGCTCGGACTGAAGACGGCGATCGTGGAGCGGGAGCACCTTGGCGGCATCTGCCTCAACTGGGGCTGCATCCCGACGAAGGCGTTGCTCCGCAGCGCCGAGATCATGCATTATGCCAGCCATATCAAGGATTACGGCCTCACGCTGGAAGGCTCTGTCAAGCCGGATGTGAACGCCGTGGTCGACAGGTCGCGCGCCGTTTCCAAACGCCTCAATAATGGCGTCGGCATGCTCATGAAGAAGAACAAGATCGACGTTATCTGGGGCGAAGCAAAGCTCACCGGAAAGGGCAAGATCAAGGTCGACAAGCCTCAGAAAAAACCGATGGAGCCGCAGCCGGTGTCGCCCAAAGGCGTGAAAGCTGAGGGTGAGTATTCGGCGAAACACATCATCATTGCGACGGGCGCGCGGCCGCGCGTTCTGCCTGGCATCGAGCCGGACGGTGAGCGCATCTGGACCTATTTCGAGGCGATGGTGCCGAAAGCGCTGCCGAAGAGCATGCTGGTCATGGGCTCGGGCGCCATCGGCGTCGAGTTCGCCAGCTTTTACAATGCAATGGGCTGCGATGTGACGGTGGTCGAAGTGGTTGACCGCATCATGCCTGTGGAAGATGCCGAAATCTCCAAGATTGCGCAGAAGCAGTTGGAAAAGCAGGGCATCAAATTCCGCCTGAAGACAAAGGTCAGCAAAGTCGAAAAATCGAAGAGCGGCGTAAAAGCTACCCTGGAAGGCGAGGGGGGCAAGTCGGAGACGATGGAGGTAGAGCACCTCATTTCGGCTGTGGGCGTTCAAAGCAACAGCGAGAACCTCGGTCTGGAAGATCTGGGCGTGAAAATCGACCGCGGTTCGATCGTGGTGGATGGCTACGGCAGGACGAATGTCGAAGGAGTCTATGCCATTGGCGATGTCGCCGGACCGCCGATGCTGGCACACAAGGCCGAGCATGAAGGCGTGATCTGCGTCGAGACGATTGCCGGCGTCGAAGGCGTCCACGGCCTTGATAAATCAAAAATTCCGGGCTGTACCTACTGCCATCCGCAGGTTGCCTCCGTGGGCCTGACTGAAGCGAAGGCGAAGGAAGTCGGGCACGAAATTCGCGTTGGACGCTTCCCCTTCGCGGCGAACGGCAAGGCCATCGCGCTCGGCGAGGATGAGGGGCTCATCAAGACGATCTTCGACAAGAAGACGGGGCAGCTTCTCGGGGCGCATATGGTGGGCGCGGAAGTGACCGAACTCATCCAGGGTTTTGTGGTGGCCATGGGCCTCGAAACCACCGAAGAGGAGCTGATGCACACCGTCTTCCCCCATCCGACCCTTTCCGAAATGATGAAGGAAAGCGTGCTGGATGCCTATGGGCGAGTGTTGAATTCGTAAGCGTAAGTCATCGCTCTTAGGAACAATTCTCGAAATCGGGCATTAACAAGGCACGAATTCTCTAATGCCTCAAACCAATTTCAAGGAGAAATTTTTATGGGTTTTCTAGCAGCGATTATCGTGGGTGGCCTCGCAGGCTGGTTGGCCGAGAAGGTCATGAAGAGCGACATGGGCATCCTGATGAACATCATTCTCGGTGTCGTCGGCGCTATCGTACTCAGCTTCATCCTGCAGGTTTCGGGTCTTGGCAGCGGCGCTGGCGCTTCCTTCTCCTGGGAATACCTTCTGACCGGCTTCGTCGGCGCATGCCTGCTGATTTTCATCGTGAGGCTTTTCCGGCGGTAACAAAACTGCATAGCTGATCTGATAAGGGCCGGGCGGGACATTCAAAATCCGCCCGGCTCTTGCTATGTGGAGAGGACAAGGCGACAAGGTTGCCCCGCATTGGAGACGTTATCGTTCATGGTCACAGTTCTCGACACTCGCGCTGAGCGCCCACGCCATCCCGAAAAGGCGAAGCGGCCCGAAAACGAGGTGCAGAAAAAACCCGCCTGGATCCGGGTGAAGGCTCCGGTCTCCAAGGGTTACAACGAGACGAAGTCGATCGTTCGCGACAACAATCTCGTGACGGTATGCGAAGAAGCGGGATGCCCCAATATTGGTGAATGCTGGCAGAAAAAACACGCCAGTTTCATGGTTATGGGCGAAATCTGCACGCGTGCCTGCGCGTTTTGCAATGTGACGACCGGCAGACCGTTGCCGCTCGATCCTGCCGAGCCGGCGAATGTTGCCGAGGCCGTTGCCCAGATGGGCTTGAAACACGTGGTGATTACCTCGGTCGACCGCGACGATCTGCCGGATGGTGGTGCTCAGCATATTGCCGATACGATCGCGGCTATCCGGTTGCGGTCGCCGGAAACTACGGTTGAGGTTCTGACGCCCGACTTTCTGCGGAAGGACGGCGCACTTGAGACAGTCGTCGCAGCCAAGCCCGATGTCTTCAACCACAATCTCGAAACGGTCCCGTCGAACTATCTTACTGTTCGCCCAGGGGCCCGCTACTTCCATTCCATTCGCCTGCTGCAAAGGGTCAAGGAACTCGATCCGACGATGTTTACCAAGAGCGGCATCATGGTCGGACTGGGTGAGGAGCGAAACGAAATTCTGCAATTGATGGACGACCTGCGGACTGCCGATGTGGATTTTATCACGATCGGCCAGTATCTTGCACCGACGCGGCGACATCACCCTGTCATTCGCTTTGTTCCGCCCGATGAGTTCAAGAGCCTCGAGACGACTGCGCGGTCCAAAGGGTTTCTAATGGTCTCCGCGAGTCCCCTGACGCGCTCCTCCCATCATGCCGACGAAGATTTTGCGAAATTGCAGGCGGCGAGAGCGGCGCGTGACGCGGCTCTTCAACTGGCCTGAGGACCGCAGGCACTATGCCAAGTTTCAAAACAACCCGGGTCGTCGACCATAGTGCCGACGAGATGTTTGCACTTGTCGCCGACGTGGAGTCCTATCCGCAATTCTTGCCGATGTGCGAGGCGCTGCGGATCCGTTCCAGCAAGGAGCGGGAGAGAAAAACCCTGCTGCTGGCCGACATGACGGTCGGCTACAAGGCCATCCGCGAGACTTTCACGAGCAAGGTGCTGCTCAATCCCGAAGAAAAGACCATCAATGTCGCCTATGTCGATGGACCCTTCCGCTATCTGGATAATCAGTGGCGCTTCGAAGAGCGCGGCGAGGGGCGGAGCGCCGTCCATTTCCATATCGACTACGAATTCCGAAACCGAATCCTCGGCGCGGTCATGGGCACCATGTTCGATCGGGCCTTTCGCGCTTTTGCCGAAGCGTTCGAGCGTCGCGCCGACAAGCTCTACGGCTTGAACAGGAAAGCTGACGTTTAATCACACATTCCGTTGTCTAACGGGGGACGTCCCGCTTCTATCTCGCTTCAAGCGCACTGAGCAGCATGTTGAGTGCGTGGCGGACAGCCGCTTCGCGGATCGCCTCTCGGCCCTCGTCATCGAACACGCATTGTTCGCTTCGAATGATGCCGCCTGGCGCGGCAAGACCAAAACAGACCAGGCCGACCGGCTTTTCTTCGGTACCGCCATCAGGGCCGGCAATCCCGGTGGTCGAGACCACAAGTCGCGCTGCCGACCGTCGTTTCGCGCCATAAGCCATTTCGCGGGCCGTCTCGCCCGAGACCGCCCCGCAGCGCCTCAGCGTCAGGGGATCAACGCCAAGCATATCCATTTTGGCGGCGTTCGAATATGTGATGAATGCACGGTCCACGACCGTCGAAGAACCGGGGACCGAGGTCAGTGTTGCCGCCACCAGACCGCCGGTACAGCTTTCCGCCGTGCCGATCATGAGCCGTCGCTTCTGGGCGCAGTTCAGGATTTCGCCGACCAGTTCCTTCGTCTTTTCATCAGTCAAACCAGTTCTCCCGGATAGACGACGCTTGCCGTCGCGATCGCCGCAATGCCCTCTTCACGGCCGACAAACCCCATCTTCTCATTGGTTGTCGCCTTGATGGAGATACGGTGTGGATCGATCTCGACAAGCCGTGCCAGGAGATCCGTCATAGCGGGCCGGTGCGGACCGATTTTCGGCTCTTCTGCAATCAGCGTCACATCGAGATTGGCGATGCGGCCACCTTTTTCGCGCACCAGTTCGACCGCGCGCCGAATGAATATGGACGATGGCGCACCGCGCCACTGCGGATCGGATGGCGGAAAATGAGTGCCGATATCACCAGCGCCGATCGTCGCCAGAAGGGCATCGGTCAGAGCGTGGAGGCCGACATCCGCATCGGAGTGACCCGACAGTTTCCGATGATAGGGTATAGCGACGCCGCACAGGGTGACGGCTTCGCCATCCTCGAAACGGTGAACGTCGTAGCCATTGCCCGTCCGGACATCCGGAAAGGATGAAAACGTCTTTTCGGCCAAATCGATATCCTCCTGGAAGGTCATCTTCGGATTGGCTGAGCGACCCTCGACGATACGCACCGGTATGCCGGCCATTTCAGCAATTGCAGCGTCGTCGGTCGCGTTTTCCGTTCCCTGCGCATAGGCTGCCTCGTGCGCGGCCAGGATTTTAGAAAAAGCGAAGGTTTGAGGTGTCTGCGCCCGGAAAAGCTTGGTCCGGTCGAGCGTATCGACAACAATCGCAGTCGTGTCGACCCGTTTGATCGTGTCCGTCATGGGCTGACCGGTAATGATGCCCTCATCGGGGCTTAGGACGTCCACGATGGCATCGATTGTGTCCTTCGTCAGAAGGGGGCGGGCCGCGTCGTGGATCATCACATAGTCGAGTCCGGCGCCTGCCATACTCCTGAGGCCGGCGAGCACCGAGAGTTGCCGCGTCCTGTCGCCATGGACCAGTCGAACCATCTCGTCCTGCAGCGAGGCCATCGCATTCTCGGCGAGCGTCTGGTCATCTGGGTGAATCGCAATGAAGACCTGCGAAACCGCCGGGTGGTCGAGAAAGGCTCTTGCGGTGTGTCTTAGAATAGGTTCCCCACCGAGCAAGCGATATTGTTTCGGCCCCTTTGTCGCGCCCCCTGCGCGTTCTCCCCGGCCCGCGCCGACGATGAGCACTCCAATCGTGACTTCCCTCTCGTTCGGCACGGTTTTCCTCTTTGCGTGAACGGCTTTGGGGGTGTAGGCCCACGGCAGGGGGGAAGGAAAGTAAAATCTACCACTGCCTACTCTTGATGCACATATTGGGTGTGGTTAGGGTTTAGGCAGAAGATAGAGGTCCTTGGTCAATGGCGGCAGGTACGCGCCCTTCAGATATCCGTCTCGATTCCCCATTTTCGGTGGGCGGACTGACGATACCCAATCGCATTCTTTTGGCCCCGATGAGCGGGGTCACTGATCTGCCTTTCCGGCGTCGGGCCATTAGCGCCGGGATTGGTCTGGCTCCTGCTGAAATGGTGGCAAGCGGCGAGTTGCAGCGGGACCGTGCCGAGTCGCTTCGCAGGATCAAGGGGCAGGGCTCAGCTCTTCGCGCTGTGCAACTGGTTGGACGTGATGCCGAAACAATGGGCATTGCGGCGCGGCGGCTGGCCGATGAAGGCATTCAGATCATCGATATCAACATGGGATGCCCTGCCAAGAAGGTGACGGGTGGCGCGTGCGGTGCTGCCCTGATGACCGAACCTGACCGCGCGCTCCGGATCGTCGAGCATGTGCGGTTTTCGGCCGGAACCGCGCAGGTCAGCGTGAAGATGCGGCTCGGCTGGAATCACGACCAGCTGAACGCGGCAGCGTTGGCGCGGCGTTTTGCAGATGCGGGTGTCTCCATGATTACAGTTCACGGTCGGACCCGGGAGCAGCGCTATGCTGGTCGCGCGGATATCGACGCCATCGCTGGGGTACGACAAGCCGTTCCGGAGATTGCCTTCGTCGCCAATGGCGATGTGACCAGCCGTTGCGAAGCCTTGCGGATGCTCCACAGAACCGGTGCCGATGCGGTGATGATCGGTCGCGCCCATTACGGCCAGCCCTATCTGGCGGCCCATCTCCTCGAAAATGGCCTTGCGCCAGGGCCAAGCATTCTTTTCGACTATATAGCCGAGCACTACGAAGACATGCTGATCGAATATGGCAGCCAGCGCGGTCGCCGCCACGCGCGCAAACATTTGGGATGGTATCTCGATCGTCTGCGGCCGCACACCGACGCAGCCCTTCGACAATCCATCCTGACCGCTCAAGAGCCCGAAGAGACCCTTGCGCGACTGGCTGAGGCTTTCGCATCCACTCCAATGGAAGAAGCAGCATGACCCGGAAAAAGGAGGTCGCTGATCCATCGCTTGCGGAAAGTCTGCTCAATGCCATTCAGCAGCCGATCGCACTGATCGACGCCGATGGCTCGATCGCCTATGCGAATGCCGATGCCGAAGCCCTTTTCCGCAGCAGTGCGTCGGTGCTGAAACGCATGAAGCTGGCGGATTTCGTGCCTTTTGACAGTCCGATGATAGCGCTGGTCGAGCAGGTGCGCCAACACGGCGCGCCCGTCACGGAATACAGGGTCGATATCTCGTCGCCGCGGATCGGGGCCGACCGCCTTGTCGATCTTTATGTCGGTCCGGTCCCGGACCGTCCAGAAACGGTTCTCGTGGTCTTCCAGGAGCGCTCGATGGCCGACAAGATCGAACGACAGATGACGCATCGGGGCGCAGCGAGATCGGTGACGGGACTTGCGGCGATGCTGGCCCATGAAATCAAGAATCCGCTGTCGGGTATCCGCGGTGCGGCGCAGCTTCTCGAAACCTCCGTCGAAGAGGACGATCGGTCCCTGACGCGGTTGATCATGGACGAGACCGACAGAATCGTCGGCCTCGTCGATCGCATGGAGATTTTTTCCGACGAGAGACCCGTGGAGAAGACGCCTGTCAATATCCACGTCGTTCTCGACCACGTCAGGGCCATTGCCAAGAACGGCTTTGCCAAGACGATCCGCTTCGAGGATTCCTACGACCCGTCGCTGCCGCCGGTTTTCGCGAACCGGGATCAGCTGGTTCAGATTTTCCTCAACCTCATCAAGAACGCGGCCGAGGCCGTTTCCAGCAAGGGGAAGGACGGAAGGATCACCCTGACCACGGCGTTCCGGCCGGGCATTCGTCTTTCAGTCCCCGGCAGCAAGGAGAAGGTTTCACTCCCCATGGAGTTCTGCGTTCACGACAATGGTCCAGGGGTGCCCGATGACATGTTCCCCTATATTTTCGATCCCTTCATTACCTCCAAGATCAACGGCTCCGGGCTCGGCCTTGCGCTCGTCGCAAAGCTGGTCGGCGAGCATGGCGGGGTGGTGGAATGCGACAGTTCCAGCAATGGCACCACGTTTCGCGTTCTGATGCCGGCCTGGAAAGAAGACAAGCCTCTGTCCGGAGAGACAAAGGCGGAGACCACACAATGACGCATACGATTCTTGTCGCCGATGACGATGCAGCGATCCGCACGGTGCTCAATCAGGCGCTCGGCCGCGCCGGCTATGATGTGCGCGTCACATCGAATGCCGCGACGCTTTGGCGCTGGATTTCAGCCGGAGAGGGGGATCTCGCCATCACCGACGTGGTGATGCCGGATGAAAACGCCTTCGACCTTCTGCCTCGCATCCGAAATGCCCGTCCTGACCTGCCGGTCCTGGTGATGAGTGCGCAGAACACGTTCATGACGGCGATCCGCGCCTCGGAGAAGGGCGCATACGATTATCTGCCGAAGCCCTTCGACCTGACGGAGATGCTGAACATTGTCAGGCGCGCCCTGTCCGAGCCCAAAAAGCCGGCGGAGCAGAACATTGAAGAGACATCCGAAAACATGCCGCTGGTCGGCCGCAGTGCCGCCATGCAGGATATTTACCGCATGCTCGCACGGATGATGCAGACGGATTTGACCGTGATGATTACCGGTGAGTCCGGCACCGGCAAGGAGTTGGTCGCGCGAGCGCTTCATGAATATGGCCGCAGGCGCAACGGCCCCTTTGTCGCGGTCAATATGGCCGCCATTCCACGCGAACTGATCGAGTCGGAACTGTTCGGTCATGAGAAAGGCTCATTTACCGGCGCGCACAGCAAGGCATCGGGCCGGTTCGAGCAGGCCGACGGCGGCACTTTGTTTCTGGACGAGATCGGCGATATGCCGATGGAAGCTCAGACAAGGCTGCTCCGGGTCCTGCAGCAGGGCGAATATACCACCGTCGGCGGGCGAACCCCTCTCAAGACAGATGTACGGATCGTCGCTGCCACTAATAAGGATCTTCGCCAGGCGATCGCTCAAGGCTTGTTTCGCGAAGATCTTTTCTACCGTCTCAATGTCGTGCCGATGCGCTTGCCGCCGCTGCGCGAACGGGCTGAAGACGTGCCGGATCTTATCCGCCACTTCTTCCGGCAGGCCGGTCAGCAGGGTTTGAGCGAAAAGCGCATCAGCGCCGATGCGATGAACCGGCTCAAGCGTTATCCTTGGCCCGGCAATGTGCGAGAGCTGGAGAATCTGGTCCGGCGTCTTGCTGCGCTCTATCCACAGGATACGATCGGGATCGAGATCATCGAATCGGAACTGGCGCCGATGCAGCAGGAAAACCCTGCGACGGCCACGCAGGAGATGAGCGAGAACGTCGATCTCGGTATGGCGGTCGAGCAGTATCTGCACCGCTATTTCGAGGAATTCGGGGACGACCTGCCGCCTGCTGGCCTTTATCAGCGCATCCTTCACGAGGTTGAGTATCCGCTCATTCTGGTGGCTATGACGGCGACGAGAGGGAACCAGATCCGCGCGGCGGAGCTTCTCGGTCTCAACCGGAATACGCTTCGCAAGAAAATCCGTGAGCTCGGCGTCAACGTCTATCGTACTAATCGCCAATCCAGCTGAGTTTCGCCGCATTTCCGACACGCGACAACCTTAGTGCGAGCCGGAGCATCCGTTGCTCATTGGCCACAGCTGTTGCACAATGGGCACGGAATATGAGGTGAGGATGACGCTGGTCGAGTCGAACTATGCGCAGGATTCGGGAGAGCGCTGGAGCGACCGGCGGCGCGTAAGCGTGCGCCGAGGCGCAGCTCTCATCATCCTTACGCTCATCGTGGCGCTCACGAGCTTCACGATCCTGACCGGTCTGACGCCGATCGATCCCGATCGCAATACAACGATTGTTCTGATCGTGATCAATCTGGTGCTGGTCGGCCTTCTCGTCTGGTTGATCGCCCGCGAACTGATCCGAATCATAGCCGCAAGGCGACGGGGCAGGGCGGCCGCAAGACTGCATGTCCGTCTCGTCGCACTGTTTGCACTGGTCGCAGCGCTGCCGGCGATCATGATTGCGGTGTTTGCCTCGGTGACGCTCAATATCGGGCTGGACCGCTGGTTCGAGATACGAACCCGAACCATCGTCAATTCCTCGCTTGCCATCGCCGATGCCTATGTGCGGGAGAACGCTGCCAACCTTCAGGGCACGACCCTCGCCATGGCGGAGTCGCTTGATGACAACCGGACGAGCTTCATTCTGGACAAGACCGGTTTCCGTTCCCTGATGACGCGGCAGGCCCAGGGCAGGGCGCTGGCGCATGCGGCATTGATCGATTCGACTGGCGCTTTTGTCATGCAGGCCGAGACGACGGCGAATTTCGCCATGCCAATTCCACCGCAAGAGGCCGTAGACCGGGCCGCCGACGGCATGCCGGTCATGATCGAGCCCCGTCTGCGCAACATCGTTGGCGCGATCATCAAGCTGCGCGAACTGGAAGGCCTCTATCTTTTCACGGTTCGGCTGGTCGATCCGCAGGTCATTCGCGCCCGACAGATCGTCGGCGCCAATGTCGGCGAATACCGTACGCTTGAGGCCAACCGCGCGACATCGCAGATTGCCTTCGGCCTTCTTTATCTCGGCGTCACCCTCGTGGTCATTCTTTCCGCGATCTGGACCGGTATCGCGGTTGCAGACAGGCTGGTGCGGCCGATCCGCCAGCTCATCGGCGCCGCGGACGAGGTGAAGGCCGGGAATCTTCGAATTACCGTCCCGGTTCGCCCGGAGGACGGGGACATGGCCAATCTGGGCCAGACCTTCAACGAGATGGTCCACCGCCTCGACAGTCAAAGAAACGACCTTCTGGAAGCCAACTATCAGGTCGACGAGCGCCGCCGCTTTTCTGAAGCTGTTCTTGCTGGTGTGACGGCAGGCGTGATCGGTATCGACGAAGATGGCGACGTCACCGTCGCCAACAGGGCCGCCCGGCAGAACCTTTCACTGGGCGAGGACATTATCGGCCAGAATCTTTCTCATATTCTTCCCCGTATCGGTCGTGTTTTCGAAATCGCCCGCCGATCCGGTCGGCCTGTCTTTCGTGACACCGTGACCTTCATCCGCCAAGGGACGGAGCGCACCTACAACGTTCAGATCACCATGGAGGAAGCGGGCGAGGACAGGGGACACTCCTGGGTCGTCACGGTCGACGATATTTCCGATCTGGTGCAGGCCCAGCGGTCCACGGCCTGGGCCGATGTCGCGCGAAGAATCGCGCATGAAATCAAGAACCCGCTCACGCCGATCCAGCTCTCTACGGAGCGGATTCAGCGCCGCTATGGCCGGAAGCTCACGGAAGATCGGGA
Organism: Notoacmeibacter ruber; assembly: GCF_003668555.1. Lineage (NCBI taxonomy): Bacteria > Pseudomonadati > Pseudomonadota > Alphaproteobacteria > Hyphomicrobiales > Notoacmeibacteraceae > Notoacmeibacter > Notoacmeibacter ruber. The sequence continues at coordinate 1,330,865 of NZ_RCWN01000001.1, read as the reverse complement.
GGTCTTCGATCAATGCACGGAGACGATCATCCGGCAGGTCGACGACATCAAGCGCATGGTCGATGAGTTCTCGGCATTCGCCCGTATGCCGAAGCCACAGATGGAGGCCGCCGATCTGAGAGAGGTCCTCCGCGAGGCCTCATTTCTGGTCGAAGTGAGCCGCGATGAAATAGAATTCGAACTGGCGCTCGGCGAAACTTCTCTGATCGGCACGTTCGATCGCCGTCTTCTGGGCCAAGTCTTCGGTAATCTCATCAAGAATGCCGCCGAAGCGATCGATACTGCACGCGAGACGATGCCTGATCTCGAGGGTGCGATTCGGGTCGAGGCAGAGCTTCGCGGCGAAACGATCGAGGTTCGCGTTCTCGATAATGGGTGCGGCCTGCCAAGCGCTGATCGCCAGAAATTGCTGGAGCCCTACATGACGACCCGAAAAAAGGGGACGGGGCTGGGTTTGGCTATCGTGAGAAAGATTGTCGAAGAACATTCCGGGAGGCTCGGTCTGCACGACGCTCCCCAAAGGTTTCATGACGGTCGGGGGGCCATGATCGTAATACAGTTGCCGACGAGCGAAACCGAACAGCTCGCCGGCGGAAGAGATGCCGAGGTAGACAATGAAAGCTGATATTCTCGTAGTTGACGATGAACAGGATATTCGCGGACTCGTCGCCGGCATACTGGAAGACGAGGGCTACGAAGCCCGTCAGGCGCATGACAGCGAAAGCGCGCTTGCTGCCGTGAATGACCGCGTCCCCAGGCTGGTCTTTCTGGACATATGGCTGCAGGGCTCGAAACTCGACGGCCTGGCTTTGCTGGACGAAATCAAGAAATTGCACCCCAACCTGCCGGTGGTGATGATTTCCGGTCACGGCAATATCGAGACCGCCGTTTCAGCGATCAGGCGCGGTGCTTATGATTTCATCGAGAAACCCTTCAAGGCCGACCGGCTGCTTCTGATCGCGGAGCGCGCCCTGGAAGCCTCCAAGTTACGGAGCGAAGTCGATCAACTTCAAAAGCGCTCCGGTGAGAGCGTGGAACTGATCGGTCAATCATCGGCTATGAACGCCTTGCGGGCGACCATCGAACGCGTCGCGCCAACCAATAGCCGCGTCATGATCATCGGCCCCTCTGGCGCCGGTAAGGAAAAGACGGCGCGCGCAGTCCACGCCGCTTCGGGCCGGGCAAGGGGCCCGTTTGTCACCATCAATGCGGGTGCGATGACACCGGAAAGGATGGAGATCGAACTTTTCGGCACCGAGAGCAATGGTGGTGAGCGCAAGGTCGGCGCGCTCGAAGAGGCCCATCGGGGTACGCTCTATATCGACGAGATTGCCGATATGCCGCGCGAGACCCAGAACAAGATCCTTTCCGTGCTGACACATCAGCAGTTCGAGCGCGTGGGTGGCACCCGGCGCGTTAAGGTCGATGTCCGTATCATTTCCTCCACCTCGCAGAACCTTGAGGCGATGATCGCGGAAGGGCTGTTTCGGGAAGATCTCTATCACCGGCTGGCTGTGGTGCCGGTGCAGGTCCCCTCACTGGCCAAGCGCCGCGAGGACATTCCCTATCTGGCTGAGTATTTCATGGGCCAGATCGCACGGCAGACCGGCATCAAACCCCGCCGCATCGGCGATGACGCTATGGCTGTACTGCAAAGTCACGACTGGCCGGGCAATGTACGGCAACTGCGCAATAACATCGAACGCCTGATGATCCTTGCGCGAGGGACGGATGGGCAGGACGTCGTCAGCGCCGAAATGCTACCTTCCGAGATCGGCGAAATGCTGCCAAGCACGCCGACGTCGTCGGAAACGCATATCATGACCTTGCCGCTTCGCGAGGCCCGTGAAATGTTCGAGCGCGATTATCTGGCTGCCCAGATCAACCGTTTTGGCGGAAATATTTCGCGGACCGCAGAGTTTATCGGCATGGAGCGTTCGGCCCTGCACCGCAAGTTGAAATCCCTGGGCGTTTAAAGGCGACTTTCTTTCATGCGTATCATTATTTGCGGCGCTGGCCGCGTCGGTTATGGCATCGCCGAACGCCTCTCCGCGGAAGAACACGATGTCACGGTGATCGACACGGCGATGGATCTGGTACGCCAGGTCCGCGACACACTCGATGCCCGTGGCGTCGTCGGACACGGCTCGCATCCGGATATTCTTGAGCAGGCCGGCGCCGCCGATGCGGATATGATGATCGCCGTCACGCTGCACGACGAGGTGAATATGGTCGCCTGCCAGGTGGCTCACTCGCTTTTCGACGTACCGACCAAAATTGCTCGCGTCAGGTCGCAGTCTTACCGGCAGGGCGCCTATCAGGACCTATTTTCGCGCGATCACATGCCGATCGACGTGATCATCTCGCCGGAACAGGAAGTCGGCGAGATGGTGCTTCGCCGTATTGCCATCCCTGGCGCAACCGATGTGGTCCGCTTTGCAAATGACAAGGTCGTCATGGTGGCGATCGAGTGCGCCGAGGAATGCCCGGTGGTGAATACGCCGCTGAGCCAGCTCTCGGACCTGTTTCCTGATCTTCGCAGCACCGTGGTGGGTATCCAGCGCGGCGAACGGCTCTTCATACCCCATTCCTCCGACCAGATGTATGCAGGCGATACGGCCTATGTGGTCGCTGATACGACCCAGGTCAAACGCACGCTGGCGCTGTTTGGCCATGAAGAACCCGCCGCAAGGCGGATCGTTATTGGCGGTGGTGGGAATATCGGCCTTTATGTCGCCAAGGCCATCGAGACGCGTGGCACCGGCGCGCGTGTGAAGATCATGGAATCAGACCGCGATCGCGCCGCCATGATCGCAGACCAATTGAAGAGAACGGTCGTTCTGCACGGAAGCGCGCTCGATCAGAACCTGCTGGTTGAAGCCGATGTGGCCGACGCAGACCTCTTCGTAGCGCTGACCAATGACGACCAGGTGAATATTCTCTCGGGCGTCATGGCGAAACGTGTCGGGTGTGGCTCCAATCTCGTTTTGATGAACAACCCATCCTATCACGAGTTTTCGCGCCTGCTGGGGATCGACGCTTTCGTCAATCCGCGATCCGTTACGATCAGCCGTGTTTTGCAGCATGTTCGCCGTGGGCGTATCCGAGCGGTTCATTCCGTTCAAAAGGGGGCTGCCGAGATCATCGAGGCCGAAGCTCTTGAGACGTCGCCGCTGGTCGGCACTCCGCTTCGGGAGGCCAACCTGCCCGTGGGGGCGCGGATCGGTGCGATTTTCCGGGACAATCAGGTCATTCGCCCGACAGGCAATACCAAGATCAAGCCCTCCGATCGCGTTGTCATCCTTTCGATGCAGGAGTCCGTTCGGGAGGTCGAGCAAGTGTTTCGTGTCAGTCTTGAATTCTTCTGATCCCGGTTCGTCATTCTTTCGGATGAGAGGCGCGCGAAGAGGCCTCGCTCCGCGGTTTTCCGGCCCCTGCTTCGTTGCACACCATCATGTGCCATAGTTGCGGAACCGGTGGCAGTTTGATAACCGCGAGCAGTCGGAAATAATCTGTTGTCCGAATGGAGAAACGCCATTATCGACGGCGTCATCGAGGGGGCACGTGTAGGATTACAGTGAAAAAAATGTCTGATCGGTCGCAAAATCTTCAGGACGTATTTCTCAATACCGTCCGTAAAAACAAAACATCCCTGACAATCTTTCTGGTCAATGGCGTGAAGCTCACCGGGGTTGTCACGTCTTTCGACAATTTCTGCGTCTTCTTGCGGCGGGATGGCCACTCCCAACTGGTCTACAAGCACGCCATTTCCACGATCATGCCCAGTCAGCCCGTGCAGCTCTTCACTGGGGAAGTGGATGAAGACTGATTGACCGACTCTGACTCAGAAAAAGCGGAAGAAGGCGCCCGGAAAGGACCTGTCGCCTTCCAGATCGTCAATGACCAGTCGCCGACGCGCGCAATAACGATCACACCGGTTCTCACAAATCCCAAGCAGCGACCGACCGAGGGCGCCGAAACGGCCAATGCCCGTCAGCCGGCGGCCCGTCAGGAAGAGACGATCGGGCTCGCGCGCGCCATCGGCCTCGATGTGCATCAGAGTGAGATCGTCATGGTCAGCAAGCCGCGTCCCGGCACGCTGCTCGGCAGCGGCAAGATCGAAGAACTTGCCGCAAACGTCGTCGAAGCGGACGTCGAGGTCGTTGTGATCGATCATCCGTTGACGCCGGTTCAACAGCGCAATCTCGAGCGCGAACTGAAAGCCAAGGTTCTCGACCGCACCGGGCTCATTCTCGAAATTTTCGGTGAACGCGCCCGGACGAAGGAGGGAACGCTCCAGGTCGAACTGGCGCATCTGGAGTATCAGCGAGGGCGGCTGGTCCGTTCCTGGACGCACCTTGAACGCCAGCGCGGCGGCGCCGGCTTTCTGGGTGGTCCCGGCGAAACGCAGATCGAGGCGGACCGCCGCATCTTGCGGGAAAAGATCGCCCGGCTGAAAAAAGAGCTGGAACAGGTTCGCAGAACACGCGAACTGCACCGTGCCAAGCGCCGCAAGGTCCCTTATCCCATCGTGTCGATAGTGGGGTATACCAATGCCGGAAAGTCTACGCTTTTCAATGCGCTGACCGGGGCAGGGGTGCTCGCTGAGGACATGCTTTTCGCGACTCTCGATCCCACACTGCGCCGGCTGAAGCTCCCGCATGGTACCGATGCAATTTTTTCAGACACTGTGGGCTTCATTTCCGAATTGCCGACGCATTTGGTCGCCGCATTTCGTGCGACCCTGGAAGAGGTAGTGGAGGCTGATCTCATCATCCATCTGCGCGATATGTCCGATCCGGACGCTGCCGCACAGGCTGAAGATGTGGATGCGATCCTGTCCGATCTAGGCGTCCAGACCGACGATCCGCAGAGGGTTCTCGAAGTCTGGAACAAGATGGATCTCTTGCCGGACGAGACGCGCCGCCAGCGTGAGGAGCAGGCTGAAAGTTCTGAAATCGTCGCCATTTCTGCCAGAGAGGGCAGGGGAATCGACGATCTTCTGAAGGCGATCGAAAAGCGGCTTGCCGGCGCCGTTCGCGACGTGGCCTTACGTCTAGCTCCGGACGAATTGCGGCATCTCGATTGGATCTATTCCAACGGAGAGGTGGTGCGCCGGGTCGACGAAGAGGATGGCAGCGTCTCGCTCGACCTCAAGATGACGGCCGACGCCATGGCGACCCTTCAACGACGCCTGGGTAGGTCATTGGTCTGAGAAATTTCGGTCCTTCTTTTCTTCGTTCTTGATCTGCGTCCAGGCCGATTCCATCTCCTCAAGGCTTGCGTCGTTCAGAGAACGTCCCGCCTGCTGCATCTTCAGTTCGACCCCTTCGAGCCTACGAACGAATTTCCGGTTCGTTCCGCGCAACGCATCTTCCGGGTCGATCTTCAGATGCCTCGCCAAATTTGCCACCGCGAAGAGCACGTCACCCAATTCATCTTTTTTCTCCGCATTGTTTCTGCCTTCGATCGCGATGCGGAGTTCGCTGATCTCTTCCTCGATCTTGTCCAGAACCTGCTGGGCATCCGGCCAATCGAAGCCGAATGTCGCGGCACGTTTTTGCAATTTTTCGGCGCGTGACAAGGCGGGCAGGGCACTCGGCACTTCTCCCAAGGGGCCGTTTCTTGCTTCTGCTGGAAGGCCGGCGGCCAGCTTGGCCTCGCGTTTCTCAGCACGCTCTTCGGCCTTGATTACATCCCACATCCTGTTGACCTCATCGACAGGCCTTGGACCTGTGTCGCCGAAGACGTGAGGGTGGCGACGAATCATCTTTCGCGAAACGGCCTCCACCACGTCGCCAAAACCGAATTGCCCGTCTTCGGACGCCATCTGTGCGTGATAGACGACCTGGAGCAGCAAATCTCCGAGTTCGTCTTTCAGGTCCACCATATCGCCGCGTTCGATCGCATCAGCTACCTCGTAGGCTTCCTCGATCGTATAGGGCGTGATGGACTGGAAATTCTGCTCTATGTCCCAGGGACAACCGGTTACCGGGTCGCGAAGGCGCTTCATGATCTGCAGGAGGTGGGCTATTTCTTTCGTGGCTCTCATGACGAAGGGCTCCATCCGTTTTTTGCGCGACACCGTAGTGGCGAAACCCTGATCGGAAGCGGTTTGCGCACTAGATCAATTTCGTCCACAGCTATGGCCGAATTCAAACCGGGAGAGAAGGCATCGTGAACAGCATTATCATGTCCTTGGCAGGCGTCTTTGGACTGCTAGGCGTTGCGACCGCTGCCTATTCGGCGCACGGATCAGCCGATGCGCGATTGACGTCTGCCGTGGCGCTTATCCTCCTGGCTCACGCTCCGGCTCTGATCGCACTTGCCGGTCACCTGTCACGCTCTCGTATTGTGGCGGTTGCCGCGATTTTGATGGCGCTCGGGGCGGGGCTATTCTCTTGCGACGTCATGTTGAGGGCAGTGGGGCAGTCAGGACTATTTCCTTACGCTGCGCCGCTCGGCGGTTCCACGCTTATGGTGGCATGGTTCACCGTCATAATTGCCGGCTTCTTGCGCCCGCGCTCCAGCTGACCTGATAGGAACGGCCAATGGCCCTCACCGACAATCTAGCCAATCGCGCTTCGGAGATCGCCGCATGGCGACAAGATATCCATGCGCATCCCGAACTGCTCTTCGATGTCCAAAGGACAGCCGGCTTTGCTGCCGATCAGTTGAGGAGCTTCGGTTGCGATGAAGTCGTCACCGGGATCGGTCGCACCGGCGTGGTCGGTCTCATTCACGGGCGTCACGGGCCAGGGGGCCGCGTCATCGGCTTCCGTGCCGATATGGACGCGCTGCCGATCCGCGAAACAAGCGGCGTGCCCTGGACCTCTAAAAACTCCGGAAAGATGCACGCATGCGGGCATGATGGCCATACAGCGATGCTGCTCGGCGCAGCCCGCGAACTCTGCAACACGCGTCATTTCGGCGGAACGGTCGCCGTAATCTTTCAGCCGGCTGAGGAAGGCGGCGCTGGTGGTCGGGTGATGGTTGAAGACGGTCTCATGGAGCGCTTTTCCATTGAGCAAATCTTCGGCATGCATAATTTGCCGGGGCTGCCTATCGGGCAATTTGGCATGCGAAACGGCGGGATCATGGCATCGGCCGACTATCCGCTGATCGAAATCGTGGGGAAGGGTGGGCACGCCGCTATTCCGCACAGTACCGCCGACCCGATGGTCGCTGCTGCCCAGATGATCGTCTCGCTGCAGACAGTCGTGTCGCGCAATACTGATCCGCTTGAAGCCAACGTCGTGTCCATCACAAAGCTGGAAGCCGATAGTTCGGCCTTCAACGTCATTCCAGAACGGGTGAAGCTCGGAGGAACGGTGCGGACGCTGTCGCCACGTATCCGCGAAGAAACGGAGGCTGCCATACGGCGCGTCGTCGATGGCATTTCTGCCGCGTATGGTGTCCAGGCCACGTTTCAGTATCGGCGTGGTTATCCCGTGACGGTCAATGACGCCGATGCGGTCATGGTGGCAGCGACTGCCGCACAGCGTGTGGCCGGCAACGAAAACGTGTTCACCGATCATCCACCACTGATGGGCGCGGAAGACTTCGCCTACATGCTGGAAGCGCGGCCGGGCGCTTACATTTTTGTCGGTAATGGCGATAGCGCGGGCCTGCACAGCCCGAACTACGATTTCAACGATGATGCGATCCCTCATGGCGTTCGCTACTGGATCCAGCTCGCAGAAACAGCGCTGCCGCTAACCGGGTAAGATATTGCCGAAGCGCAGGGCAGGACGCGTCCAATTCCCAGTGTACAAGCTGAAACGCCGATCTATAATTGGCATAATATTGATTATGGAACCTAGTGTAGTACGAGGCTCGGTCTGTTCGGATTTGAATGGAATATGAAAATGGTCACCTGACCGCTCATTAGGCAGCCAGACGACCATTGAGGCTTGGATTGCTGTTTGGGTTGGGACCTCTAATCGCGGCCGATCGCAATCCGACCGGGCGTTATCGGGCTCAAGATCAATCGTCGATGTGAAGCTCGACTGTCAGCCCGTCGAAACCAGGCTCCACATGGCCTGGCGTTTCAGCCATCACCGTGTCGTAATCAAGCAGCGTATGCATGTGAGTAAGTACCGCTCGCTCCGGCTTTAGGTAATCGACCCACTCGACCGCCTGCTCCAGACTGAAATGGCTGGGGTGTCGACGATATTGAAGCGCATCGACGACCAGCAATTGCAGATTATGAAGCTGCTCGACCGTTTCCTCCGGCCAGGCCGAAACATCCGTGCAGTAGGCCAATGGACCGATGCGAAAGCCGAGCGAATGGATCGAGCCGTGCTCCTGATGGAGCGGCAGAAAAGAGATTGGCCCGCCGTCACCATCGATCTGGAACGGAACGCCCACCTGGATCTCATTGCGGCTCAATATGGGTGGATAGGCTGAATCCGGTGGCGTCTCGTACACATAGCGGAAGCCATCATAGATACGCTCGAATGTTGCCTCATCGGCATAGGTTGGGACCAACGCACCCTGTGTCAGCCAATAGCCGCGAAGATCATCGATGCCGTGCAGATGGTCCGCGTGAGCGTGGGTATACACCGCACCATGCAGTTCCGTAACGCCAGCGCTGATCATCTGCTCGCGAAAGTCTGGCCCGGTATCGATCACCACAGTTGTCATCTGGCCATCATCGGCGATGCGTTGGACAAGCGCCGATGCGCGCAGACGACGGTTCTTCGGCTGTTTGGGATCGCACTTGCCCCAGTCGCCGGTGAGCCGCGGCACACCAGGCGAAGAGCCGCATCCGAGCATCGTGAAACGTAGTTTTGGCACGAGGGCTAAGCAACCTCCGTCAGTGGCGGCATCTTGGAAAAACAACGCAGGCAATTTTCCGTCGTCCGGGCGGCCATTTGCGAGGCCTCCATCCCATGACACTCTGCGAGGATGCGATTGGTCTCGGCAACGTAGGCCGGCTCATTTGTCTGGCCGCGCCAGGGTTGCGGCGCCAGATAGGGCGCGTCGGTTTCGATCAGAAGACGGTCAAGAGGCAGATCGGCGGCAATCGCGCGCAACTCGTCTGAGCGCTTGAATGTGAGAATGCCCGAGAAGGAGACATAGCCACCCAGTTCGACAGCCGTCTCCGCCAGCGCACGCCCGGAGGAAAAGCAGTGTAGTATAAAGGGGAAAGCCCCCTTCCCTGTCTCTTCATGCAAGATGGATGCGACATCTTCGTCGGCATCGCGCGCATGGATAACCAGCGGAAGTCCGCTCTGCCGCGCCGCATCGATATGTATCCGAAAGCTCCGCTCCTGATCATCCCGCGGCGCGTTATCATAGAAGTAATCGAGACCAGCTTCTCCGATGGCGACACATTTCTCATGCGCCGCATGGTTCAGAAGCTCATCGACCGTCACGTCGGTTTCTTTCGCTGCCTGGTGCGGATGGGTACCGACCGAGAAATAGATGCAGTCGTTGGCTTCTGCGATCGCCCGGAGCGTTTCGATCTGCCGAACCCTCGTTGAAATCGTCACCATGCGGCGAACGCCAGCGTTGGCCGCGCGCGAAAGAACGCCGGAAAAGTCTTCCTGGAACTGCGGAAAATCGAGATGGCAGTGGCTGTCGATAAGCGTCACGCCGCGCCCTTCCCCGCTTCGTCCTCTTTTTCCACGAAACGCGGAAATATCGGAGTTGGCTTGGGCAGTTCCTCGCCGGACCGAAGTTCGTACCGTACATCGACATGAGCAAAACTGCGCTCATCGGCCGGTACCGCAAGAAGTTCCAGCAGCTTGCCGGCAGCTTCCGGAATGACAGGCTGAGCCAGTATCGCCAGTATTCTCAGCGTCTCTGCCGTCGTCCAGAGCACGCTCTCCATCCGGTCCGGATCGTTCTTCTTCAACGCCCAGGGCTCTTGCGCCGCGAAATAGCGATTGGCTTCGGAAACGGCCCCGAAGACAGCAACGAGCGCGGCGTGGATACGCTGATGCGCCATCGCTTCACGGGCCTCTTTCAAGGCGCTCCTTGCGCGCTCGAGCATTGCGGTATCGGCCGGGGTCAAATCGCCGCGTTTTGGAACGGCGGATGCGCAATTCTTGCCGATCATGGAGAGCGAGCGTTGCGCCAGATTGCCGAGATCGTTCGCAAGATCGGCATTGATGCGGGCCACGATCGCCTCGTGGCTATAGGACCCGTCCTGACCGAACACGGTCTCACGCATCAGGAAATAGCGGAGCTGATCGCGTCCATAGGCCTCGACCAGATTAAACGGATCGACCACATTGCCGACGCTCTTGCTCATCTTCTCGCCCTTGTTGAGCAAAAAGCCGTGCGCATAGACGCGCCGAGGCAGCTCGACGCCGGCACTCATAAGGAAGGCAGGCCAATAGACGGCGTGAAACCGAACGATATCCTTGCCGATAATGTGCACATTGGCAGGCCAGTACGACCAACGGTCGGCGCTTTCGTCCGGGTAGCCGGCTGCGGTGATGTAGTTCGTCAGCGCATCGACCCAGACATACATAACGTGGTCGGGATTGTCAGGAACCGGCACGCCCCAGTCGAAGGTCGTCCGCGAAATCGAAAGATCCTTCAGGCCGCCTTTGACAAAACTCACGACCTCGTTGCGGCGCTCAGCCGGGCCGATAAAGTTCGGGTTCTTCTCATAATGGTCCAGAAGTTTTTCGCCGTAGGCCGAGAGACGGAAATAGTAGCTTTCTTCTTCGACCCATTCGACAGGCGAGCCCAGCGGTTCGCGGCGGACACCGTCATCGCCGAGGGTCGTTTCCTTCTCGTCGAAAAAGGCTTCCTGGCGGACAGAGTACCAGCCGCCATAACTGTCGAGATAGATGTCACCGCGCTCCTGCATCTTTTTCCAGAGTGCCTGGCAGGCATCGCGGTGCCGAGGTTCGGTCGTCCGGATGAAATCGTCGTTCGAGCAGCCCAACACCTCGACCATGCGCCGGAAGACAGCGGAGTTGGTATCGGCCAGTTCGATCGGAGCGATGCCCTCCTTCTGTGCCGTCTGCTGCATCTTCTGGCCGTGCTCATCGGTACCGGTCAGAAAGAATACGTCCTTGCCGTCCAATCTTTGAAAGCGGGCAAGAACGTCGGTAGCGACGGCGGTATAGGCATGGCCGATATGCGGAACGCCGTTCGGATAAAAAATGGGGGTCGTGATATAGAAGCGATTATCGCTCATCGTGTCTCTCAGTTCGCTGCCCTTGTCGGCTGGGCGTCCAGATAAAGCATGGGTGCGCCGCTGGAAAGGCTTGGCGCGTCATCGATATCGCTACTTCCGATGCAACATGCCGTGGAGATCCCGAAGCGTCTTCACCACATGGTGTCGCCGATCCAGGTTGAAGGTCCGTACAGACTCTACGGCCTCGTTGAATTCGCCGTGATACCCGGCGAGGCGGTTGGCCGTCTCACCGTTCCCATCGATGGCGTAACGATGGGCGAACTCTGTCAGCGTATCATCGATCAGCCGGTTGAACTGATCGAACGCATCGTCGCTGCCTCGCCCACCGACGGACGCCGCCGCGGCCCGTGCGGACTGCAGGTCGAAATTCTGATTCTTCAGCAGCCCTTCGATGGCCTCCGCAATATCGAGACCGCCAAAAGCCAGCAGCAATATTGCGCGCCGGACGCTGCCTTCCGCCAGGTTCGTGATGCGTTCGACGTCGCCATTGGGCGGCTGAGGCACCTCCAGGCGCCGCATAACCTCCGCCATGCTCGCCGAATCGACCGGAGTCATCCGCAACATCTGGCAGCGGGACCGGATTGTCGGCAAAAGCCGCCCCGGCGCATGCGCGATCAGGAGAAAAATCGTATTTGCCGGCGGCTCTTCCAATATCTTCAGCAATGCATTGGCGGCATGAATATTCATGTCCTCGGCCGGATCGACGATGACGATCCGGTAACCGCCATCACCGCTTGTATGGCTCAGAAAACGACCGATGGCCCGGACTTCATCTGCGGTGATCCGCGTCCGGAAAGTCTTGGACCGTTGATTGAACGGCCGCCTGATATGCAAGATGCCGGGATGCGCCCCGCTTGCCACCTGACGGAAGAGGCTTTCCGGCACATCGAATTGCGGACCGGTCTGTAGCGCTTCACGCGGTACGGGATTGAGAAGGAGGTAGCGAGCGAATTGAAAGGCCAGTGTCGCCTTGCCGATCCCGGACGGTCCCGCGAGAATCAGACCCTGCGGGAGACGATCTTTTCCGTAGGCGCCGGCAAGCGTCTCCCAGATAGCGTCATGCCCCACCGGAGCGCCCGATTCCGCCGGCGACGGAACGCCATCGAGGTCATCATGAGCGGCCGGCGCAAGTCTCTCCTGTTCCGCTATCACGACGAAACCTGTGTCAGCTTTGGCGCGAACTGGATTTCGAGCCGTTCCGTCACTGCCTTTGCAATAATGGCCTCCACCTCATCGGCGGACAAGGATGCATCGATCACGACAAATCGGTCCGGATCATCCTTCGCCATATCCAGGAAAGCCTGCCGCCGCGCTTCATGCTCCTGCAGTCGGTCTGCCTCGAAACGATCAGCATTGTCCGATTGCCGGCGGGCATCCGCGCGTTTCATGCCTTGCTCGGCATCAATGTCCAGAAGAATGGTCAAATCGGGCCGGAGGCCGTCCAGCGCCAATTCCTCCAGAAGATCGAGCTGGCTCGCGGAGACCCCTGCCCTGCCCTGATAGGCACGCGTTGAATCGGAAAATCGATCGCAAATCACGTCGTAGCCATCGGCGAGCGCCGGGGCGATCAATTGCCTGACGTGATCGGCGCGCGCACTGGCGAACAGGCACGCTTCGGCCAGAGGACCAAGCTCTTTGGCGACACCGGAAAGCAGGGCGACACGAAGCGACTCGGCCGCCGGGGTGCCGCCTGGCTCCCGCGTCACCCGGATCCTGCGCCCCGCACGCTCCATGTTCTTCGCCAACCGGCGCAACTGCGTACTCTTGCCGGAGCCTTCGCCGCCTTCAAAGGTCAGGAAATATCCAGTCTTCTCCATGGGTGTGACTTAGAGCGTCCAACGGGCGCATCGCAATGACAAAGCGACGGGAGGCAGAAGATTCTTAGCCTTGGGCGGCGGTCGACCAGGGCAGTTCAATATTTCTCATCCAGCCGAACGCCAGCTCTTCCAGAGCGTCCGCGGCACGCGCAAAGAGCCCTTTGCTCGGGACGTCGCTCGCCGCCAGAAGCGGGACCCTCATCGTCTCCTGCTCATTGACGGTCACGATCAGGCTGGCAAGTTCCTGTCCCTTTTCCACGGGGGCGGCGATCGGGCCGGAATAAAGAATATCGGCATGTACGCCTGCGCCATCGACCGGCAGAAGTGGCTGAAACGCTTCTGCCAGATGGAGGGTTACGGTATCTTCGGTGCCGCCATAAAGAGGCACTGTCGTGACCGTCTCCTCTTTGCCGTATAGCGGCATCCTGGCAAATTCCTTCAGTCCCCAATCAAGCAGCTTTTGCGTTTCCTGAAAGCGTTCGTCCTTGCTGGAGAGGCCGCCCATCGCGAGAAAGACACGGCGGTCATTCTCCGACTTGGTGGCAACGATCCCGAAACCGAGCGACTCGTTCTGGCCTGTCTTGAGTCCGTCGCCGCCAATCCGCTCTGACAAGGCGGGGTTTCTGTTGCGCTGAAAAATCTTGTTCCACTCGAACGCCGGCTCGGAAAAGATCGGCCAGTATTCGGGGTAGGTGCTGTAGATATGCTGCGCCAGCTTGATCAGATCAGCCATCGATACGGCTTGCTCTGGATCGCTCAAGCCAGACGGATTGCGAAAAGTTGAATCGGAAAGGCCGAGCTCGGAGGCGCGGCGGTTCATCCGCTCGGCAAACTCCTCTTCCGATCCATCCAGATTTTCTGCAATCGCGATCGCCGCGTCATTGCCACTCTGAACGACGATGCCGCGCAGCAGGTCGATGACCCGAACCTCTTCCTTGGGCTTCAGGAACATCGCCACGGAGCCGCTCGGCGCCCCGCCGGTACGCCAGGCGTGCTCCGATACAGTGAATATCGTTTCTTCCTGAATGTTGCCCGATTTCAATTCCGACAGCAGGATTTCGGCGGTCATCAGTTTGGTCAGTGAGGCGGGTTCCACTTTCTCACGAGAATTGCGGGAAAGAAGCGTCGTTCCATCTGCGGCGTCGATCAGAAGAACCTGATGGGCCGGTGTTTCGACCGGAGCGGAATAAGCGGGCAAAACCCACGATGCAGCCAGCCATGCCGCAGCAAAAAATACCGGCTTCATTGGCGACCAGTCGTCTCTCGCAAAACCAGTCCGAATACGCCCATCTGCCGAGTGGGTGTCTGCGACGCAAATCCGAGTGGATCATCGGCGTCTGCGCTTTCCAGGCGCACACTTTCGATCGTTTGGCGGACGGGTTGATTCGTGCCCGGGGTCGCGTGTTCAAGCGCTGGCTCGTCCTTTGCCGACGCCACGCCGGGAAGAACTTCGCTGGCTTTCTTCTTGACGCTCTCCACCCCATCCTGGAGGGCTGCCACGCCTTCATCGAGGCGCTCGACGAGCTTCGATTTCGGCAATTGTGCGGGCGAATCGCTATCCTCGCTGTAGCTGGCGAGCAATTGCTCTCCATCGCCGCCACGGATCGGCGCCTTGCCGAGATATTCCAGCTTGATGTCCGTATGGCCCGCTCGATGGAAGCCCAGCATTACGGCCGCTTTTTTTGAGAGGTCGGCCAGCCTGTTATTGGCATAGGGGCCGCGATCGTTGACTCGAACAACAACGGATCGGCCGTTTTTCAGATTTGTGACACGGGCGTAGCTCGGCAAAGGCAAAGTGGTGTGAGCGGCCGTCAGCGCATTCTGGTCGAAGACTTCACCATTGGCCGTCATCCGTCCGTCGAAGCCGGGGCCATACCAAGAGGCCCGCCCCACCTCTTCATATCCAGGCTCATCGCGCGGAACGTAAAGCTTGCCCTTGATCTTGTAGGGTTTGCCGATCTTGTAGGCCCCGCCACCGCGGCGCAGGCGTGTCCGTTTGTCCTCGCCGGCTTCGACAGGTTCCTGAACTGCCGCTTCCAAGGCCGCCGCGCCATCGCCTTCGCCCGGCTCCAGCATCGCCAGTCGCATGTCGCCGGCATCTTCGTCCGATTTTTCGGCCTGATCGGAGATGTCGAGCTTGACGTCAGCAGATGTCTCGTCACCTTCGCGAGCCGTGCTTTCGACCGCTGTCATCGACTTTGCTGCCTGATGTGTCGAAGTGCATCCAGCCAGCCAGTTGCTCGAAAGAACGAGGGCCAACGCTGTTCCACACCCTAACCAGCGATTCATATCTTTTGCCCTACCCCATGGAACCGGCGACGCACCGGCGACCCTCTGCGTTTCATAACCGGTGTGACGACACAATGCGGCGCTCAAGTGGCAGAGCTGTGACCAAATGAACACGCTTGCAGCTTTGTCTTAGCCCGCCTATGAAGCGCTTCGCAAGCGGATGGGTGGCCGAGCGGTTTAAGGCACCGGTCTTGAAAACCGGCGTGCGGGAGACCGTACCGTGGGTTCGAATCCCACCCCATCCGCCATTTTCGCACCTTGGCGCGTATGCGCGCCCCTGACAGCTCGCAAGCATTTTCGGGTGATGATCTCCGCACCTGGATTCCACGCCGCTCACCCGGTCGATATCAGGCCCACCGGGAAGTGCGTTACCGTTGCGGGGGACTGGGCGGGGCGATAGGCTTCGCCGTGACCAGCATTCAGTGCAGGGAGCGAAGCGAGGCGAAAAAATTGCCGCGTCCACTCTTGCAACGATAAGGAGCGGCTTCTGCCATGGCGACCGATGGTGAGTCCTTGTCATCAAGCCGCTTCGCCCGGTTCGAGGCCAACTATGCCGCAAAGATCAAGCCCGAACTCGAGAAGCTGGAAGTCGAACGGCGGAAAGCGGCGCGGCAATTCAAACTCGGCATCGCCGCAGGCCTGCTCGGCCTGCTGCTGATCGTCATCGGTCTTCTCGCCAATAGCGGACGACCGCCAATCACGATGCAATCCCCTCTTCCCGGCCTTTTCGCACTTGGCGGCTTCACGTTGTTTGGTGGCGGGTTCTATCGAGCCTTTCGCATCCATGGCCGCTTCCGTGGAAAGATGAAGTCCATTCTGGTCGGAAAGACGTGCGAATTTCTGGGGCTCGATTTCGTGGCAACAGATTTCGTCTTCCCAGTCGAGCGTTTCCGCGATGCCTTTATCGTTCCGGATCACCGCGAGCGGCTATTGGAAGACCGAATCGCAGGAACGTTGAACGGTGTGCCGTTCGAACTCTGCGAAGCCCATCTGAAAAAGAAGGACGGTGGCGAAGAGCGAAACGTCTTTCACGGCCTTCTGCTGCTCTACAGAATTTCCAGACCGTTTCACGGTCGGACGGTTCTGGTCCCCGATCTCGGACGGCTGGGGAATCACTATCATGGCGCTGGTCATTCGATGGAGGCAGTTGCGCTCGACGATCCTCGGTTCGGGGATCGATTCCAAGTCTACTCCACCGATCCGGTGGAGACCCACGCTCTGCTGACGCCGCATTTCATGGAAGCGGCGACGGAGTTGTCCGGCAGGTTCGGCAATCCCTGGGCTTTCCATGCCGCCTTTTCTGACAACTGCCTGCTGATCTCGATCCGCGTTACGAAGAACATGTTCGAGGGCGGCGGCCTTTCGAAACCGGCACCCGCACGCGAACGCGTCGATGAGTTGCTGGCAGAGCTGAAGTCGATCGCTTCAATCGCCGAGATCGTTGAACCGGGCAACTAGCCGTCTGTCGCAGATCCCGGCCCGCATGCTCTGATTAACTCGCCGACCCCGACAAGGATCTGACAAGCTCAATCGAAATCGGCGCTCCTTAGATTCCCTCCGTTTCCGCAAGAAGCTGAGCATTGCCGCCGGCGGCGGTCGTATCCACGCACAAGTGCCGTTCATAGGCCACATGACCGAAATCGGGCATGCCTCCGATCAGCGGAAGAATCGGCCCGGACCGCTGCGCGAGGGCGCGAACATATGCGCGCGCCTCCTCTGCTCCTCCCCACCATATCGCGCCAGAGATGCCGGAGAGCTCGGTCAAGGCGGTCGGTTCGAGCGCTCCCTCGACCATTACGGCGTGTCCACCGAGTTCGGTGATGGCCACCATCTGCGCCTTGGCCGCGTCTTCACCCGGGCCGAGGCATAGAATGGGCGGGCGGCTGACATAGCGCAGACGGTTACTCTCGCCCGTCGGTCCGGGCATATCGGCAACGCCGATCGGAAGGCCGCGACGCGTGTCCCTAAGGGTTTTCTGTAGTTTCAGTTGGTCCATGGGCCGATCCCAAGGCCCGCTCACCTCCTGGCCGGCCATTCGCCTGAAGCGGGGCAGATAGTTCGGCCCGCCCGCTTTCGGACCCGTGCCGGAGAGCCCTTCTCCGCCAAAAGGCTGACTGCCGACGATCGCGCCGATCTGGTTTCGGTTCACATAGGCGTTCCCCGCTTCGATCCGATCCGTCACCGCCTGAACCCGGCCATCGATGCGGGTATGCAGTCCGAAGGTGAGGCCGTAGCCCGTCGCATTGATCCGGTCGACGACCTTTTCGATCTCATTGGCCTCGAAGGTGCAAATATGGAGGACGGGCCCAAAAACCTCGCGCTCCAGATCGCCAATGCCATCCACGCGAATTAATGCCGGCCCGACAAAGCTTCCGCGACTTGGCGCGGCAGACTGTTTGATAAGCCGACCGTCCGAACGGGCCTGGTCGATATAGGCTTGAATTTCCTTCTGCGCGTCCTTGTCGATCAGAGGGCCGACATCGGTCGAATAAGACCAAGGATCGCCGATGGTGAGTTCGTCCATCGCGCCTTTCAGCATTTCGACGAGCCCCTCGGCGACATCGCTCTGGATGTAGAGACAGCGAAGCGCCGAACAGCGCTGACCTGCCGACTGGAACGACGAAGCAACGATATCGCGAACAGCCTGCTCCGGGAGAGCCGTACTGTCGACGATCATCGCATTCAGGCCGCCGGTTTCCGCGATCAGCGGCGCATCCGGCGCGAGATGTTCGGCCATCGCGTTGCGGATGGCCAGAGCCGTTTCCGTCGATCCGGTAAAGGCGACGCCATCAATCCGCTGATCCGAGGTAAGAGCTGCGCCGACCGTTGCGCCCTCACCCGGCAAGAACTGGAGCGCGGTTCGCGGAACGCCCGCCTCATGCAGCAAGCGAATAGCGTGGGCTGCGATCAGTGGTGTCTGTTCCGCGGGCTTCGCTATGACGCCATTTCCGGTCGACAGAGCCGCGGCAATCTGTCCGGTGAAGATGGCGAGCGGGAAATTCCAGGGGCTGATGCAGACAAAGACCCCTCTCGGCGGAAGCTCGGATGTTTCCGCCTGCGCTGCATAATAGCGGAGGAAATCCACCGCTTCGCGCAATTCGCCGATCGCGTCGAGAATCGTCTTGCCACCTTCTTTCTGCAGTATGGCGAAGATCGCTCCGAAATCGCGCTCATAAAGATCGGAAGCGCGCCGCAAGACAGCGGCACGTTCTGCTGCTGAGGTAGCCCAAGGCAAGGCGGCGGAGAGTGCGGCCTGGACATCCGCATCGCTGGCATTGGCAACCGCCCCTAAGACGCTTTCGGTGGCAGGATTATGGCGATCCCGGGCCTCTTGTGGAGAGGCTTCTCCAGAAAGAATGGGCATTGCATTTGTGATCTGTGCACTGCGTCGAGCCAGATCGATAGTTGAGAGTTCGCTTGTCCGATTGATATCGAATCCCATCGAATTCCTACGCTGCGGATCGAAAAGTTCGGGGCCGCGCCGGATATGTTCATTTTCGACCGTATCGGCCTTCTTCAGCGTTTCGAACGGGCAGGCTGCGACGTCTTCCGGTTGAATCCGCTCATCGACGATCTGATTGACGAAGGAGGAATTGGCGCCGTTTTCCAGAAGGCGGCGGACCAGGTAGGCAAGCAGATCGCGGTAGGCCCCCACCGGCGCATAGATCCGACACTGCGTGCCTTCCTGTCGTTTGACGATGTCGTGCAGCCGGTCACCCATCCCGTGCAAACGCTGAAACTCGTATTCGCTCTTGGCAATATTACGCGTCATACGGATGATCGCCGCCACGGTATGGGCATTGTGAGTGGCAAATTGCGGGTAGATCCGATCCCGCATCGATATCAGCTTACGGGCATTGGCCAGATAGCTGACATCCGTGGAAGCCTTGCGGGTAAAGACCGGGAAATCATCCAGGCCAGCCACCTGCGCGCGTTTGATCTCCGTATCCCAATACGCCCCCTTTACCAGTCGTATGGTGATCTTGCGGTCCAGACGACGGATAAGGTCATAAAGCCAGTCGATCGTAAGCCCGGCCCGGCGGCCATAGGCCTGAACGACCACTCCAAAGCCGTCCCAGCGCGCGAGCGCCTCATCGGCCAATACCGCCTCAATAACCTTGAGCGACAATTCGAGGCGGTCGGCTTCTTCCGCATCGATATTGAGATTCATATTGGCTGCGGCAGCCTGGCGGGCGAGCGCCGAGACCACCGGAACCAACTCATCCATCACGCGCTGCTCATGAGCGACTTCATAACGCGGATGAAGTGCCGAAAGTTTGATCGAGATACCGGGATTACGTCGAAAATCGGCATGGATACAGCGCTTGGCAATCGCGGCGATCGCGTTTTCGTAGCTCTCGCGATAGGCGTTCGCGTCATCGGCCGTCATGGCCGCCTCGCCCAGCATATCGTAGGAGTAGCTATAGCCTTTTTCTTCCGCCTTCGCCGCGCGGTCGAGCGCCTTGCCGATGCTTTCGCCAAGAACGAACTGATGGCCCATCTCTTTCATCGCACGACCCACCGCCGTCCGGATGACGGGTTCGCCGAGCCTCTTGATCGCGCCGCGCAGATGGCTGGCCATCCCCGGGCCGCGCTCATCCAGAACGTGGCCGGTGATCAGCAACGCCCATGTCGAAGCATTGACGAGACTGGATGCCGAGCGTCCGAGATGCCGTCCCCAATCGGAGGGCGCAATCTTGTCTTCAATCAGGTCCTCGATGGTCTGCACGTCCGGCACCCGCAGGAGCGCCTCTGCAAGGCACATCAGCGCGATGCCCTCGTCCGTCGACAGCCCGTATTCGGCCAGGAACACTTCCATCAGACCCGGCCGACCGCTCGTGCGGATCTTTCGCACCAGCTCGGCCGCATCGCCTATGATCGTCCGACGGTCGCCTTCATCCAACGCGGCAAGCTCGATCATGTCGGCCACCAACGGGCCTTCAGGTGCGAATTTCGCCTGCTCGATTTCGGAAAGGCTGACCGTGCGCGCTCGCGTCATGAAACGCTCCTCTCGTTGCGATCCTGCGAGAATAGCTTTTCATGAGCAGACGATGTACCTAAAATGATGAACTTTACAGTCGGATCGGATTTAATCATGCCCATCAGCAGGCCGGATGGCTCGTCACGTGTCGATCAGACCGACGAAGCCATTATCCGAGAGCTTACACGCGACGCCCGCCTCAGCATGACGGAGCTGGCGCGACGAGTGGGACTTTCAAAGACGCCCGTCGCCAGCCGCGTGAAACGGCTGGAGGATGAGGGCATCATCACAGGCTATCGGGCAAGCCTCTCATGGCAAAAGCTGGGGCTCGGACATATCTGCTTCGTCGAGGTGAGGCTGACCGACACCCGTCAGAAAGCCCTGCAATCGTTCAACAAGGCGGTGGCAGAAATACCCGAGATTGAGGAATGTCACATGATCGCAGGCGGTTATGATTATCTTTTGAAGGTCAGAACTCGCGACATCGAGACGTTTCGCATCATACTTGGAGAACAGATTTCCGCGCTGCCACACGTCGCTTCCAGCTCGAGCTATGTGGCAATGGAGGCGGTCAAGAGCAGCTCCTAGTGCCGCTCAAGCGTCCGGGAGAAGCACGGTCGCACCTACCGTCTCTCGTCCTTCGAGCGCACGGTGCGCTTTCTCGGCATCCTTCAACGCGAAACGCTGCCCGATTTCGATCTTGACGGTTCCGTCGCCAAGCCAGCCGAACATCTCTTCTGTTGCCTCCTCCAAAGAGCTGCGGCTGGCGATATAATTGTAGAGCGTCGGTCGCGTCACGAAGAGCGAGCCTTTCTGAGACAAAAGACCGAGATCGAGAGGATCGACCTTGCCTGAAGACTGGCCGAAGCTGACGAGGAGTCCCATGGGCCGCAGGCAATCGAGCGACTTCATGAGGGTCGTCTTCCCGACGCTGTCATAGACCACATCACAAAGATCGCCATTCGTGAGTTGTTTGATCCGCTGCGCAAAGTCCTCATTGTTGTAGTCGATCAGCTCGTCATAGCCGTGATGGCGTGCAAGATCGTGCTTTTCCTTCGAGGCCGTGCCGATGATCCGCGCGCCGATGTGCTGCGCAATCTGCCCGGCGATAAGGCCAACGCCGCCGGACGCCGCGTGAAAGAGGACGGTATCATCAGCCTTCAAATCGTGGGTCTTGCGAAGCAGGTAGCGCGCCGTCAGTCCCTTCAGCATCGCCACGGCCGCCAATTCATAGGAAACGTTGTCCGGTATCGATACGGCGCGATCGGCGGGCAGATTCCGCTCTTCAGAGTAGCCCCCCAGCCCCACCGTGTAGGCCACCCGATCCCCCTCCCTGAAACGAGTGACGCCTTCGCCGGCCGCGATCACATCCCCGGCGCCCTCATTGCCCGGGGTAAAGGGCGCATCCGCGGGATAGAGACCGCTGCGGAAATAGGTATCGATGAAATTGAGACCGACCGCTTTCTGTCTGATCCGCACCTCTCCTGGGCCGGGAGCAGAGACATCCACCTCTTTCCACTTCAGGACTTCCGGTCCGCCGGTCTCTTCGACGATAATCGCATGATTGCTCATATTGGCGCTCCCTTTTCGCGCCCCAGCTAGCGCCCTGCATGACGGGTTCAAGAATCCGGTTTGCAGAGGGCTCTCTCACGCCATATGAGGGCTGACAAACAGAGAAAGGTGAAGTCATGGAGTCGATCGAACGCATTGCCATTGTCGGAACGGGTCCCGCAGGCATGATCGCCGCCCTCTGTCTTGCTCGGGCTGGTCACAGCGTTCGTCTTATTGGACCAGAGGTCGACCGCAACGATCCACGCACCACCGCATTGATGCAACCAAGTCTTTCCACGCTCGGAAAGGTGGGGCTGCGATACCCCATAGAGGAGGCTGGCGCGCCGCTTAGGATCATGCGGATCGCCGACGGGACCTCGCGTCTCCTGCGTTCGCCCGCCGTATCTTTCTATGCCTCCGACATCGGCGAGACCGCGTTCGGCTATAATATTCCAAACGCCACGCTCAACGGCATTCTGGAGGATGCTCTTGCCGACCAACCGCTGATCCGGCGAAGCACCGCCAAGGTGAACCGCTATTCTGCAACCGAGGACTCCGTCCGCATTCGACTCGATGACGGCGAAGGCATTGATTGCCGTCTTGTCGTCGGTGCCGACGGACGCAAATCGGCAGCGCGCCGTGCTGCCGGGATCCGCCAGGAGCCGGCTCCCCTGCCCCAATCAGCGCTGGTTCTATCATTCCGGCACGTCGTTTCCCACGATTTTACATCGACGGAAATTCATACCGAAAGCGGCCCGTTTACCCAGGTTCCGCTACCCGACGAGCATATGTCCAGCCTTGTCTGGGTCGTGTCGCCTCACACCGCCAAAAAGCTCCTCGAGACCGATAACGATACGCTGGCTCGCCAGATCGAACAGCGCATGCAATCGCTTCTCGGTGAGGTGAGCGTCGAAGGGCCCCGCGCTGCCTTCCCGCTGACGACGGCGCTTCCGCCAAGGTTTGCTGCCAAGAGGATTGCCTTGATCGGCGAGGCCGCCCACGTCTTCCCACCGATCGGCGCGCAGGGCCTCAATCTGGCGGTGAGAGATGTGGCGGACCTTGCTGCCGTCCTTCCTGGGCCTGATGGCGACCCCGGCTCCCTTGCGGCGCTCAATGCCTATAATCGTGCTCGCCGGTCGGATATTACGCTGCGCTCTGCAGCCGTTCGGTCTCTCAATCGCTCATTGCTATCTGCGATGCTGCCCGCACAGTTTGCTCGTGCCGTGGGCCTCGACACGCTGCGCCGGATCGGACCGCTCCGCGACTTTTTCATGCGTGAGGGGATGGCCCCCGGTAGCGGCTTTCGCGCCATACGGCGCGAGGTCCGGGAGGGGTTAAGGGAACAGATCGACCGGTACCGCCCCCGTTCGCATCAACCAGAGAATCGCCGTTACAGTCACGACTGATGCCCCCGTCGTGATGAGGACGGTGGCCGAGGCGCGCTCGGCCCAGACATGATATTGCTGAGCAAGGACGAAAACATTCGTCGCCGTCGGCAGTGCCGCCAGCAGGATGGCTGACTGGATCCAGACCGGATCAAAATTGCCGACCGCGCTCAAGATCAGCCAGCACAGCAGCGGATGGACGACCAGCTTCAAAGGCACGATTAAACCAAGCTCTGTCGGGACACGGCGTAATGGACGGAGCGCCAGGGTCACACCCATGACGAACAGGGCGCACGGAGCCGCTGCGTTGGCGAGATATTCGAGAAGCCGTTCGATCGCGATCGGTGGCGACCACTCCAGCGCTGCGGCCCCGACCCCCACAAATGTCGCCAGGATAAAAGGGTGAAGCAGGATGCGCTTCGCTATATCCAGCGCCAGAGCTCCGGGCGATCTCTCCACCGTTCCCGAAAGAGCCATCAGCGCTGGCGTTACGGCGAAATGGAGCGCGTTCTCGAAGGCGAAGATCAGCGCCACGGGAACAGCGGCGCTCGGCCCGAACGCCAATAGCGCGAGACCCGGCCCCATATAGCCGATATTGCCGTAAGCGGCCGCCAATGCCGCAATCGTCGCGGGCGGAATAAGCCGTTCTCTAAAAAAGGCGATCAGGAACATCAGCGCGAAGATGATGTAGGTGCTGGCCGCCGCGCCGAGGATGTAGCTCCATTCGGTGAGCTTCTCGATCGGCGTCTTGGACAGCAGTTGAAAGAACAGCGCGGGCAAGGCGATGTAGATTATGAAGATATTCATCCACCCCAGCGCCTCGACCGGCTGGCGCACGATTTTCCCTGCTGCGTAGCCCAGGATGATCAGGCCGAAGAACGGCAGAACGAGTGCGAAAATTTCGGCCATGGCTTATCGGAGCGGTACGGATGATGAAAATGGGATGGTGCGAGATGACGTGCACCATATCCGACTGTTCGCCGCAAGACTTTGCATTCAAGCACAGCCATTCCCCGAACGCGTTCGAGGTTGGCCTACGATGAGGAGTTCGCCCCCCCTCCGAAACGGCTTATACCATTGGAAATCCCGCCGCACCACACCACATACCGTATGAAAATAAGAGGTTGAGCCTGTGCAAAGAGACGCACGTTTTCATATTGGCCAGATCGTCAAGCACCGGATCTTTCCGTTCCGGGGCGTGATCTTCGATGTCGATCCGGTCTTCGACAATACGGAAGAATGGTACGAATCGATTCCCGAGGGCATGCGGCCGCATCGGGACCAGCCCTTTTACCACCTTCTGGCAGAAAACGACGAGACGGAATATGTGGCCTACGTGTCCGAGCAGAACCTGCTCGAGGACGATAGCGGGCTGCCCCTTCGCCACCCGCAGATTGCCGAATTCTTCGATGTCGGCGCGGACGGACATTTCCGCCCCCGCGACATTCCCATGAACTGACGACCGCGCAAAAGAAAAGCGGGGCCTTTCGACCCCGCTTCATCCGTCCTCGGCTTTAGCGGATCAGTTTGATTCGCCGCCGGTCTGCTTTTCGCGGAATTTCTTGACCCATTCCTCGCGCTTCTTCTTTAGATCTTCGCTCTGCGCATTCTGCTGGGCAGCGAGGGTGGAAGCGTCGATTGGCTCTCCGTCATGAGCGGATGCGAATCCCTTCAGGGTGACAGTCACAGGGGTCTTCTGGCCCATCGGATTGAGCGAGATGACGGTCAGCTTGCCGCCCTTGCGGAACGCATTGATCTGCTGCTCGGTGATCGGAGCCTGTGCGATGCACATTGGCGAAGGCCGCAGCGGGCAGATCGTATAGTCCAGCTTCTGCATCTGTCCGCTATCGACCTGCAATCCGACACCGGCGCTCAGGACGCGCTCGGGCGGAAGCACGACGCGGATGCCGCGCTTGGATTCGCTGCCCTTGGACAATTCCTCGATGTAGACGGCGGTCACCAATTGGCCGCTGCCCGAAGCGATCTGAACGAACTGCGTCTGGCAGCTCTTCTGATCATCCTTGGTCTGGCAGAGCTTCGTCCACTGGTTCGGGCCCGGCGTCTTCGGGGCGTCCTGCGCCATGGCGATGGCCGGAAGCCCGAGCATGCCGGCGGCAAGCACGAGACGCCGCGCAGCGTTGGTCAGTGCTGTCATGTTATATCCCTCTGAAATCGAGCCGACGGTTGAAATCATCGCCGCGTGAGCGATACGCCGGAATGGTTCCGTGTTTCCCGATCAAATTGGGCAATAGAATGACGTGCCTCTGCCCAATTTGTGCCGCGGCGATACGCTGATACCTTGGCCAAAGCGAATCTTTTTCGGCAAGGTCTCCATGATGGCTCTCTTTACTGCGTGCAACCTCTTTCGCCGCTCAAAAGCGGTCGGGACCATATGCGGAGCCGCTTTTGCTCTCTCATTATGCTCGCTGGTCTCGACCGGGACGGCGCAAGCCGCTCCCTCTCACGCTCTCGCCATGCATGGAGAACCGGCTCTGCCCGCGGATTTCGAGCACTTTCCTTATGCCAACCCCGCTGCACCGCAGGGCGGCATGATCACTTACGGGCTTCCCGGCACCTTCAACTCCGTTAATCCTTTCATCATCCAAGGGGACGGTGTTCGCGGACTGAACGATCTGGAAGTCGGAATGAACGTCTTCGAGCCACTCATGGCGCGCTCCTTCGACGAACCTTTTACGCTGTACCCGTTGCTGGCCGAAACGGTCGAGACCGACGAGGAACGTACATTCGTGGAATTCCAGATCAATCCGAAGGCACGGTTCTCCGATGGCGAGCCCGTTCGGCCAGAGGATGTGATCTTCACTTTCGATCTGCTCGCGGAAAAGGCCAATCCACGCTATAAGCGCGTGCGGGACAAGATCGCGAAAATGGAGAAGGTCGGGGATCGAGGCGTCCGCTTCACGCTGGATCCCGAGTTGAGCGACCGCGAGCTGCCTTTGATCGTCGCGATGACGCCTGTCCTTCCCGAACACGCGATCGACAGAGAAAATTTCGACAAATCGACGCTTGAGCCCATTACCGGCACCGGTCCGTATATTCTTACCGAGGTTCGCCCTGGCGAGCGGATTACGCTCACAAAAAATCCCGACTATTGGGGCAAGGACATCCCTGCCAAACGCGGTTTCGATAATTACGACCGGATCCGCATCGTCTATTTCCGCGACGAGACCGCGCGATTCGAATCCTTCAAGAAAGGCGAGATCGACGTGCAGATCGAGCAGAGCCCGTTCGCCAATTCCGATCCTGCGCGGTGGGCACGTCGCTACGACTTTCCGCGAGCCACCTCCGGCGATGTGCAGAAATCGACGTTCGAGTCCGCTTTGCCGTCCGGCATGCGCGGCGTTGTCTTCAACACGAGGCGCCCTCCCTTCGACAATCCGAAGCTCCGCCGCGCCATCGTGAATCTGTTCGATTTCGATTGGATCAATCGGAACATGTTCGACAATGCCTATACGCGCATCGGAAGCTACTTCGACAATTCGGTTCTCGATTCACAGGCTACTCCGGCGGATGAGGCGGAAAAGACTCTGCTGCAACCTTTCGAAGACCAGATCGTGCCTCAGATCATGGCCGGTGAGTGGACTCCGCCCGCATCGGACGGCACCGGCCGAGACCGCAACTTCGTCAGAAACGCGATGAACCTTTTCAAGGAAGCGGGGTATAAACTGGAAGGCCGGCAACTGGTCGGACCGAATGGCAATCCGCTAGCCTTTGAGCTGATGATTAATGGCAGCGAGGGGGAAATGATCGCGCTTGCCTGGCAAAAAACGCTCGCCTTGCTCGGCGTCAGGCTCAATCTGCGCAAGGTGGATACGGCGCAGTATTTCGAACGGCGCAAGCGCTTCGACTACGATGCGATCATCCATTTCTACTCGTCGTCGCTCTCGCCCGGCCAGGAACAAATCGGCCGCTGGTCCTCGGAAGCGGCTGAGGCCGAGGGGTCATTCAACTTTGCCGGCGCGAAGGATCCCGCCATCGACGCCATGATCGAAGCGATGCTCGGCGCGAAGATTGAAGAGGATTTCCAGACGGCTGTGAGAGCCTACGATCGCGTGCTGCTCTCCGGGTTCTACGTGATCCCATTCTATTACATGAGCGAGCAGCGGGTGGCTCATGATGCCGATCTCGCCTATCCCGACTATACGCCGATCTATGGCTTTCAGCTTCCGACCTGGTGGTGGCAGAGTGCAGCCAAGAGCGGCGATTGATCCGGAAGGCCCGCGACGGATAAGTCCGACCGTTGTATCGTTGCCGATGGCTGCTACATAACGGGAATGTCAGAAGAAACCGCCGAACCGTTAAGCCCTGCCTCGCCTCTCACACTCGATATCGTTTCGGATGTGGTATGTCCTTGGTGTTACATTCACTTCCGACGGCTGGAGGAAGCCCGTTCAGCGATGCCCGACCTACCGGTCGCCATTCGTTGGCGGCCCTATCAGCTTGATCCGACGATCCCGCCAGAGGGTGTCGAGCGTCAAAGCTACATGCTGAACAAGTTCGGCAGTCAGGACCGTCTCGATCAGTTGCATGCTGCGATCTCGAAGGAAGGGAAAGCGGCCGGCATCGACTTCGCGTTCGATAAGATCAAGACATCTCCCAATACGCTGGATGCCCACCGCGTCCTGCATTGGGCAGGAACGCAGGATGTGACGATCCAGCACCGCCTGGTCGCCCGGCTTTTTCAGATCTTCTTCGAGGAGGGCGTCGATCTGTCAGACCACGAAACACTGGCGAATGCAGCCGAGGAGGCCGGCATGGACAAGGCGATCGTCTCGCAATTGTTGCAGGGCGATGCCGATGCCGACCTGGTTCGCGAGGAAATTGCTCAGGCCAATGAAATGGGGATTCAGGGCGTCCCCTTCACGCTCATCGAACAGCGTTACGGGTTGCCCGGCGCACAACCCCCGGACGTTCTTGCAAACGCCCTGCGGCAAGTCGCCGACGCGAAAGCCAACGGCGAATTCTGATTTCCCGTAAAGGTGCAGGTGTAGGATCGTTTGAGCCGACCTCGTGTTAGATTGGCGGAGGGCTCTTCCTCTTTCGAGGCAAACCATGATGAAATCGCTTCTGAAATGTGTCGCAATGACAACGATTTGCTCGTTTCCAGGCGTGGGCTTCGCCTCGGCGGAAACGACCGTTCCTGACAGCATGATCGGAACGTGGGATATCTCCCGCGCGGCCTGTCTGGGAGATGCCGAGGCCGGGCGCATGCAGGTCTCCCAAGACAGGCTCGACTTTTGGTACGGCCATGCGGATTTTGCCGAGCTTGTCCGCACCGGCCCTGTCCTCTTCATCGCCACCGATCTCTTTCAGGAGGGTACGGTCGAACCAGGACCCAGCAGGGAATACTATCGAATCGAGCAACGCGACGGTCCGGACCGGATCGCTTTCAATGTGAAAGGCAAGGAACCGCGCATCCTGGTTCGCTGCGACTACGATGGTCTGCGTCCACCGCGACAGGAGCCGGCCCCGGCCGCGAACTAATCGTCCTGACGCCCGCCCGGCGGCGGCGATCAGGCCGCTGCCGTTTGCGTATCCGCCAGTTTCGCCAGCTGTGACATGATCACAGCACTGCCAGAGAGACGGCTCTCAGGCGTGGGCAGATCGCGAACGAAGACGATGGACTGATCCGGGCGCAGCTTGGCCATGGCGCCCTGGCGGGCAATGTGCTGCACAAGTGCAGCCGGATTGGCGAACTCCTGATTGCGGAACGCGACGACCACGCCTTTTGGCCCGGCATCCAGCTTTTCGACATTGGCTTTACGGCACAGCGCCTTGATATAGACGACCTTTAGCAAATGCTGAACTTCCTCGGGAAGCGGCCCGAAGCGATCGATCAGCTCCGCGCCAAAACCATCGATCTCATGCGGGTCGGTCAATTCGGCCAAACGGCGATAGAGGCTCAGGCGCAAATTGAGATCCGGCACATAGTCTTCCGGAATGAGAACCGCAGTGCCGATCGTAATCTGCGGTGACCAGCTTCCCGAATCTGCGTCTTCCTCGCCCTTGATCTGCGCCACGGCCTCTTCGAGCATCTGCTGGTAAAGCTCATAGCCGACCTCGCGAATATGGCCGGATTGTTCTTCGCCCAACAGATTTCCCGCGCCGCGCAGGTCAAGGTCGTGGCTGGCGAGCTGAAAGCCTGCACCCAACGTATCCAGAGACTGCAAGACCTTCAGCCGGCGCTCGGCCTGGACGGTCAGTTTCTTGCGGATTGGTAGCGTCAGAAGCGCATAGGCACGCTGTTTCGACCGGCCGACACGTCCTCTTATCTGGTAAAGCTGGGCCAGGCCGAACATGTCAGCACGATGGACCACCAGCGTGTTGGCCGTTGGCACGTCGAGCCCACTCTCAACGATCGTCGTGGAGAGGAGGACGTCGTATTGCCCGTCGTAAAAGGCGTTCATGATATCGTCGAGCTCGGTCGGCGGCATCTGGCCATGAGCGACCGCCACCTTCAGTTCTGGCACGTGCTCATCAAGGAACTGCTTGACGTCGGCAAGGTCCGAAACTCGGGGGACCACATAAAAGCTCTGCCCGCCGCGATAGCGTTCGCGGAGTAGCGTTTCGCGAACGACCATCGCATCGAAAGGCGAGATGAAGGTACGAACGGCCATTCGATCGACGGGAGCGGTGGTGATCAGCGACAGCTCGCGCACACCTGAAAGGGCAAGCTGAAGGGTTCTCGGAATTGGCGTCGCCGAAAGCGTCAGAACGTGAACGTCGGAGCGCAGTTCCTTCAGCCGCTCCTTGTGCTTCACACCGAAATGCTGCTCCTCATCGATGATCAGCAGTCCAAGCCGCTTGAATTTTACGCTCGTTCCAAGCAACGCATGGGTACCGACGACAATATCGACGCTCCCGTCGGTAAGGCCCTTCTTGGTCTCCGACA
The DNA here is from genome assembly GCF_003668555.1 of Notoacmeibacter ruber. NCBI lineage: Bacteria > Pseudomonadati > Pseudomonadota > Alphaproteobacteria > Hyphomicrobiales > Notoacmeibacteraceae > Notoacmeibacter > Notoacmeibacter ruber. The sequence continues at coordinate 1,300,771 of NZ_RCWN01000001.1, read as the reverse complement.
ATTCCTTGCTGCCTACCAGACGGCTTGCCTGTCGAACCGTCACGGGTAAACCCGAAAAACGCTGGTTGAACGTCTTGAAATGCTGTCGGGCCAAAAGCGTGGTGGGCACAACCACCGCAACCTGAAACCCTTCCATCACCGCTGCGAAAGCAGCACGCAATGCGACCTCGGTTTTGCCGAAGCCGACATCGCCGCAGATCAATCGGTCCATTGCACGGCCGGAGGAAAGGTCGTCCAGCACCGCATCGATCGCTTTCTGCTGATCTTCCGTTTCCTCATACGGGAACCGGGCGGCGAACTCGCCATAGAGGCCATCGGGCGGCGCCAAACGCGGCGCCGACTTCATCTCGCGTTGAGCCGCGATACGAATGAGCTTGTCGGCCATATCGAGCAAGCGCTTCTTGAGCTTTGCTTTGCGCGCCTGCCAAGCGCCGCCGCCAAGGCGGTCGAGCGCCGCATCGGTCCCCTCCCCGCCGTAGCGGGAAAGAAGTTCGATGTTCTCGACCGGCAGAAAAAGACGTCCGTCCGATGCGTAATGCAGTTCCAGGCAGTCGTGCGGCGCGCCGGCGGCCTCAATGGTTCGCAAACCGACGAACCGACCAATGCCATGCTCGGAATGAACCACAAGGTCGCCCGTCGAAAGAGACGACAGTTCCGAAATGAAATCAGCCGCCTTGCCTTTTCTCCGGCTCCGCCGGACCAAACGGTCACCCAGCAAATCCTGCTCTGCGACAATCGAAAGATCATCGCTTTCGAAGCCGTGCTCGATCGGCAGGATGGCGAGACCTATCGTCTGTCCTTCCAGTTTCGCGGCTTCGCTGAGATCGCCCACCGAACGTGTGCCACCAAGACCGTGTTCCGCCAAAATGCCCGACAGCCGATCAAGCGAACCCTCGGTCCAGGCGGCAACGAGAACCCGCCCGGATTGCCCGCGTAGCTCAGCCAGGTGTTTCACCGACGCATCGAAGACATTTGCGTCAGGCTGCGCCCGCTCTTCGGCAAAGCTACGGCCACGCCGGGCGCCCGCATGGGCGACACGGCGCCCTTCGGTAAAGGGTTGGTCGAACGGCGTCAGATCAATCCGCTCGCGGGCGGAGCAGCGCTCATCGACTTCCGTGAGCGTCATGTAAAGACGCTCCGGAGGCAGCGGATTGTAAGGCACCGACTGGTCCGATCCCATCCCGCCCGTGGCCTTGCGGCTTTCGAAATGATCCCGGATCTGCTTTTCGCGCTCTTCGATCGCTTCCGTCGCAAGGTGGTCGAAAACGACCATCGCTTCCGGCATGAGATCAAACACCGTGTCGAGCCCGTCATAGAAAAGCGGCAACCAATGCTCCATGCCGGCAAAGCGCTTGCCCTCCGAAATGGATTGATAGAGGGCATCTTCGCGTCGCGGCGCCCCGAACGCCTCGATATAGCCCCTTCGAAATCGTGCAATCGCCTCCGGATTCAATGTCACTTCCGACACGGGCTGCATGGTGAAGCGTTCGAGCTGGCGACTGGTGCGCTGCGTGGCCGGGTCGAAACTGCGGACCGTATCCAGCTCGTCTCCGAAGAAATCCAGCCTTACCGGCTCTTCGGCCCCGGGGACGAAAAGGTCCAGAATCCCCCCGCGCACCGCGTATTCGCCCACCTCCCGGACCGTCGCCACCCGCTCGAACCCATCCGATTCGAGCCGACGTATCAGGCTATTCATCTCCAGCGTGGCGCCCGGGCGGGCATCGAAGAGTTGCTCTGCGAGATTTTTGCTCGGCGGTATGCGCTGCAAGACCGCATTTGCGGATGCCAGAATGATGGATGGACCGCTCGAGGAATTGAGGTTGGTGATTGCTCCGAGCGCATCAAGCCGCCTAGCGGCCGCGTCAGCCCCTGGAGAAACGCGGTCATAGGGCAGGCAGTCCCAGGCCGGGAGCGTGATGATCCGAGCCTCTGGCACCGCAAATGAGAGCGTGCTCGCAAGGTCGGGCAACCTGTTACCATCACGCGCGATGAACAGGATTGGCCGGTCACCCGCGGCAGCCACAAGACGGGCCAGAGCAAACGGCTCATAGCCATCTGCGACGCCATCCACAATGACAGGCGCTGTGCCAGCGGGCAATCTGATCGGTGAAAGAACGCTCATGCCATCAACCGATCCGGTTCCGACGATGGGTGATGATGGAATCCAGAAGCGGTCCGTCCCACTCCTCCGGGACGCTCTTCTCGCCCAGAACCCATTGGTAGAGCTCTTGGTCGTTGACGTGCATCAGCTCCTCGAAATGATCCAGCGTCGCACCGTCCATTGTGGCGATATTCTCGTCGGCGAAGGGACCGAGGATCAGGTCCATCTCTCTCATACCCCGGTGCCAGGCCCTGAAGAGGAGCTTCTTGCGGCGCGGGTCATCTACGGACGCGCTGCTGATCTGGGTGCCACTCATCATTCGGACCTCTCGGATTGGTTGGGCTGCCATATAGGCTTGAAAGCCGCCTGTGTCAGCCGTTGCCGTAGGTAACGAAAATGTCCCCAGCGAAAAAGAGCCATCCGCTTTTTCCCGCGCCCAGCCAGTCTATATTGGCGCGATGCGCCCGTCCCTCCTCGATCCTCTCTTCGCACCCGTCACCAGTCTCGCCGGTGTCGGGCCCAAGGTTGCCGAAAATATTGCCCGCGTGGTTCCGACGACCGGGCCCGAAGAGGTTGCACGAATCGTCGATCTGCTTTTCTGCCTGCCGACGCGCGTGATCGACAGGCGGGACGTCACAACGATCGTGCAGGCATCGCCCGATACCGTCGTGACGCTACGATTGCGTGTCATTCGACATCAGCCGGCACCGCGCGCCGCGCGAAACGCCCCCTATCGAGTCTTCTGCCAGGATGAGAGCGACGAGATCGCATTGACTTTCTTTCGTGCTCATGGGGATTGGCTGACCAAACAATTGCCCGAGGGCGATATCGTCATGGTGTCGGGCAAGATCGACTGGTTCCATGGTAAAGCCTCCATGATCCATCCCGATGCGATGGCGCGCGAGGAAAGCGGAGGTCTGCCGCCGCTGGACCCGGTCTATCCCGGCACCGCTGGGTTGGCGCCAAAAACATTGCGCAAAAGCATCGACGCGGCATTGGAAAGGCTGCCCGCCCTCCCCGAGTGGCGCGATCCTTCCACAAGTCGGAAAAGTGCCGACAATTTTCCATCCTTCGGTGATGCCCTTCGGACGCTGCATGATCCTGCTGAGCCCGAAGATGTGTCACCAGAGGGGAAGCCTTGGCGCCGGTTGGCGCGAGATGAGTTGCTGGCAGGCCAACTGGCCATCGCCCTGGTTCGTGCGCGCTTGCGGCGTCGAGGCGGGCGAGCCTTCGAAAGCGATGGCACGCGGGTTGATGCGATCGCCGGCGCCCTGCCGTTTCGCTTGACGGACGGCCAGACACAATCGCTGTCAGAAATTCGCGGCGATCTCGCAAAACCGGAAAAGATGCTTCGGCTACTGCAGGGCGATGTGGGAAGCGGAAAGACGGTCGTGGCGCTGATGGCGATGGCCCATATCGCCGATGCCGGCGCCCAATCGGTTTTGATGGCCCCGACGGAAATTCTGGCGCGGCAGCATTTCGCTACGATCGCGCCCCTTGCGCAAGCGGCAGACCTGAAGGTTGCGATTCTGACCGGTCGCGACAATGCCACAAGCCGCCAGCCCGTGCTCGATGGTCTCGCCAACGGCACGATCGATATCTGCGTCGGTACCCATGCGCTCTTTCAGCAGGGGGTCGAATTTCACGATCTCGGTCTGGCAGTGATCGACGAACAGCATCGCTTCGGTGTGCATCAGCGGCTCGCCCTTTCGGCGAAAGGTGTCAATCCCGACCTGCTTGTCATGACGGCAACCCCGATACCGCGGACGCTGGTGCTGACGGCCTTTGGCGATATGGACGTCTCAAGGCTGACGGAAAAACCCGCCGGGCGAAAGCCCATCCAGACGGCAAGCCTGCCCGTCGAGCGGCTGGGTGAACTCGGGGACCGACTGGAAAAAGCTCTCGATGATGGTCGCAAGATCTACTGGATCTGTCCACTTGTTGAAGAATCCGAGCAAAGCGATCTGGTCAGTGCGACGGAGCGTCATGAGTGGCTTTCAGATCGGCTTGGGGCCTCAAGAGTAGGCCTCATTCACGGCCGCATGTCAGGCCCGGAAAAAGACACCGCCATGGCAGCGTTCAAATCCGGCGAGACCCGTATTCTTGTTGGCACGACGGTCATAGAGGTGGGTGTCGATGTGCCGGATGCGTCGATCATCGTGATCGAACATGCAGAGCGCTTCGGTCTTTCTCAGCTTCATCAGTTGCGCGGGCGTGTCGGGCGCGGTGCGGACGCCTCCTCCTGCATTCTTCTGTTTCGTGGCCCACTCAATGCAGTCGCGGAGGCACGTCTCAAGGTCATGCGAGAAACGGAGGATGGCTTCCGGATCGCGGAAGAGGATCTGAGGCTCCGGGGGGAAGGCGACCTATTGGGCACGAAGCAGTCCGGAGCGCCTGGATTTCGCGTGGCCCGACTGGAGTTTCATGGCGAATTGCTTGACGAAGCACGCGACGAGGCGCGGTTTCTCCTGGCCACGGACCCCGACCTGACGGGGCCTCGCGGCGAAGCTCTCAGAATCCTGCTCTATCTATTCGGGCGGGATGATGCGGTCCGCCTATTGCGAGCCGGTTGACGTCTGTCAGGCCGCGTCGGTCCGCTTCTTGTCCGACAAGTTCGCAAGCGCTTCGAGCGCGGGCGTCGTTTCCATTTCCTCAGGCGACACAAGGCCTCCGGAAATAATCAGCTTGGCTGCATCCTCCACCGACATGTTGAGGATGTGGACATCCTCATGCGGTACCAGAAGCAGAAAACCGGATGTCGGGTTCGGCGTTGTGGGGACGAAGACGGCAAGCGCCCCTTCGGGGCCACCCGTGACGTCCTTCACCTCGCCTTTTGCCTCGGTCGCAACAAAGCACAGCGCCCACATTCCTGGCCGCGGATACTCGATCAGTGCTGCATTCTGGAACGAGTTCGTCTTCTCACTCAGAACAGTTTCGAGAATTTGCTTGAGCGCCTTGTAGACGTTACGCACCAAGGGCATCCGATTGACGATCCGCTCGCCCATTCGAATGATCGCCTTGCCGATGAAATTCGCGGTCAGAAACCCAACGATGGTTATGCCGATCAATGCGAGAATGAGACCGACGCCCGGCACCGGGAATGGAAGATAGGTATCCGGGTTATAGACACGCGGAATAAGGGGTTTGATCAGCGTGTCGACCCATTCGACAAAGCCGAGGACGAGCCAGGCGGTGATGGCGAGCGGTGCCAGCACGATAAAACCTGTCAGAAAATACGTGCGGAGCCGGCTCATGGGCGTGAATGACCTGATCTTGGAAAGGTTGTTGCAGCGCAGAATTTAGGACGTTTGCGATCAACGTTCCAGTCTGGCGCGCTATTCAACCGTGACGCTCTTTGCGAGATTGCGGGGCTGATCCACGTCGGTCCCCATAAAGACGGCTGTATGATAGGCCAGAAGCTGGATCGGCAAGGCATAGACGATCGGCGCGACGAATGCCGGAACGTCGGGCATGACAATCGTTTTGAGGGTGTCGACGCTCGATGCGGCGGCTCCCTTCGCATCGGTGATCAGAATGATCTTCCCGCCACGGGCCGCGACCTCCTGCATGTTCGACACCGTTTTCTCGAAAACAGCGTCGTAAGGCGCGATCACGATAACCGGAAGGTCTTCGTCGATCAGCGCGATAGGCCCGTGCTTCAGTTCACCTGCTGCATAACCCTCTGCATGTATATAGCTAATTTCCTTTAGTTTTAGCGCACCTTCCATAGCCAATGGAAAGGCTGTATCCCGGCCGAGATAGAGCACGTCGGTGGCGTGAGCCAATTCGCGCGACAAGCCCACGATATCCTGCTCGACCTTGAGCGTCTTCGTCATCAAACGCGGCAGTTCCATCAGGCCGTGGACCATTTCGGCGATCGTCTCTTCGTCCAGGGTTCCCCGAGCCTTGGCCGCATGGATCGTCAGCGACGCAAGCGAAGCGAGCTGACACGTGAAAGCCTTGGTTGACGCGACGCCGATCTCGGGACCAGCAAGCGTCGGAAAAATGGTGTCGGCCTCGCGGGCTATGGTCGATTCCCGGACATTGACCACGGCACCGATCTTCAGCCCCTCGCCTTTGCAGTAGCGCAGCGAGGCCAGCGTATCGGCCGTTTCGCCGGACTGGGAAATGAAGAGAGCGGCATCCCCTGCATCGAGAGGCATTTCGCGATAGCGGAACTCCGACGCGATATCGATATCGACCGGCAGGCGGGCAAAACGCTCGAGCCAGTATTTACCGATCAGCCCCGCATAATAGGCCGTGCCGCAGGCGCTGATGGAAAGCCGTTTGATGGAGGCAAAATCGATCGAGGAGTCGATCTGACGCGGAGCGCCGTTGGCCAGGTCGAGATAATAGGCAAGAGTGTGGGAGACGACCTCGGGCTGTTCGAGGATCTCCTTTTGCATGAAGTGCCGGTAATTGCCCCGATCCACCACGATGGCGCCGGTGCTGCTCTTCTGCGCCTGACGGGCAACCTTCTGGCCCTGCGCATCGAAGATATCCACACCGCCAGAGCGGATGACAGCGAAATCGCCGTCTTCCAGATAGGTGATCGAGTCCGTGAACGGCGACAGCGCGATCGCGTCCGAGCCGAGGTACATTTCGTCCTCGCCGTGGCCGATCGCGAGCGGAGGTCCATTTCTCGCGCCGATGATCAGATCGTCTTCCCCTTCGAAGAGCATGGCGATGGCAAAGGCGCCCCGAAGGCGGGATATCGCCTCCTGCGCAGCAGCGACCGGCTCGCGTCCCGCCTTTGTCAGGGAAGAGACGAGGTGAGCGACAACCTCGGTATCGGTCTGTGTTGCGAACTCATAGCCGTTTGCCTTTAGCTCCTGACGGAGTTCGGCAAAGTTCTCGATGATGCCGTTATGAACGATCGCAACAGGCGTCGAAAAATGCGGATGCGCGTTGGTTTCGTTTGGAACCCCATGCGTGGCCCATCGCGTGTGACCAATACCGATATGCCCGCCAAGCGGCGAATCGGAGAGCTTCGCTTCGAGATTGGAGAGCTTGCCCTCCGCACGCCGGCGGTCCAGATGGCCGTCTTCAAGGGTCGCGACACCAGCGGAATCGTAACCGCGATATTCCAATCGCTTCAACGCGTCGACCAGAAGCGGCGCTACAGACCGGGTCCCGATAATTCCTACAATGCCGCACATATTGCCTCTCAAATGAATGTCGCTTCGGCGTAACAGCTTGTTTGCCCGCGCGAAAATAAATTTGCGTATCGCAGCGGTAACGCACCGACTGGCGAGATTGAATCAGAGGTTATTTCTTCCGATCTTTTTTGGCCTGAAGGTGCTCGCGCAAGGCCCTGCCACGTCCTTCCTTGTTCACCTGCCGTCCTCGCGCGATGGCCAGCGCGTTGTCCGGTACGTCGTCGGTCAATACCGATCCGGTTGCTACATAGGCGCCACTACCGACCCTGACCGGCGCCACCAATGACGAGTGCGTGCCGATGAAGACGTCTTCGCCGATCACGGTTTGATGTTTGGAATAACCATCATAGTTGCAGGTGACCGTACCGGCGCCGATATTGCTGCGCGCCCCGACCTCGGCGTCCCCGATATAGGTGAGGTGGTTGACCTTCGCTCCCTCGCCTATCCGCGCTTTCTTGACCTCACAGAAATTACCGACCTTCGCCTTTTCCGCCAGTTCCGTGCCAGGTCGAAGACGAGCGAACGGGCCGATTTCGGCTCCGTCCGAAACGCTTGCGCCCTCCAGATGGCTGAAACCGCGAACACGAACGTTCTGCCCGAGCGAGACCTCAGGGCCAAAGACGACATTGGGTTCGATGACGCTATCCTGGCCGATCACCGTATCCCATGAAAAATGAACACTTGCAGGCTGAACGAGCGTCACCCCGTCCAACATCATCTGCCGACGGGTCCGGCGCTGCCATATGGCTTCTGCTTCGGCGAGTTCGACCCGGGTGTTCACTCCGAGCACCGATTCGAAACCGATCTCCTTTGCAACGACCTTGTGCCCTGCTTCACGGGCCAGAGCGACGATATCCGTCAGGTAGAATTCGCCTTTGACGTTGTCATTGCCGATGGCGCGCAGCAGCGAAAGGGCGTGTTCGCCAGCGATCGCCATAAGGCCGCCATTACAGAACTGGATCTGTTTCTCGAGGAAAGAGGCATCCTTTTCTTCACGGATCGCGACGAGTTGGCCATCTTCCTCGATCAGCCGTCCATAACCGAACGGATTTTCAGTGTAGAATCCCATCACCGCGACAGCCGCGCCCTCGGCCAATGCAATTCGAGCGGCGGAAAGATCGTCCGGTCGCACCAGGGGCGTGTCGCCAAACAGCACGAGTACATCATCGGCACCTTCACCGATTGCCTCAGCCGCAGCGAGGACGGCGTGCGCCGTCCCGAGACGCTCCTTCTGCAGATAGGTCGTCACGCGTGCGGTATGGGGCGTCGCGACCTCTTCGACCATTTCGGCATCGCGGCCCACGACGAGTGCCACGCGGTTACTGCCTGCTGCGGCCGCAGCCCGAACCACGTGTGCGACCAAGGGCAGGCCTGCGATCTCATGAAGGACCTTTGACCGGTCGCTCTTCATGCGGGTGCCCTCGCCTGCCGCAAGGACTATCGAAAGGCAGCTTCGTTCGGTCATGAAAGGCTCGTCTCCAATGGATCACTGGACGTATCTTACGATACGCCGCTTCGCCGTCCGTCTAGCAAATGGCCCCAACCGCGCCAAGCAAGCATTCGAGGATCAGCCGATCGTCAAGAAAACGGGAAACGTATCGAGCAGGAGATTGGAGACGTATTGGATACCGCCCGTAAGGAAAGCGATACCCGCCAGAACGAGAAGCGCCCCCATGACCTTTTCGACTCGGCCAAGATGCAGACGAAAACGCTGCAGGAACCGCATGAACGCACCGGAGAAGAATGCGGCGATGAGAAAGGGAATGCCAAGGCCAAGCGAATAGATGGCCAGCATCAGCGCGCCCTCGCCTGCCGTCGCGCGTCCGGCAGCGAGCGTCAAGATCGAACCCAGAACCGGACCGATACAAGGTGTCCAGCCGAAAGCGAAGGCGAGCCCCATAATATAAGCTGCGATCGCACTCGCCGGCCGCCCGGAATGGTTGAGCCTTGCCTCCTGAGCGAGAAACGGAATGCGGATAACGCCCAGAAAATTCAGACCCATGATGATGATCACAAGCCCGGCGGCAATGGAGAGCGGTTCCTGCCAGAGCCTCAGAAAACGACCTATCGTCGAAGCACCGACGCCAAGCAGAATGAAAACGGTCGAGAAGCCGAGAACGAAGGCGAGCGCTGCAAACAGAAGTGCGCGGCGCGGCGTCATCGCGCGTCGAGAGGCCTTGGCATCAGGGCCGGGCGAAGCACCGCGAAATTCTTCGACTGAAACGCCGGCCATATAGCAGAGATAGGGAGGCACAATCGGCAAGACGCACGGAGACAGGAAGGATATCGCCCCTGCCGCCAAAGCCGTCGCATATCCGACATCGATCGCCATGATTGCGCCTGTTCCGAAACCCGCCCGATGCCGCTGACACAACAAAGCGTAGACGACATTTCGACGGATGTTGCGTTGGTGAGCGCGCAGGGGTTCGAACCCTGGACCTACTGATTAAAAGTCAGTTGCTCTACCAGCTGAGCTACGCGCTCGCTCACTGTCAGGCGAAACCGCCTTGGCAAGCCGCGCGGACCATAGTTTTGAGGGCTTGAGCGGTCAACCGCCAATGTCAGCTTTTTCAGCCGTATAAAGCGCCGCAACGTCAAACATTGGAGAAGGACACTCAGCGTAGTGTCGCGATGATCTTCCGAACGCGCTCATCGCGCTCTTTTGCCGTGTCACCGCCCATAACCGTGATGATGTAGCGGCGAGGCCCCTTTTTTACCGACGTGACGATATTAAAACCCGAAGCCCGAATGTAGCCGGTCTTGATACCATCGACGCCGGGCTCCGCCAGCAGGTGATTATGGCCCCGAATTGTGCGGCCCCGGAATGTATATTCCCGCTGGCTGAAATAGGGATAGAAACGAGCGTGCTCGCTCATCAGCAAAATACCGAGACGCGACATGTCGGCAGCCGTCGTGATCTGACGAGGATCAGGCAGTCCCGAAGCGTTGACGAAACGGGTTGAGTGTAGGCCGAGTTCGCGGGCGCGCGCCGTCATGGCCGCTGCAAAAGCATCCTCGCTGCCATAAAGAAATTCGCCAACCGCCGCTGCGACATCATTGGCGCTCTTGATTGCCAGCGCGCGGATGGCCGTATCAACGCTGATCGTGTCGCCAGCCTTTACGCCAAGCTTGCTGGGCGGCTTTCCGGCCGCATAGGCGCTGATCGGGATGGACGACGTTCGGTCGATACGTCCTGCCTCGATGGCATCGAAGAGCATGTAGAGCGTCATCATCTTGGTTAGAGAGGCAGGGTAGCGCTGCGCCGTTGCATTCTGGCTGAGCAGTACGCGGCCACTGCCGACATCCACCACATGTGCGGCGTAACGTTCGGAAAGCGGGACCTGCGCTTCGGACGGCAGGGTCTCCAGCACGCTCTGCGTGGAACAGGCTGAGAGGACCGGCGCCAGGGCGAGAGCGATGATGAGGGCGCCCGCGCGCAACAATGATGCCGGTGTCATGGGATCCGCTTCGTCGAATAAAATGAGTGGAGGAGACGTTAAGCCGGCTTGCGCCCGCCCTTCAATCGGTGGCCGCTTCGGATCGCTGATTTTCCGGGCGTGCGGCCTTAACGCAACAGGGCGGTGCCATGCCGACACCGCCCTGAAGAATCATCGTGATTGGAAGCAATCAGGCGTCAGCCGCGACCTTCATGGAAACGATCGAATCCGGATCACTCACAGGTTCCCCACGCTTGACCTTATCGACATTCTCCATTCCGTCGATCACCTGGCCCCAGACGGTATATTGGCGGTCGAGGAACCCGGCATCATCAAAAACGATGAAGAACTGGCTGTTTGCCGAATCCGGGTCCTGCGCGCGAGCCATCGAGCAAGCGCCACGTCCGTGGTGAGCGGTGTTGAACTCGGCTTTCAGGTTCGGCTTGTCCGATGCGCCGCGGCCGGCCATACGCTCATCAAATTTCGGGCCGCCCTTTTTACCGAACTGGACATCGCCCGTCTGAGCCATGAAACCGTCGATCACACGGTGAAATACGACACCGTCATAAGCGCCTTCGCGAGCCAGCTCCTTGATACGCGAAACGTGCCCCGGCGCCAGGTCCGGCTTCAGCTCGATAACGACCATGCCTTGGGTGGTTTCCACCAACAGGGTGTTTTCGGGATCCTTGATTTCGATATCTGCCATTGAGTTTCCTTTCAAAAAAGAGTGCGCGTCGAAGAGGCTTCAGCAACCGCCCGCAATCGTCGCAGTTTGAATTCTGTCGGGCGAAGAAACGCTTCCATTCGGACCGTCGCCCTTGGTGATCGCGTCGACCGCATCCATGCCGTCTTCGACTTCACCCACGACCGTATATTGACCGTTGAGAAAGCTGCCTTCGTCGAACATGATGAAAAACTGGCTGTTCGCGGAATCCGGGCTGGCCGAACGGGCCATACCCACCGTGCCGCGTTCGAACGGCTTGTCGGAGAACTCCGCGGGAATGTCCGGCAGGTCGGAGCCACCCATCCCAGCCCGCTGCGGCTCGAAACCGTCTTCCATATCGCCGAACTGCACATCGCCGGTCTGCGCCATGAATCCGTCGATGACACGGTGGAATGCGACATTGTCGTACTCCCCGGCACAGGCGAGTTCCTTGATGCGCGCCGTGTGCTGCGGCGCCAGGTCCGGGCGGAGCGCTATCGTCACCTCGCCCGCTGGCAGCTCAAGAACGAGCGTGTTTTCGGGTTCGGCAGCCTGCGCCTCCGAAGCAAGGGCGAAAGTCGAAAGGCCCAGGAGAAGGCCGGTCATCAGATGTTTCATGAAATCCTCGTCGGTCAGAACTTGTTGCGCAGCGCGGCGGCAACACAGGGCGGCACAAAGGACGCCGCGTCGCCGTTCATGGCTGCGATCTGTCTGACCAATGTAGCGGTGATGAAGCTCACGTCAGGGGATGCGGGGAGAAAAACCGTTTCAACTTCCGGCGCCATGGCCCCGTTCATGCCGGCCATCGGCATCTCATAGTCCAGGTCTGTTCCGTTTCGAAGGCCACGGACAAGGATGCTTGCACCCGCCTCCCGCGCTGCATCAATCACGAGTCCTTCAAATGCGACGACATGGATACGGTCGGCACTGAACCTGCCGTCAAGAGTCTCATGGATCAGCTGGCGCCGCTCCTCGAAGGAAAAGAGCGGCTTTTTGGACGGGTGAACGCCAATGGCGACGACGAGGCGCTCGCAAAGGACCATCGATCGGCTGATAATGTCCACATGGCCATTGGTCAGCGGGTCGAAACTTCCGGAATAGAGAGCGGTTCGCAGCTTCATCATCGCCTTTTAGAAGGCTGCCGGCCCGCGAGCAACCGCCTTCAGTTCTTCGCTGAATAACTCGTTCAAAGCAGGTTCATCAGAAATTGTGCAACCTTTCCCCAGTTGCTCCGTTTTGGAAGCGCAAGGAGAAGAAATCATGCTTATATTGATGCTCGCTTTGACAATGATGATCGCCATGATGATCGCCACCCTCGTGACGGCACATCAGGAATCGGAGAAGCGACGGAGCGTGGAACTGCGTGTCAGGGCAACGCCTTTCGGCAGGAACGGGCGCTACTGACTGTCCTCTCCTCACGAGAAGCATTTTGATAACCGATTGATATTTTTGACTGGGTTTATTCCGACCCGCTAATCAAGGGGCCCGCCATCGAACATGGCGGGCCCTCATTGTTTCCGACATTAGAAACGCGCTCGATAACATTCAGTCTTCGTTATCAGACGGGTTTTCTTCGGTCGCAACGGCGGAGTCGGGCGCAACGCCGGCCTCATCAGTTTCCACGTGATCGACATCGCCCGGGGCAATCGTGTCATCGACCACCTGTTCTTCCTCTTGTTCGGGAATGCGCTCGACGGAGACCACCTTCTCGTCCTTCGACGTCCGGAAGATCGTCACGCCTTTGGTGGCGCGCCCGGCAATACGAATACCGCCGACAGGCACACGGATCACCTGGCCACCATTGGTCACAAGCATGATCTGATCGGCAGTTTCGATGGGGAAACAAGCGACCAGCTTGCCGATCTCCTTCTCACGGCCCGCCGCTGTCGCGCGGATGCCTTTGCCACCGCGACCAGTAACCCGGAAATCATGAGAGGACGATAGTTTGCCGAAACCGCGGCTGGATACCGTCAGCACCCACTGCTCTCTTTCGGCCATTTCCCGGTAGCGCTCCGGATCCAATACCAAATCATCGGACACAGCTTCTTCATCTGAGGCTGTCTCGGCTTCCTCGACGTCCCCTTGACGGCGCTCCGCCATGGATTGGCGCAGATAGGAGGCGCGCTCTTCCGCCGATGCGTCTGTCCCAGACAGGATCGCCATCGAAATGACGGTATCGTCATCACCCAGATTGATACCACGAACGCCCTGGCTCGACCGGCCGCCGAACACACGGACGTCGCTCACGCGGAAGCGGATGCACTGGCCGCTCGCCGTGGTCATCAACACATCGTCATGCTCCGTACAGGTTTCGACGCCGAGAATTTCGGTATCGTCGCCCTCCTCAAACTTCATGGCGATCTTGCCGTTCCGGTTCACCTGCACGAAATCGGAAAGCTTGTTGCGGCGCACAGTCCCCCGCGTCGTGGCGAACATCACATCGAGCTGACCCCAGCTATCTTCATCCTCCGGCAGAGGCAGGATGGACGTGATGCGCTCATTGTCCTGAAGGGGCAGCATGTTGCGCATGAATTTGCCGCGTGACTGCGGCGTACCAACCGGCAGGCGCCAGACCTTTTCCTTGTAGACAATGCCGCGAGAAGAGAAAAACAGGACCGGCGTATGCGTATTGGCGACGAACAGGCGCGTGACGAAATCCTCGTCTCTTGTCGACATACCCGAGCGGCCTTTGCCGCCACGGCGCTGCGCCCGATAGACGGACAACGGCACCCGCTTGATATAGCCGGTATGGCTGACGGTAACGACCATGTCTTCGCGAGCGATCAAATCCTCGTCGTCCATATCGGCGACGAAATCGCAGATCTCCGTTCGACGCGGTGTGCCAAACTCCGACTTCACAGCGTTCAGCTCATCCTTGATGATCTGCTGGACGCGAGCACGTGACGAGAGAATATCGAGATAGTCGCGGATCTCGGTCGCAATCGTTTCGAGCTCGTCGGCAATTTCGTCGCGACCGAGGGCGGTCAGACGTTGCAGGCGCAATTCCAGAATGGCGCGTGCCTGCTCTTCTGAGAGATTATAGGTGCCGTCTTCATTCAATGTATGGCGCGGATCGTCGATCAGCTCGATCAGCGGCGCGACGTCCTTTGCCGGCCAATTGCGCTCCATCAACTGCTCGCGCGCAATCTGCGGGTTCGGCGCACTACGAATGAGCGCGATGACCTCGTCGATATTTGCCACGGCGATAGCGAGACCGACGAGGACGTGCGCGCGGTCGCGCGCCTTGTTGAGCAGGAACTTGGTCCGACGGGTGACGACTTCCTCGCGGAAGGCGACGAAGGCGCGCAGCATGTCGAGCAGGTTCATCTGCTCGGGCTTGCCGCCATTCAGGGCAACCATATTGGCGCCGAACGACGTTTGTAGCGGCGTGAAACGATAGAGCTGGTTCAGCACCACATCCGCTGACGCGTCACGCTTCAGTTCGACCACGACCCGATAACCGGACCGGTCACTCTCGTCGCGAATATCGGAGATGCCTTCGATGCGCTTGTCGCGCACCAGCTCGGCCATCTTCTCGATCATCCCCGCCTTGTTCACCTGATAGGGGATTTCGGTGATGGCGATTGCTTCGCGCTCTCCGCGCAATTGTTCGATCGTTGCCCGGCCCCGCATGGGGATCGAGCCGCGGCCACTTTCATAGGCAGAGCGAATACCGGCGCGGCCGAGGATGAGACCACCGGTCGGAAAGTCCGGACCCGGAATGATCTCGGTCAGCTTTTCAATATCGATCGCCGGATCGTCGATCAGCGCGACACAGCCATCGACGAGTTCGCCGAGATTGTGCGGCGGAATATTCGTGGCCATGCCGACGGCGATGCCGCCCGAACCATTGACAAGAAGGTTGGGGAAGCGCGCCGGCAGAACCTTCGGTTCGCTCTCGGACCCATCATAGTTATCCTGGAAATCGACCGTATCCTTGTCGATGTCCTCCAGAAGCTCGTGGGCGAGCTTTGCCAGGCGGCTTTCCGTATAACGCATCGCCGCCGGCGGATCGTTGTCGATCGAGCCGAAATTGCCCTGACCATCGATCAGCGGATCGCGCAGGCTCCAGTCCTGCGCCATGCGGACCATGGAATCGTAAATCGCGGAATCGCCATGGGGGTGATATTTACCCATGACGTCACCGACGATGCGGGACGATTTCACATATTTACGGTTCCAGTGGTAACCGCTTTCATTCATCGCATAGAGAATGCGCCGATGAACCGGTTTCAGGCCGTCGCGCACATCGGGCAGCGCACGGCTGACGATCACGCTCATCGCGTAATCGAGATAGGAGCGCTGCATCTCCTCAATGATCGATATCGGCTCGAAGCCTTCGCCCTCGGAGCCGCCTGGCGGTATAGTCTGATCAGTCACGCGTGTTCACGTTTCCTGTTAGAATCACTTTCACCCTATATAGGGATTTTATCGAATAATTGCGCGTGCGAGGGCCACCTCGCCTGACGCTATCCAGAGTTTTCGGAGGATTTAGCGCCTTGGAGCCTGAACAACTGCTCGAACCCTTCGCCACCCTGTTCGTCACGATCGATCCGATCGGGCTGGCTCCGCTCTTTCTGGCCCTGACCGCGGGCATGGACCGGTCCGAACGCAATCATGTCGCGTTTAGCGGTGCGATTACCGGCCTCGGCATCCTCGTGGTCTTTGCCGTGGCCGGGCCGATCATCCTCAACCTGTTCGGCATTACATTACCGGCTTTCCGCGTCGCCGGCGGTCTTTTGCTGTTCTGGATCGCTTTTGAAATGATCTTCGGCAAACGCGTGGAACGAAAATCCAGCAATGTCAGCCAGGTTCGAAGCCGTACCGATCTCGCCAATCTGGCGGTCTTTCCGCTCGCCATCCCGCTCATTTCCGGGCCTGGAGCGATCTCCGCAACCATCCTCTTGTCGGAACGGTTTCCCAGTCCGACGGAACGGCTCGTCCTGATCGGCATCGTCACATTCGTCGTAGCGCTCTGCTACATCTTCTTTCGCATCGCGGATCGTATCGACGTCTATCTCGGAGAAACCGGGCGATCGGTTCTCACACGATTACTCGGCGTCATTCTGTCCGCACTCGCGGTGCAGTTCGTCGCAGATGGCGTTCGCGATCTGATTGCAGCCTGAGCAGCGGGATATGGCTGGTCGCGAACCTTCCACACATTATCTCCCCCTCCCCGATGGAGAAAACGAGACGTGAAGAATCCACGCAAATCCGAAGGCGCGAATGATGGGAGCGAAAGCACAGGCGCCGTTTTGGCCGCACTGTTCGCCAATCTTGGAATCGCGATCACCAAGTTCATCGCGGCAGCGCTGTCCGGCTCGGCCTCCATGCTGGCGGAGGGATTTCATTCTCTCGTCGACACGGCCAATCAGGGCTTTCTTCTGATCGGCATTCACCAGAGCAAGAAGCCGGCAGACGAACGTCATCCGTTCGGTTACGGCAATGCCCTGTATTTCTGGGCATTTGTGGTCGCCATCTTCCTTTTTAGCCTTGGCTGCGGCTTTTCGATCTATGAAGGCGTGACGCATCTGCTCCACGACGAAGCCGGAGTAAGCGGAGACGGTGCGTTTCCAACGATTGCGGTCGCCGTGCTCGTCATAGCGTTTCTTTTCGAAGGCTATTCCTGGAGTGTCGCCTTCAGAAATTTCGAGCGGACCCGAGCAGGTCGCGGCTTCTACAGCGACCTTCGCGACTTGAAAGATCCGGCGGTCTTCGTGGTTCTTGCCGAAGATACCGCGGCATGCATCGGCATCGTGATCGCAGCCGCAGGCGTGCTTCTCAGCTGGTATACGGCCATGCCGGTATTCGACGGCGCCGCATCCATCCTTATCGGCATTATACTCGGCATCGTGGCGATCATTCTCGCAATTGAGGTCAAGGCGCTGCTGATCGGCGAAACCGCCGATCCCGATGTCTTGTCAGATATACGCCAGAGGATGGCACGTCACCCCGAGATCGTCGCGGTCAACGAGCTGCGTTCCATGCACCTCGGACCGCGCGATATCCTCTTGGCGACAAGCCTCGATTTCCAGAACGAAATCAAGGCGGGTCGCATCGAGCAGCTTGTCAGCGAAATGGAAGAGGAAATTCGCCGGCGTCATCCAATGATCCGCAAGCTTTATTTCGAAGTGCAATCAGCTGCTGGTCATCGCACCTTCGCCGATCAAAGCAATGTGCCGTCCGGGGTGGACTAGACCGACAAGGCAAAGCCGCGGCGGCATCCCCTGCGGTCCAGAGCTGTCTTAGAACGGAATTTCGTCATCCATGTCGGAATAGCCGCCGCCGCTCCCGCCGGAACCGCCTCGGCCACCGCCATAATCATCGCCGGCACGGCTCGAACCGAAATCGGAGCCGCCTCGGCTCATATCGCGACCGCCGCCACCGGAGCCGCCATCCCGACTATCAAGCATCTGCAATTCGCCACGGAAATTTTGCAGAACCACCTCGGTGGAATAGCGATCATTACCGTTCTGGTCCTGCCATTTGCGGGTCTGAAGCTGGCCCTCGAGATAAACCTTTGCGCCCTTCTTGAGATATTGCTCGGCCACCTTTGCGAGGTTCTCGTTGAAGATCACGACATTGTGCCATTCGGTTCGCTCACGCCGCTCACCGCTATTGCGATCGCGCCATGTCTCGGAGGTCGCGATCCGCATATTGACGACCCTGCCGCCATTGTTCAGCGAACGTATCTCTGGATCGGCACCCAGATTGCCGACCAGAATGACCTTGTTCACGCTGCCTGCCATTATTTTTCCTTCCGCATGATTGACGCACCTCGGCGGCGCGACGATTTGGCGCGACCCTATACCTTTCCCGCCATGGCAGACCACCCCTACGCGCCGGTTGACATGACTTCATCAACAGCTCTATGTTCCTATTATGTTCTTGAAAATGTCAAGCCGGCCCCGGCCCGGAACTTTGATACTGAAAACATCAGAATGAATTTAAGTGAGAGGGTTTTTGACGAAGGCGTGCGGTCGGCGATCGAGTTCACATTTTCTGAACCCCTCGTGAACCGGACCCTCAAAGGCTGTTCAGTTGGTCTTCCGCAAGGTTAGATCGTTGACTGGACGCTGTCCTTGAGCCGGCGAGACTGAGCTGGCTCGTGTCGTTTTTTTTCAAGAACGAAAACGGGTGTGCAGCGTCCCTAGCCCAGAGGAGCCTGTCATGTCCCCCAGTGAAAGAAAGCTACCGTTGAGTATGATCGTCGCATTGGTCTTGCCACTTTTTGCCGTGGTCGATGCTTCAGCACAGAGTACTGCCGAGCCACTCAAAGAGATGGCGAAGCCCAATTTGCAGTTGAGACCAGAGACGATGCAAAGTGAACGAAGCGCGGCGTCCCGCCCCAAATGCGCTCCAGAAGCCTTCGAAGCCTACGGGCGCTCGGCTGCGCTTCGGCGCTCTGCGCGTGAGACGAGAGCCAAACGACGTGCTGTGCGCCGTTGGGTTCGTGCGATCGAAGGTCGCGACATTCTGCCCCGGAACCGCGGTAAGCCGGTCTATGGCACCGACTATTCCGACTTCAGCAAGGCAAAAGTGATTTCGTTCAACTGCGCAGGGCGTCCGCTGACCTGCAAACTGGTTGCCCATCCCTGCCGCTGAGGCAAGGTCAATCTAGGCAGTGCCGTTTCACGGCGGCGCTGCTCTCTCCCGCCAGCATATGTCAGGATGGTGGCGTGAAAGCGCTCGACATCGCTGATCGAATACCTACCTTCAGCACTGTCCACATTCCCGAAAGTACTGATCATTCGAATGGCTGAAAGCAAGTTCATTTCCGTGCGCGGCGCGCGCGAACACAATCTCAAAGATGTCGACCTCGACCTTCCACGCGACAGTCTGATCGTGATGACCGGTCTTTCGGGGTCGGGCAAAAGCTCTCTCGCCTTCGATACGATCTATGCTGAAGGCCAGCGCCGCTATGTCGAGTCGCTGTCGGCCTATGCACGCCAGTTTCTGGAAATGATGCAGAAACCAGACGTCGATCAGATCGACGGGCTGTCTCCGGCCATTTCCATCGAACAGAAAACGACGAGCAAGAATCCGCGATCGACCGTCGGGACCGTCACCGAGATCTACGACTATATGCGGCTTCTTTTCGCACGTGTCGGCGTGCCCTACTCGCCTGCGACAGGTCTTCCCATCGAGAGCCAGACGGTCAGCCAGATGGTCGACCGCGTCCTCGCGCTGGAGGATGGTACCCGCCTGTATCTTCTCGCGCCGATCGTCCGGGGCCGCAAAGGCGAATACCGGAAGGAACTGGCCGATCTGCAGCGCAAGGGTTTTCAGCGTATCAAGGTCAATGGCGAATATTACGAGATCGGCGAAGCTCCCGCGCTCGACAAGAAGTACAAGCACGATATCGATGTGGTCGTCGACCGCCTGGTCGTGCGCGAAGATATCGGGTCGCGTCTCGCCGATTCCATTGAGACCGCACTCGGTCTGGCAGATGGCCTGGCGGTGGCCGAATTCGCCGACCGGCCGCTTCCCGATGAGAAACTTGCCGCGGCCGGTGCAAACCGCAACAAGAACGAGACGCATGAAAGGATCATGTTCTCGGAAAATTTTGCCTGCCCGGTTTCGGGTTTTACGATTTCGGAGATCGAACCCCGCCTCTTCTCGTTTAACAATCCAGCTGGTGCATGCCCGGGCTGTGACGGTATTGGCCATCAGCAGGCCATCGACGAAGAACTGGTCATTCCGGACAAGGATGCCGTTGTCCGGGAGGGCGCCATCGCGCCCTGGTCGCGTTCTTCCTCTCCCTATTATCTTCAGACGCTCATCGGATTGGGCAAGGCCTATGGTTTCGATGTGTCCGACCGCTGGCGCGACCTGTCGCCAGAGGCAAGGAAGGCCATCCTCTACGGGACGGGCCGCTCCAAAATAGCGTTCGCCTATGATGATGGTATACGCTCCTACAAGACGTCCAAGACGTTTGAGGGCGTCATCCCGAACCTTCAGCGTCGCTGGAAGGAAACGGAAAGCGCCTGGTCGCGAGAGGAAATCGAGCGATACATGTCCGCGACGCCCTGCCCCACCTGCGATGGCTACCGACTGAAGCAGGAAGCGCTGGCCGTGAAGATCGACGGTCTTCATATCGGCGAAGTGACCGCGCAGTCGATTAAGGCGGCGGATGAATGGTTTTCCGACCTCGATACCAGGCTGAACGAGAAGGACCGGGAGATCGCCTACCGGATTCTGAAGGAAATCCGCGAACGGCTTCGCTTTCTCAATGATGTCGGTCTCGATTACCTCACCCTCTCACGTAATTCCGGCACGCTCTCCGGCGGCGAGAGCCAACGCATCCGCTTGGCGAGCCAGATCGGCTCCGGCCTTACCGGTGTGCTCTATGTTCTGGACGAGCCCTCCATCGGCCTTCACCAGCGCGACAATGACCGCCTTCTTGATACGCTGAAGCATCTTCGCGATCTGGGTAATACCGTCATCGTGGTCGAGCATGATGAAGACGCGATTCGCACAGCCGATTATGTGGTCGATATCGGCCCCGCTGCGGGTATTCACGGCGGCCGGGTTGTGGCTCAGGGAACACCGGCCGAAGTCATGGCCAACCCCAACTCCCTGACCGGTCAATATCTTTCCGGGTCACAGGAGATTTCAGTTCCGAAGAAGCGCCGCAAGGGGCAGAAGGGGCGCCGGATGAAGGTGGTCGGGGCCCGAGGCAACAATCTGAAGGACGTGACGGCCGAATTGCCGCTGGGCACCTTCACATGTGTGACCGGCGTGTCTGGCGGTGGCAAATCGACCTTCTTGATCGAGACCCTGTTCAAGGCGGCCAGCCGCAAGGTGATGGGCAGCCGCGATCACCCTGCCCCGCATGATCGGATCGAGGGTCTCGAATTCATCGACAAGGTGATCGATATCGACCAATCGCCGATTGGCCGCACGCCCCGCTCCAACCCGGCGACTTATACGGGTGCCTTTACGCCAATCCGGGAATGGTTCGCCGCACTGCCGGAATCGAAGGCGCGCGGCTATCAGCCGGGCCGTTTCTCCTTCAACGTCAAGGGCGGCCGTTGCGAAGCCTGCCAAGGCGATGGCGTCATCAAGATCGAGATGCACTTCCTGCCGGACGTCTACGTCACCTGTGATGTGTGCGACGGCAAAAGATACAATCGCGAGACGCTGGACGTGACATTCAAGGGCAAGTCGATCGCGGACGTCCTCGACATGACCGTCGAGGAAGGTGTGGAGTTTTTTGCTGCCGTTCCAGCGGTCCGCGACAAGCTGGAAACGCTCGAAAAGGTCGGACTCGGTTACGTGAAGGTCGGTCAACAGGCGACGACGCTTTCGGGCGGCGAAGCCCAGCGCATCAAGCTTGCCAAGGAACTGTCACGAAGGGCGACGGGACGGACGCTCTATATTCTCGACGAGCCGACCACTGGCCTGCATTTCGCCGATGTGGCCAAACTGCTCGAAGTGCTGCATGAACTTGTCGACCAGGGGAATACGGTCGCCGTCATCGAGCACAATCTGGAGGTCATCAAGACTGCGGATTATCTGCTCGATCTCGGACCCGAAGGCGGAACCGGCGGCGGTGAAGTCGTCGCATCCGGCACGCCCGAAGAGGTGGCGAAGGACAAGCGATCCTATACGGGCCAGTATTTGCGGCCACTGCTGGATCGTCCTGCCAAGGCCAAGGCGCCGGAAGCGGCCGAGTGAGGTTGGTGAACCGATCAATGCGGCCTGTCATGAGGGGCCTGCGCCTTCACGCCGCTGCTTGGACTTGTGTTCTGCTCGCCGCTCTCCTTCCGCTTTCGGCTGCTATCGCGCAAGACAACCAACAAGTGCTCGGCAGCCTTCGCAGCCATAGTGTCGAACTGGTCAACGCCTCCCGTGCGAGACACGATCTGCCACCGTTGACGCTTAGCGCGCCGCTGAACGAAGCGGCGCTCATCCATGCGCGTGACATGCTGAAAAACGATTATTTCTCGCATGTTACGCCAGACGGCGAGACAGCGCTCGATCGCTATCTTTCGGCAGGCGGCGACGATAGTCGGATCGTCCGCGAGAACATCGCGCGGTGCAGTGGATGCTCTGCCCCCGGCATCGAGGCTGTCGAGGAGCTTCACGAAGGCTGGATGAACAGCCCGGGCCATCGCGAGAATATTCTGGCGCGCGGGCTCACTAATTATGGATTTGCGGTGGTTTATGATGATGGCCGTCGTTTCGCCGTGGAAACCTTCGCCGGGCCAGGGACCTCTCTCAGTGGCGGCGATCATGGCGGCGAGCCAATCGATGCCGCCCGGCAGACGCAATTTGCCGTCGCGATGATCAACGAGACACGTAGCGGGACGACACCTCTCTCTTCGTCTTCGGGCCTCAGGCGCCACATTGAAAAGACGCTGCCCGACGCAGACTTCGACAGCGATGTTCTACAATCGCTCGACCTCCTCAAGGGACTTCCCCGACGCGAAGAGTGGCAGAGCCTGCAAGCCATCTCGGCGCGTTGCAGCGGCTGCGGATCGACCGTGACCCAATCGGATGTCGCCTATTTTGTCGAAGAATGGACCCGGAACAGCAGATACAAACCGATACTCGGTGATGCCGGCTACGCGGAGATGGCGCTTGTCATCAGCGCTGATGGCAAGGGCAGCAAGATTGCAGTGGCCATTTTCGCCGGACCATTATGAGATCACACAGATAGACGGGGGCGCCAGATGGCAGAGACGGGTTCGATACGCGCCGGCATTGGTGGCTGGACATTCAAGCCATGGGACGAAGCCTTCTACCCCGATGATCTCGCCAAAAAGCGTCAGCTCGAATATGCCAGCCGGCAATTGAAGACAATCGAGATCAACGGCACTTATTACGGCAGTCAAAAGCCGGCGACCTTTGCCAAATGGCGCGACGAAACGCCGGAGGGCTTTATCTTTTCGCTAAAGGCCAGTCGTTATTGCACCAACAGAAAAGTGCTTGCCGAGGCAGGTCCTTCCATCGAGAAATTTCTGACGCAGGGCATTATCGAGCTCGGTGACCGGCTAGGTCCCATCCTCTGGCAGTTCATGCCGACCAAGGCATTCGATCCGGACGACTTCAGCGCTTTTCTTGAACTTCTGCCTCAAAAGCAGGATGGTCTCGCACTCACTCACGTCGTGGAGCCGCGGCACCCCAGTTTCCAAACCGCTGAATTCGTGGAGTTGATCACCGCCCATGGTGTCGCGGCCGTTGTTGCGGATCACGCCGACTACCCGATGTTCGCCGACATCACTGCCGATTTCGTCTATGCCCGTCTTCAGAAGGGTTCGGACGATCTTCCGACCTGCTACAGCACTGAGGAAATCGAACAATGGGCTGGGCGATTCAGGGATTATTCAGAAGGCCTCGCACCGAACGATCTCGATCTGATTGCACCCGACAGGACGATTGAAAAGAAACCGCGCGACGTTTTCGTCTTTTTCATCTCCGGCGGAAAAGTGAACGCGCCGGTCGGCGCGAATGCCCTGCAGAAGGCTGTCGATTGAAAAGCCCCCGGCGGAGGTGCCGGAGGCTAAAAATTAGACTGTCGCAAAGGAATTATTGTGCGGTGACGACCTTCATGACCAGTTCGTCGTTGATCCGGATCGGTCCGTCTTCCTTTGCACCGAGTGTGTACTCGAATACGCCGGTTTCATTGCCGCCCGTTTCGCCATGGACCATGAGCATCAGCATATCGCCGGAGGCTACTTCTTCCTGAAGGATGGCGACGACGCTTTCATTGTCACCCGCTTTGAGCGGCGCGTAACCAACAACCGGTCCCGGCGCCATTTCTGAATCTGTGCGATGCACAACCAGCCAGCCATTTTCGGGAGCCGTAATGGTCTCGGCCATCACGGTGCCGCTGCTGACATCCTGATCCGACGCGCTGACGGATGCATCGGATTGAGCAAATACCGGCGTGGCAAAGGCGAAGCTGGCGATGGCGATCGTTGCAGTAAGCGTCTTTGTCATTTGTCTTTCCTCTCAAAACGTTTCGGTTACACAGTCTGGACGTTTCAATGAGGAAATGAGTTTCAACCGGGAGTGGATTTATGTCTCGTCGATTGGAACGGCCCGTTCGAGATTCTTTGCGGCGATGAACTTTTGATCGCTTTCATCACCTTCAAGGAGATATCGGCCCGCCGCTTTCACACGGTCAACCTCCCATTGGTAAGCCAACTTGTCGCTCGCGTAACGAAAAGCACGCCATGCCTGCGTTCTAAGCGTCTCGCCATAAGCCGCCGGCAAGATGACATAAAGCGCGACGAGCGACCGCTGGAGCGTCTCCGCAACTTCCACCACATGGGCGCCATCGCGCGCGATCGGCTCGAAAAGCGTACCGAAAAGACGATCGGGCTCGATCGGCACGACGCGTATGCGCTCGTCGCTCGGCCATTCGTCGATTTCTTCCGCTCTGATCCGGGCGTCATTGAAAACCGAGACCGATGTATTGACGATATCCATGGCCGTGCCCGGATCGTTTACTCCCGGTGAAAGCGCTCGGTCGGCGATCTCGGCCAGAATGCGAAGTCCCATTTCGGGATCTTCCTCAAGCGTTCGCACCCGGGAAACATCGAAGCAGGAGCGTAGAGAAGATGCCATCTCCTCGTCCACGTCGATTCCCCTGATCCATATGAGAGCAACCGATGGCGATACCCGGTATCCCGGCCGCGCGGCGATGAAAGCCTGCCAACTGCCCTCGGGCATGACCGCCTTGATATCAGCGCAACTGAACGTGACGACGATACCGGATTGCTTCGGATAGACCGGGATCGCGTCGCGGGGCGGCTCTTCACCGACGTCAGCAACAACCCCTCCCCGGCCCGGATTTGCGAAATATTCGGCGAGAAGTGTCGTCACTCGTCCGGCGACCCGTTCGATCGTGTGTCGAAGCTGGCCCATACGGGTCACATGGTCGATCCAGTAGACGAAAGTGCCGACCACCCAAAGGAATACGGCGAGTGTCATCAAAAAGAGCACGACACGGCCGGGCGATCCGAAATAACTGAAATTGACCCCCATGAGACCGATCATGGCAAAGATAAACGCACCGATGAAGCTGGATATGGCCTGGCGGGTAGACGTGTCGGAGACCACGATATCGAAGGCTCGAGGCGTCGTATTGTTCAGCGCCGCATTATAGGTCGAAACCATGACGGAGACTGCGAACGTCGCGACGGCCAGCATGGACGACGCGATGATCGTCAGCAAATTTTCGATGGTTTCGACGGAAACATCGAGAAAGGCGATCTCGGGGAAGAAAACGTCGGTTGTCGTGGCGACAAAGACCGTGGCTACTGCCAATATGCAGTAGATCGCGGGCCGCACCCACAGCCGCCCTTTCAGCCAGCGCCAGAAGCGCTTCAGCTTGATCCTCATTGTCCCCTCTCCTCAGTATCGAATAGCGACTCTAGAATGGCCGGCAATTGATCCGGCAGGTCGTCGGCGACAAGACCTCTGCCGAACGAACGAGCCGCTTCCGCGTGAAGCCAGGCGGCTGCACAGGCGGCAAGGAAGAGTGGCATATTCTGTGCGGCCAGCCCCGCGATTATGCCAGCGAGTACGTCCCCGGAGCCCGCCGTTGCAAGTAGAGGCGTACCGTTCGGGTTGATTGCGATACAGCCATCCGGCTCGGCGATCACCGTGTCAGAGCCTTTCAGGAGAACAATGGCTCCCGATCGCCGCGCCGCTTCGGCTGCCTTTTCGGTTTTGGCGTGACCTTCGGCGAGGTTAGGAAACAGACGAGAGAACTCACCCTCATGCGGCGTCAAAACCACGTTTTTTTTGCCGGCGCGGATCGCATCGAACAGCGTCTCTGGATCCTCACGGAAGCTGGTCAGCGCGTCTGCGTCGAGCACGATGGTCTTCAAGGCGCTATTGCTGGCCTTAAGGAGGCCCAATACGAGCTTTTTCAACGGCTCGCCGACACCATATCCGGGGCCGATCACCGCGGCCCTCTCCTTCCCGTTACACGCACGCTCGAGCGCGTCTTCACGCGTCTCAGCTTCATTGACCATGATAGCGGTCAGATGTGCGGCATGTACTCGCGCAGCGTCGGGCGGCGCGACGAGAGTGACCGCGCCTGCGCCTGCTCTCGCGGCTGCAAGGGCGGAAAGACGCGAAGCCCCGGTGGAAAGCGCCGCACCGGAAAAGATCAGAGCGGCCCCCCGCTCATATTTATGGGTGCTGTTTTCCGATGAGGGTAAGGACCCGATCCAAAGAAAGGGCCCATTGAGCCGACAATTTGAATCGATCGTACGAAGCACCCTCTCTTCAATCCCGATCTGTTTGACGTGCAGCCGGCCCGTATTGCCCCTGCCCGGATAGAGCCAATGGCCGGGCTTGCCGCGAAAAAAAGTGACCGTATCGGATGCCTCGATCGCAGTCCCATAAATCTTGCCATCATTTCCGCCGATGCCGCTCGGAATATCGACCGCAACGATTGTCGCAGCCGATCCATTTGCACGCTCCACCGCCTCGAGCGCGTCGCCCTCCAGTGGCCGGGAAAGCCCCGCACCGAACAGAGCGTCGACGATGATGGCGGACCCGTCCGGCCGAAACTCGCTCAGGGGTCGGACGTCTTTACCCCATTTCGACCGCGCCCATGCCGCATCGCTATCATCTTTTGGCGCGGCCACCGCGAAAATCTCGACGTTCCGCCATTCCCTGACGAGAATTGCGCCGAGCGCGTATCCGTCACCCCCATTATTACCCGGACCGCACAGGATCTGTATCAGCTGGTCGGCCCCCGCCAACTGGCGGATGATGCTGGCGACCGCTTCGGCGGCATTCTGCATCAGATCGCACCCAGACAGGCCGCTATCCATTGTCAGTTGGTCCGCCTGCGCCATCTGTTGGGTCGTCAAAAGATGCATGTTCGCTCCCGTCGCTTCGACGACGGTAGATGCGAGGCATTCAGGATCAATCAACCTTTCTGCGAACCGGACTGTGATGCTACCCTTGCCCAACTTGAATGCATATTGCCTATCCTTTAGGCGTTGGCTTGAATATCGATCAGCTGTTCGATTGCAGAAGGACGCAATGCGCCAGCTTTTGGCGGCGCCGGTTCTGACTGGCATGGAACATGCTTAATCCTTACCGGGCGGGCACATCAGCGTCCGGTCACTTCATCAGGGGAGGCCTCCAAATTTCATGAAAAAGATCGAAGCGATCATCAAACCTTTCAAACTGGACGAGGTGAAAGAAGCGCTGCAGGACGTTGGTCTGCAGGGTATCACCGTTACCGAAGCCAAGGGTTTTGGCCGGCAGAAAGGGCACACCGAACTTTACCGGGGTGCTGAATACGTGGTCGATTTTCTTCCCAAGGTGAAAGTCGAAATCGTCCTTTCGGACGAGAGCGTGGAAGCAGCGATCGATGCCATCCGCGGCGCGGCTCAGACCGGCCGGATCGGCGATGGCAAGATTTTCGTTTCCGCCATCGAGGAAGTGATACGCATCCGTACCGGTGAAACCGGAGCCGATGCCGTTTGACGGGAATTTCTTTCCTCCTCCTACCACCGGCTGATGCCGGTAAAATCTAATAAAGCCTCACGAACCCAAGGGGACTGCATAGAATGACTTCGGCTAGCGATATCGCAAAGCAGATCAAAGATAATGACGTAAAATTCGTCGACCTGCGCTTCACGGACCCGCGCGGCAAGATGCAGCACGTCACCATGGACGCCAGCCTTTGCGACGAAGACCTCTTCGCTGAAGGCGTCATGTTCGACGGTTCATCCATTGCCGGCTGGAAGGCCATCAACGAATCCGACATGCTTCTCATGCCGGACAACGATACGGTTCACGTCGACCCGTTCTTCGCCCAGTCGACCATGTCGATCTTCTGCGACATTCTCGACCCGGTTTCCGGCGAATCCTATAACCGCGATCCGCGCGGCACCGCCAAGAAGGCCGAAGCCTACATGAAGGGCGAAGGCGTTGGCGACACCATCTATTTTGGCCCGGAAGCCGAGTTCTTCGTCTTCGACGACGTCAAGTTCAGCACGGATCCGTACAATACGGGCTTCCAGCTCGACAACATCGAGTTGCCGACCAATACGGGCGCCGATTACGAGACCGGTAACCTCGGCCACCGCGTGCGGACCAAGGGCGGCTATTTCCCCGTACCGCCGGTCGACAGCGCGCAGGACATGCGTTCGGAAATGCTGACGGTTCTCTCAGAGATGGGCGTGAAGGTCGAAAAGCACCACCACGAAGTGGCAGCAGCGCAGCACGAACTCGGCATCATGTTCGATGAGATGGTCCGTAACGCCGACAAGATGCAGATCTACAAGTATGTCGTCCATCAGGTCGCCAACGCCTACGGTAAGACGGCAACCTTCATGCCGAAGCCGGTCTATGGCGATAACGGCACGGGCATGCACTGCCACCAGTCGATCTGGAAAGGTGGCGAGCCGACCTTCGCTGGCGACCTCTACGCTGGCCTGTCGGAAACCTGCCTTCACTACATTGGCGGCATCATCAAGCACGCCAAGGCACTGAACGCCTTCACCAACCCGTCGACCAACTCCTACAAGCGTCTGGTCCCGGGCTTCGAAGCACCGGTTCTTCTCGCCTATTCGGCGCGTAACCGTTCGGCATCCTGCCGTATTCCGTTCGGCTCTTCGCCGAAGAGCAAGCGTGTGGAAGTGCGGTTCCCCGATCCGATGGCGAACCCCTACCTCTGCTTCGCTTCCATGCTGATGGCTGGCCTCGACGGCATCAAGAACAAGATCCATCCCGGCGACGCCATGGACAAGGATCTCTACGATCTTCCGCCGGAAGAGCTGAAGGACATCCCGACCGTCTGCGCTTCCCTGCGCGAAGCTCTGGAAAGCGTCGATGCCGACCGCTCCTTCCTGACCGCTGGCGGCGTCTTCGACGACGATCAGATCGACGCCTATATCGATCTGAAGATGGAAGAGGTCATCCGCTTCGAGCACACGCCGCACCCGGTCGAATTCGACATGTACTATTCGGTCTGATCAGCCGGTAGCGTAGAAACAGAAAAGGCCCCGGTTTCGCCGGGGCCTTTTTCATATCGATAACAGCCTCGCATATGATCTCTACGAAGCGCGCACGGCGTGAAAAAGCTCAGCAGCCGCCTTCATCTCGGTCCAGCGTGCCTCCCTCATCCGCTTCGCCTCGAAGTCCTCGCCCCATTGCGCAATATTCCAGTCCTCATCGACATGCGCCGCCGTCCAGGCATCCTCCGGAGTGATCCGCCCCTCGGCCACCGCGACGGCCAGGAAGACGGAGCCCGTCAATGTGGTCATGGAATGCATCGCCGCCAGCTGGAAAGCATCGCGGTATCGGCCGACATATCGCGCGAAGCCAGCCAGAGCCTCTTCCGGCTGTTCGGCATAGACGATGCCGCCTGTGGTGATGAACGCGCCTCCCGTCTCCTCGCATATCCACGCCAGTAGCGGATCCCATTTCTCCTGCTGGTTGGCGACCAGTCCCGCAGGCCCCTCGGCGCGATAGCACAGGAGGTCTGAGCCAGCGAAACGGACAAGGTCTCCCGCGACCGCCTCTGCATTATCGGCGACTGCTTCAACCGCACTGTTAGCCAGCCGGAAAGCCGGCATTGCCGCCGGATCGAGAACATCCTTCTGGGATGCAAATTCTGCCGCGATCAGCTCGGCAAGCGCGCGCGTCGGGAATGCGAGGACCTTTCGTCCCGGCGTCTTGACCGTCCGCCCGTCCAGCAGAATGGCATAGGCGGAGACGTCATCGGCCTCTTCGACCGTGACCTCCTTGTAAAACCGCTTGGGAAGCGGACGGCGCATCTGTTCGCGGGCCTTCTGCGTCGGATCGGTATCCAACTGGCGGCTGCCCTGTTCGATGGATTCCAGCTGGTCGCGCATGAGCGCGCTCCTTTCTTCTTCAAACCGTCTGCGGCAAATGGTCGAGCAGCTCGGAAGGCTGGCTCAGAACTGCGAATGCGCCGGTTCTCAGCAGATCCTCCACCGTGCCATAGCCCCAATCAACACCGATGGCGGTGGCACCCGCCGAAACCGCCATCTCCATGTCATAAACCGTATCGCCGACCACAATGGCCTCAGTCGGGTCCGTACCGACTTCCGCGCAACACTCAAGGACCATGGCGGGATGCGGCTTGCTCGGACAGTCGTCCGCCGTTCTCACCGTTACGAAATTGTGGCCGAATCCATGCGCCTCGAAAACACTTTCGACACCCCGGCGGCTCTTGCCAGTAACGATTCCGAGAAGCACGTCATCTCTATCCGCAAGCCCGCTTATGAGCTCGGCCATCCCATCATAAATGGGGTCGACGTGGCCCCCTTCCAAGCGCAGGCGCCGATAGTTGCTTTTGTAGCGCTCGACCAGTTGGGGCAGGTTCGGCTGATAGGTCTCCGGTAACAACTCGGCGATCGCCAGATCGAGGCTACGGCCGATCACCCCCCTGGTCGCCAGTTGATCGGGGTGTGAGAGGCCGTGTTCGGCGAAGGTCTCATCCATCGTGGCGCAAATGAGCCCGGCGCCGTCAACAAGCGTCCCGTCGCAATCGAAAAGGACGAGTTTCATTCTTCGGATTCCTCGACCTTTTCGGCCGTTCCCTCATCGAAGCCCAGCAAATTCCAGCTCTGGATCATGTGCGGTGGTAGCGGCGCTGTGACGTCGACCATCCCTCCGTCCGGATGCGGAATACGGATCCGGCGGGCATGAAGGTGCAGCTTGTTCTGGATGCCACCGGGAAATTCCCAGTTCTGATCCGCCTCGAAATATTTCGGATCGCCGATAATGGGATGGCCCATATGCAGCGCATGGACACGAAGCTGGTGTGTACGGCCGGTCTCCGGTTCCATGCGAACCCATGCGAGTTCCTGTCCGACATGCTCGATGACCTTGTAGGTCGAGATGGCGTGGTCCGCCTCCTTGCTCTGGCGAACATTACGCATCCGGTCGCCATCCGGCGTCTGCTCCTTGATCATCCATGTCGAAATCCGTCCGGCCAGGGGCTTGGGCAGACCTTTGACGAGAGCCCAATAGGTTTTCCGGGTCGTCCTTTCACGGAAAGCACCCGTCAGCTTCTGCGCCGCGCCTCGCGTCCGCGCTACGACAAGCACGCCGGATGTATCACGGTCCAGCCGATGGACCAGACGGGGCTTTTCGCCTTTCTGGTTCCGCCATGCCTCCAGCATGGAATCGACAGACCGCATGATGCCGGACCCGCCCTGGACGGCCAGGCTTGCAGGCTTGTTGAAGACGAGAACCTTCTTGTCTTCATAAAGCAGCATGGAGGAGAGGAGATCCCCATCGGCGCGGTCCCTCATCGTTTTATGCGTCAGGGGCGCATTCGACTTACGGTCGGTGGCAAGTGGCGGAACACGAACAGATTGCCCCGCCTGTAGCCTCGTATCCGATTTGACGCGGCCACCATCGACACGCACCTGTCCGCTTCGGAGCAATTTCTGCAGCGCGCCGAACCCGAGGCCCGGATAGTGGGCCTTGAACCACCGGTCCACACGCATGCCTGCCTCGTCGTGATCGACGGTAATCTGTTCCACGCCAGCCATGGAAACCCTGTCATTCAAGTGTTGGTGGCGGATATCGCCGTACTGCGTCCGCTCTAACCGGCCATGCGTCCCAAGGCCAGCCCCGCAAAGATTGCGAGGATCGATGCGACAACGCTTGCTGCAACGTAAAACGCGGTCAGACCTGAAGCGCCTCTCTCCCAAAGGGTCGCAACATCGAGACTGAAGGAAGAGAACGTGGTAAAACCGCCGAGCAGCCCCGTCGCCAGAAAAAGACGCCATTCCGCGCCGGGTAGACGTGGCAGAAGCCAACTCACCAACAGACCCATGAGAAAAGAACCGACCACGTTTACGGTCAGGGTCCCATAGGGAAAACCGGAACCGAAAAGGCGGAAGGTGCCTATTCCGACCAAATGGCGCAAACCCGCTCCAAGGGCCCCGCCAATCATGACGGCCAAGGTTCCCTGCATGTTGTCCGTCCCCATCTCACTTTTTTAAATATGTTCAACAGCTTGCAACAAGAGCCATGCAATTAGGGAATGGTGGTCGCGTGAATTTTGCATAGCAAATCGTAGAAAGCGTCTGAACCCCACCGCTCAAGGTATATTATGCGATCTCTATACGATTGTGGATTCAATCGTTTGAGAAAACATCTGCATCCAGTGGATGATTTTGCAGCGCATCATAATCGCCACACCCTCATCACAATTCATCTTCGAGCGTCAATCTATCGCGGAAACCCATTTCGCGCCAAGGCATTACATCATCACGCGAGCGTTTCGTTCGAGGACGGAGTTCGAGACGCTAAACGAAGCGTGGTGCAGGCTGCCGATTTCATGCGGCGGCGCAACACATTGTGCGGGCATTTCGAGTTTGAATTATTCCGAGTCAGTTTTCCCCTCCACCGTCTTTTCCCTTTATCTCAGAGCGATCCGTTATCTTTTGCCTGAGAAGAAGAAGGTGGCTGTCATCTGCGCTGCAAACGTAGCGCTCGCCGCCATTGCCGTTTACGAGCCGGTCCTCCTGGGCCGCGTATTCGATGCCATTGCAGGAGACGGGTCGATCACGACCAATCTCGTCATTTGGCTGGCGATCGGCGCCTTTAACATCGTCGCTTTCATCCTGGTTGCCCTCGCCGGCGACCGGCTCGCCAACAAGCACAAAATGCAGGTGCTTCTGGAGAGCTATGAGCATGTCATGCGGCTGCCGCTGGCCTACCATCAGCAGACAGGCAGTTCGCGCGTTCTTCACACCGTGCTGCGGGGCGTCGATACGCTGTTCGCCCTTTGGCTGGATTTCATGCGCGCGCATCTATCCACCGTTGTGGCACTGGTCTTTCTCGTCCCGACGGCCCTAGCCATGGACTGGCGTCTGAGTGTCGTCCTGTTCGGTCTCGCCGCGGCGTATGCGATGACGAGCCGCTTCGTCATGCAGAAGACCGAGCACGGGCAACGCGCACTGGAGCAGTCCAACCATCATGTGTTCGGCCACGTGACCGATACGATCAGCAATGTCGGTGTTCTGCAAAGCTATAACCGGATTGCCACTGAAACGAATACGCTCCGGATTTTTGCTCACCGCCTGCTCGACGAACAATATCCGGTCCTCAACTGGTGGGCCCTGGCCGCGACCCTCAACCGCCTGGCTTCCACTCTTTCCATGGCTGTCGTGCTGCTGATCGGAAGTCTTCTCGTCAGCCGCGGCGAGCTTGCCATCGGCGATGTGATCGCCTTCACCGGATTTGCTGGTCTGCTCATTTCCCGGCTCGATCAGATCACAGGCTTCCTGACGCAACTGCACGACAGCCGCGCCAAGCTTCAGGAGTTCTTTCGGCTGGAGAATGAGGCGGGCGGAGAGCCACGCATGTGCAGCAAGCCCGCGTTGGGCGCCGTGAGCGGCGCTGTCCGGTTCGAAAACGTCTCGTTTCAGTACCCCTCGTCCCATTGCGGCGTTTCCGATATCGCGTTTTCCGTTCTGCCGGGACAGACGGTTGCGCTGGTCGGACCGACGGGTTCCGGCAAAAGCACGATCATCAATCTTCTTCAGGCCGTTCAGACACCTCAGGAGGGCCGGATCACGATCGACGGGACCGATATCAGTGACGTCTCGCGCGAGTCGCTCAGACGCAATATCGCCACCGTCTTCCAGGACCCCTCAATCCTGAACCGGACCATCGAAGAAAATATCCGCGTTGGACGCGAACCTGCCAGCCGGGACGAGATTGCCAAGGCTGCGCACACCGCGTCAGCGGCGAGCTTCATCGAATGCAAGGATGGCGGATACGATGCTGCGGCCGGTGATCGCGGCGCATGTCTGTCGGGCGGCGAACGTCAGCGGATCGCCATTGCACGCGCGGTGCTCAAGAATGCGCCCATTCTTGTTCTGGATGAAGCCACCAGTGCGCTCGATGTCGAGACAGAGAGCAAGGTGCAGATCGCACTGAACCAGCTTCGGCAGGGCCGGACGACCTTTGTCGTCGCTCACCGTCTCTCGACCATCCGCAATGCCGACCTGATTCTCGTGATCGAGGACGGGCGGATCGTAGAGCGCGGCAGTTACGACGTGCTGGCCGCGGAAGGTGGCCGGTTCGCCGCTCTCCTCGCAGCGGGTGGTTTTCAGGCCGATCCGTCGGAAGTGGAACCCGCGATCGAGCGCCAAAGCGCCAATGGTCAGCCGTTTCCGCGGTCGCGGCGGAGCTTGCTCCAATACTCCAGTCGTTTGCCAATCTCGCGCTCGAAACCACGGTCGACGGGCCGGTAAAAATCCCGTCGACCCATCTTCTCGGGAAAGTAGTCCTGACTTGAAAAGGCATCCGGCTCATCGTGGTCATAGCGATAGCCCTCGCTATACCCCTCCTCCTTCATGAGCTTTGTCGGAGCGTTCAGGATATGGCGGGGTGGCAGGAGAGACCCGTTCTCCTTGGCGCTCCGCATAGCGGCCTTATAGGCTGTGTAGACCGCGTTGGATTTCGGCGCTGTCGCGAGATAGACCGTGGCTTCCGCCAAGGCCAGTTCCCCTTCCGGACTTCCCAGATAATCATAGGCGTCCTTGGCCGCGTTTGCGATCACGAGCGCCTGAGGATCGGCAAGACCGATGTCTTCGCTCGCCATACGGACGAGCCTTCGTCCAAGATAGAGAGGGTGCTCGCCCGCATCGAGCATTCGGCAAAGATAGTAGAGTGCCGCGTCGGGATCGGAGCCCCGGACAGCCTTATGCAATGCTGATATCAGATTGTAGTGGCCGTCCTGGCTCTTGTCGTAGACCGGTGCGCGGCGCTGAAGAATCGATTGGAGCTCTTCCGCGTCCAGCGTTTCCCCACTCTTGGCCGAACGCCAGACCTCTTCCGCCAGCGTCAATGCAGCACGGCCGTCACCATCCGCCATGCGAATGAGAACGGCGCGGGCTTCGTCATCGAGCGGCAGCTTTTTCTCATCCGTTTCTTCCGCCTTCGCCAGAAGTGCCTCGATATCCTCGCCATCCAGCGAACGAAACGTCAGGACCCTGGCGCGCGAAAGCAAGGCGGCGTTGAGTTCGAAACTCGGATTTTCGGTGGTGGCACCAACAAGAATAACGGTACCGTTTTCCATAACCGGCAGAAAGCTGTCTTGCTGCGCGCGATTAAAACGATGAATCTCGTCGACGAACAGCAGGGTCTGTCGCCCTTGCGACCACCGCATCCGAGCGGCCTCGAAAACCTTTTTCAGCTCTGCAACGCCTGAAAAGATCGCCGATATCTGCTCGAAGGACAGATCGGTCTGACCGGCGAGCAATCGGGCAACTGTCGTTTTTCCCGTTCCCGGCGGTCCCCAGAAGATCATCGAGCCCAATGTGCCCGACCGCAGCATGCGTGTAAGAGCGCCATCGTCGCCGGTTAGATGGTTCTGGCCAACGACCTCGGACAAGCGAGTGGGCCTGAGCCGATCGGCAAGAGGACGGTTCACCGCGGTGCCCTGCCCGGCTTGCTCTCTTTCAGGCGTTGCGTCGTCCGTGGTGGGTCCGAAAAGATCAGCCATTGGAACGTCAGAAGCTGAACATCTGGCGGAATGTGCGCCCTTCGCGCACTAGCGCGATACGCCAGAATCGCGCCCCTTCGGAAACGAGACGCTGCAGGGTGGTCGCATCGTCGATGCGGCTGCCATTCAGTTCGACAATCGCGTCGCCCGTGCGAAAACCATAGCTCTCGGCAATGGAGCCGGGAGATACCTCGACGATCACTGCGCCGCTCGATGGCCTGCCCTTCAGATTCATGCGCTGCGAGAGTGCCGTCGTCAGATCGGCAACGTTCGCACCCGCCAATGGCTGTTGCCCCTCCAGCAGGATGGCGTTTGATGACAGGTCGGGGGCGCGGGTGGGTGTGCAGACCACATCGATCTCCTCGCCATCACGCAGCACCCTAAACGTGGCCGGCTCGCCTATCGGATGGGTGGCAAGACGATATCCCAGAGCGTCCGGATGCTCGATCGGGCGGCCGTCCATCGCGAGTATCGCATCGCCCGCACGAAGATCCCCAACCTCTGCC
Organism: Notoacmeibacter ruber; assembly: GCF_003668555.1. Classification (NCBI taxonomy): domain Bacteria; kingdom Pseudomonadati; phylum Pseudomonadota; class Alphaproteobacteria; order Hyphomicrobiales; family Notoacmeibacteraceae; genus Notoacmeibacter; species Notoacmeibacter ruber. The sequence continues at coordinate 1,264,381 of NZ_RCWN01000001.1, read as the reverse complement.
GGACTGTTTGCAATAACCTCTGCCACGAGAACGCCGCGTGGCCGATCCAGGCCGAGCGCCTCGGCAATGTCCCTCGTAATGGGCGAAAACGCAGCGCCAAGCCAAGGACGCTCAAAACGCGTCTCTCCCGCCTTGGCCGCTGCCAGAAACGCGCGGACCATATTTGCCGGGATAGAGAACCCGATACCGTTCGAGCCGCCCGAGCGAGAGTAGATCGCCGTGTTGATGCCGGCGAGCCGCCCTTCCATATCGACAAGGGCACCACCCGAATTGCCCGGATTGATCGCAGCGTCGGTCTGAATGAAGAAGTTGAAATCGGAAACGCCCACGTGGTTTCGTGCCAGAGCCGAAACGATACCGCTGGTTACCGTCTGGCCGACCCCGAACGGATTGCCGATCGCCAGGACGAGGTCACCGACCTCCATTGAATCGCTATCCGCGAAAGAAAGGAACGGGAGAGCTTCGCCGTTCTCCACTTTCAGAATTGCAAGGTCGACGCTCTCGTCGCGCAACATAACCTCCGCTTCCAGCTCGCGGCCGTCATGCAGGGCGATGCGGACTTCGTCCGCGCCTTCGATGACATGATTGTTTGTGACCACAAGTCCGGACGAGTCGACGATGACGCCCGAACCGAGAGATGAGGAGCGGCGGAGCGAGCGACGCGGGCTGCGCCGGAAAAACTGATCGAAGAACGGGTCGCCCTCGAAGGGCGAGCGCTGCGCACGAGCCATCTTCGTCGCATAGACGTTGACCACCGCTGGCGCCGTCTCGCGAACGAGAGGCGCATATGACATCCTGACCTCATCCGCGCTCGAGGGAACCTGGCGCTCGACGGAGTTTGGTCCACCTCCTCCGCGCAACTGACCGAGCAAAGTGTCGAGCGGCTTTTCCTCGGCGGTTGCAGCCGTGACGGCACCCACTGCAAGTCCTGCAATCAAAACAAGATGGCGACGGCGAATCATTCTTCTTTTCCCTCTGCTGCCCAGCAGTTTCCGATATGCGGCGAGCGTGGTGAAGGGATGACAAGCGCTGGCGCAAAAGAAAAAAGGGCCGGCGCAAAGCCGACCCTTAATCGATTTTCTGGTGGATTGAGGCTTAAGCCTCTTCACCCTCAAGCTCGGCTTCCGCTTCCATACGTTCGCGATCGGCCTTGCCCTTGGCATCGACATCGCGATCGACGAACTCGATCACCGCCATCGGCGCATTGTCGCCATGACGGAAGCCGGCCTTCATGATGCGAAGGTAGCCGCCATTGCGCTCCGCATAACGAGGCGCGACTTCATCGAAGAGACGCTTGGCAGCTGCCTCATCCTGAATCTGCGACGCGACCATGCGACGAGCGTGCTGATCGCCGCGCTTGCCGAGCGTGACGAGCTTCTCGACGATCGGACGAAGGTCTTTCGCCTTCGGCAAAGTCGTGACGATCTGCTCGTGCGTGATCAGCGAAGCAGCCATATTGGCGAACATCGCCTTGCGATGCTCGTGTGTGCGGTTGAATTTCCGGCCCCGGTTACCGTGACGCATGAGCCTGTTCCTTTCGTTTCGATCGAGAGGACGCGTTCGCGCCTCAGTATTGGTCTTCGTAGCGCTTGGCCAGTTCATCGATATTCTCCGGAGGCCAATCCGGCACTTCCATACCGAGGTGCAGGCCCATGGAGGCGAGAACTTCCTTGATCTCGTTCAGCGACTTACGGCCGAAGTTCGGCGTACGGAGCATCTCCGCTTCGGTCTTCTGAATGAGGTCGCCAATGTAGACGATGTTGTCGTTCTTCAGGCAGTTGGCCGAACGAACCGACAGTTCCAACTCGTCCACCTTCTTGAGCAGCGCCGGGTTGAAGGCCAGCTCGCTGGCCTGCTCGGTCGCGTTTTCACGCTGCGGCTCTTCAAAGTTGACGAAGATGGACAGCTGATCCTGGATGATGCGGGCGGCATAAGCCACGGCATCCTCGCCGGAGATCGAGCCATCGGTTTCGATGGTCAGCGTGAGCTTGTCATAATCGAGAACCTGACCTTCGCGGGTGTTCTCGACCTTGTAGGAGACCTTGCGGACCGGCGAGAACAGCGCATCGACGAGGATCAACCCGATCGGGCTGTCTTCAGAACGGTTGCGATCAGCCGGCTCGTAGCCTTTGCCATTATCGACGGTGAATTCCATCCGCACTTCCGCGTCGCGGTCGAGGGTGCAGATGACATGATCGGGATTGAGGATCTCGACATCACCGACCGTCTGGATATCGCCAGCGGTCACGACGCCGGGGCCTGCCTTGCGCACAACCATGCGCTTGGGACCCTCGCCATCCATCTTGATGGCGATTTCCTTGATGTTGAGGATCACGTCGGTCACGTCCTCACGGACGCCGGCGACCGACGAAAATTCATGCAGGACACCATCGATCTGGACGGCGGTCACGGCTGCGCCGCGAAGCGACGACAGCAGGACACGGCGCAGTGCATTGCCGAGCGTCAGACCAAAGCCGCGTTCCAGGGGCTCGGCGACGAGCGTCGTCACATTGCCCTTTTTGGATCCGACTTCGATCTTGTTCGGCTTGATCAGTTCCTGCCAGTTTTTCTGGATCATTCGGTTGTCTTCCTTCAGTGTGCCGCCACCATCCAATCGTGGCAGGCTGGGAGGAAACGGTTGTCGACCACCGGAACTGCCGGCAGCCAATGGCGGAAACGGATCAGACGCGGCGCTTCTTCTTGGCGCGGACACCGTTGTGCGGGATCGGCGTTACATCACGGATCGAGGTGATCGTGAAGCCAGCAGCCTGAAGCGCGCGAAGCGCCGACTCACGGCCGGAACCAGGACCACGGACTTCGACTTCCAGCGTGTTCATGCCGTGATCCATCGCCTTCTTGGCGCAATCTTCCGCAGCAATCTGCGCAGCGAACGGCGTAGACTTGCGCGAGCCCTTGAAGCCCTGCGCGCCAGCGCTCGACCAGGCAATGGTGTTGCCCTGCGCATCGGTGATGGTGATCATCGTATTGTTGAACGTCGAATTCACATGCGCGACACCCGACGAGATATTCTTGCGTTCGCGGCGGCGTACGCGGGCGGCTTCTTTCGCCATTTCAGTTCCTTTCAGTCGATATCATCGCCGCCGTAATGCCGGCGGCTACACCTCGCGTCAGAACGACCGCGACCGCCCTGAAGACGATCACGGCCGATAAGGACGCAAAATTACTTCTTCTTGCCTGCGATGGCCTTGGCCGGCCCCTTGCGTGTGCGGGCATTGGTGTGCGTGCGCTGGCCGCGAACCGGCAGGTTGCGGCGGTGGCGCAGGCCACGGTAGGCACCAAGGTCCATAAGGCGCTTGATGTTCATCGCGGTTTCTCGGCGAAGATCGCCTTCCACCTGATAGTCGCGGTCGATTGTTTCGCGGATCTGCAGCACTTCAGCGTCGGTCAGTTCGGACACACGCCGCTCGGCAGGAATACCCGCCTTCTCCACGATATCCTGGGCGAACTTCGCGCCAATGCCATGAATGTACTGCAGCGCGATGACAACGCGCTTGTTCGTCGGAATGTTGACGCCGGCGATACGGGCCATCTTTACTTCTCCATTTGGGCCGGCCTAGCCGGCGCATTGTATTGACCCGCGTCCGGTGGAGCCCGGCCCCTGCAGGTTCCCCGACCGGAAATGACGAAAAGCCCCGACGGGGCACATCCATTTCCTTTTCCGGGAGGACGAACGGGCGGTAGCGGAGGTGAAGATCAATGTCAACCCCGCCGCCTGACTCCAATGATCGGATACCGGACTTCTTGTTGCGATCAGCCTTTAGTCGTCGAGAACGGACTGAACAGCGGCCGTGACTTCATCGATTTCCCCCATGCCATCGACCGGACGGAGGAGGCCCTTGGCATGGTAATAGCCAACCAATGGCGCGGTTTCCTTGTAATAAGCCCGCAAACGGGTGCGCATGGTTTCAGCGTTGTCATCCGCTCGCCGCTTGAACTCGGTCGAACCGCAGACATCGCAAACACCCTCGGTCTGGGGCGGTTTCTGCGTATCGTGATAGACGGCGCCACAGCTTGCGCAGGTGAAACGGCCAGAGACGCGATCGATCAAAGCGTCATCGTCGACGCGAAGCTCGACAACGGCGTCAAGCGGCATTTCCTTCTCCGCCAGCATCTCCTCGACGCAGTCGGCCTGCGCCAAAGTGCGCGGGTAGCCGTCAAGAATAAAACCATTCTGACAGTCTGCCTGGTCCAGCCTGTCCGACACGATCTGGTTGACGATGTCGTCGGAAACCAGCTCTCCCGCGTCCATCACGGCTTTCGCACGACGGCCGACTTCCGTTCCCTCCTGAACGGCGGCGCGCAACATGTCGCCCGTCGAGAGCTGCGGTATATCGTAGAGTTTTACCAGCCGTTGCGCCTGCGTTCCCTTGCCGGCGCCCGGCGGTCCTAGAAGAATAAGTCTCATCGGCCCCTCTTTCCTCCCCGGAGCTTCGATTTCTTGATGAGCCCCTCATATTGATGGGCAATGAGGTGCCCCTGAACCTGTGCAACCGTATCAAGCGTCACCGAGACCACGATCAGCAGCGAGGTGCCGCCGAGATAGAACGGAACGCCCGTCGCCGAAATGAGAAATTCGGGTAATAGACAGATCACGACCAGATAGATCGCCCCGATGAAGGTGATACGGGTGAGCACGTAGTCGATATAATCCGCGGTGCGTTCGCCGGGACGATAGCCGGGAATGAAGCCTGAGTGCTTCTTCAACTGGTCGGCCGTATCCTTCGGATTGAAGACGATGGCAGTGTAGAAGAACGCGAAGAACGCGATCATGAAGGCGTAGAGCGCCATATAGATCGGCTGCCCGTGACCCAATGCAGCCAGAATTGGCGCCGCCCAAGAGGGCATGTTTTCGCTCTGTGCGAACCCTGCAACGGTTGCCGGCAGCAACAGAAGCGAAGACGCGAAGATCGGCGGAATAACGCCCGCGGTGTTGAGCTTCAGCGGAAGGTGAGACGTGTCGCCCTGGAACATCCGGTTGCCCACCTGGCGCTTCGGATACTGGATCAGAAGCCGCCGCTGCGCGCGCTCGAAGAAGACGATCACCGCGATGACGATCACGGCCAGGGCGATGATCGCGAGAATGATACCCGTCGACAGCGCACCGGTGCGGCCGAGTTCCAGCGTCCCGCCGATTGCCCCTGGCAAGCCTGCGACAATACCCGAAAAGATAATCAGCGAGATGCCGTTACCGATACCGCGTGCGGTAATCTGTTCACCCAGCCACATCAGAAACATCGTGCCGCCGACAAGCGTGATGACGGTTGAGATGCGGAAGAACCAGCCCGGATCGATCACGATATTGTTGCCGCCCTCGAGACCGACGGCGATGCCGTAGGCCTGAATGGTGCCGAGCAATACAGTGCCGTAGCGCGTGTACTGGTTGATGACCTTCCGGCCCTGCTCGCCTTCCTTCTTGAGCGCTTCCAGCGAGGGAATGACGCTCGTCATCAATTGCACGATAATCGACGCCGAAATGTAGGGCATGATCCCGAGAGCGAAGATAGCCATGCGCTGGACCGCGCCGCCCGAGAACATGTTGAACATGCCGAGGACGCCGCCGGACTGCTGCTGGAAGGCTTGCGCGAAGGCATCCGGGTTGATGCCCGGCATCGGCACGAAAGTGCCGAAGCGATAGACCAGTAAGGCGCCCAGGGTGAACCAAAGGCGTTTCTTGAGATCTTCCGCCTTGGCAAACGCGGAAAAATTCAGATTGGAGGCGAGCTGTTCTGCTGCAGATGCCATGAAAGTCCTCGGGGTCGGATCCGGTCGAGCCATGCGGCGAGCCGGTCAGCGATGCGACGTTCCGGATAGAAGAGTCGGTTGCGCGCCCGAAATAAGCCGCGCAGGGCGATAGCGCAAGCGCGGCGGGGCAACCATCCATAAAAAGGAAAGGGCCGCTCCCTTCTCGGAAGCGGCCCCACCGAACTTATTCGGCGGTTTTCGTTTTGGGTGCGATGAGCTTCACCGAGCCACCCGCCTTTTCGACCTTTTCGGCCGCGCTCTTGGTGGCGTAGTTCACTTCGAACGTCACGCCATCCTTGATCTCACCATTGCCGAGCAGGCGAACACCATCCCTCTTGCGGCGGACAATGCCAGCCTGGACCAGCGCATCAAGGTCAACGGTTGCGCCCTTGTCGAGCTTGCCGGCGTCGATGGCCTTCTGAATGCGTTCAACGGAGACTTCATTATAGTCTTTGGCGAAGACATTGTTGAAGCCGCGCTTCGGCAGGCGACGATAGATCGGCATCTGGCCGCCCTCGAAGCCGGCGACGGAAACACCGGAACGGGACTTCTGACCCTTGACGCCACGACCGCCGGTCTTGCCCTTGCCCGAGCCGATACCGCGACCAACGCGGGTGCGATCCTTGACCGAGCCTTCTTTCGGAGAAAGTTCGTTGAGTTTCATTTTATTATCCTCACTCTCCGTCCACGATGCGGACAAGGTGGGAGACCTTGGCGATCATGCCGCGCACAGCCGGCGTATCTTCCAGCTCGCGACGGCGATGCATCTTGTTAAGACCGAGACCAGCCAGCGTTGCGCGCTGATCCTTCGAACGGCGGATCGGGCTTCCGATCTGCTCGACGGTGATCTTGTCAGCCATGAGCTTCCTCCGTCACGCTGCTTTCCTCGGCCCGGGCGGTATCGATGCGTCGAGCCTGAAGCTCAGCATATTTGATGCCGCGGGCAGCTGCGACGTCCTTCGGGTGCATCTGGTTCTTCAGAGCATCAAAGGTGGCGCGGATCATGTTGTAGGGGTTGGATGTACCAAGCGACTTGGCAACCACGTCGTGAATACCAAGAGTCTCGAAAACGGCGCGCATCGGGCCGCCCGCAATGATACCGGTACCCGGCTTCGCGGTACGCAGAACAACCTTGCCAGCGCCGTGACGGCCCTTGACGTCATGGTGAAGCGTACGGCCATCACGAAGCGGCACGAAAATCAGATCGCGCTTGGCGCTTTCCGTTGCCTTGCGGATCGCTTCCGGCACTTCACGGGCCTTGCCATGCCCGAAGCCGACGCGGCCCTTCTGGTCGCCGACGACGACGAGAGCGGCGAAGCCAAAACGGCGACCACCCTTCACGACCTTGGCGACACGATTGATATGAACGAGCTTGTCGACGAATTCGCTGTCGCGCTCATCGCGGTCGCGGCGATCGTCCCTGCGGTTCTGTGCCATGTTCCTATCCTTGTTCTTTTCCGGAAAACTGGCGATTGGGTTTAAAGATCGGCCCCCACTTCGCTTCCGCGAAGCAGCGGCGGCCGGTCAATACATCAAATCAGAAGGTGAGACCACCCTCACGTGCCGCATCGGCAAGAGCCTTGACGCGACCATGATAGATATACGGTCCGCGGTCGAAGACGACCTCGGTGACGCCAGCTTCCTTGGCACGCTCGGCAATGAGCTTTCCAACAGAGGCTGCCGCATCGACATTGGCGCCAGAAGAACTGCGCAGATCCTTGTCGAGCGTCGAAGCGGCCGCAACCGTGTGGCCTTTCGCGTCATCGATAATCTGGGCGTAGATATTCAGGCCCGACCGGTAGACCGAAAGCCGCGGGCGGCCAGCGGCCACCTGGCGGAGCTTCTTGCGGACGCGAAAGGCGCGCTTCTGGACGGGAGTCTTGTAAGCCATGATCTTCCGTTCCTTACTTCTTCTTGCCTTCTTTGCGGACAATCCGCTCTTCGGCATACTTCACACCCTTGCCCTTGTAGGGCTCCGGCGGACGATATTCGCGAATCTTGGCCGCAGTTTCACCGACCACCTGCTTGTCGATGCCGGAGATCGTGATCTCCGTCGGCTTCGGCACGGTGATGGTCACGCCTTCCGGCGCTTCATAGATGACTTCGTGGCTGAAGCCGAGCGAGAGCTGAAGGTCCTTGCCACGCATGGCGGCACGATAACCGACACCGTTGATCTCGAGCTTGCGCTCGAAACCATCCTTCACGCCTTCCATGATGTTGGCGATCATGGTGCGGCTCATGCCCCACTTGGAGCGAGCTACCTTCGTTTCGTTGCGCGGCTCGACGGCGACTGCGCCGTCTTCCATCGCAACCGATACTTCCTCGGCGACGGTGAACTGGAGTTCACCCTTCGGGCCCTTGGCCTTGACGGTCTGACCGTCGACGGAGGCGGTAACGCCATCCGGCACGGCAACCGGTTTCTTACCGATACGAGACATGATCGTATCCCTGTTCTATCGTTTCCGTTGGGCCCGGCTTAGAAGATCTGGCAGAGAACTTCCCCGCCGACATTCTGTTCACGAGCCGAGTGGTCCGCCAAAACGCCGCGAGGCGTCGACAGGATGGAAATGCCGAGGCCGTTGGCGACCTGCGGAATATTCTTCACCGAAGCATAAACCCGGCGGCCCGGCTTGCTCACCCGCTCGATCTTGCGGATGACCGGCTGGCCTTCATAGTATTTCAGTTCGATCTCAATGTCCGAACGGCCATTTTCATATTCCGTGACGGCGTAGTCGCGGATGTAGCCTTCTTCCTTGAGAACATCGAGAACACGCGCGCGCAACTTCGAACCTGGCGTGGAGACCGAAGTCTTCCGACGCAGGGCCCCGTTGCGGATGCGGGTGAGCATATCACCAAGAGGATCATTCACCGACATGTCAATGCTCCTTACCAGCTGGACTTCTTGAGGCCCGGAATCAGGCCGACGGAGCCAAGCTCACGCAGCGCGATACGGCTCATATTGAGCTTGCGGTAATAGGCGCGCGGACGGCCCGTTACACCGCAACGGTTACGGATACGATTCTTCGCCGAGTTACGCGGCAGCGCAGCCAGCTTGAGCTGAGCGGAAAAGCGCTCATCAAGCGGGGCGGACCGATCCATGATGATCTTCTTCAGCGCAGCACGCTTGTCGGCGTACTTCTTCGCCATGCGGCGGCGCTTCTGATTTTTCTCAACAGCAGAGACTTTTGCCATAAGAGGCTCCTTTTCGCTTGCCGTTACTGCCGGAAGGGGAAGTTGAAGCCACGCAGAAGTTCGCGCGCTTCATCATCCGTCTTGGCGGTCGTGCAGACGATGATGTCCATGCCCCAGATCTGGTCGACCTTGTCGTAATTGATCTCGGGGAAGACGATATGCTCCTTCAGGCCCATGGCAAAGTTGCCACGACCGTCGAAGCTCTTGGGATTCAAGCCGCGGAAGTCGCGAACGCGCGGTAGCGCGATCGTGATCAGGCGGTCAAGAAACTCATACATGCGCTCACGCCGAAGCGTGACCTTCGCGCCGATCGGCATGCCTTCACGGACCTTGAAGCCGGCAATCGAGTTGCGAGCTCGGGTCACGACGGGCTTTTGACCCGAAATGAGCGCCAGATCATCGGCAGCGATGCTCGGCTTCTTGGAATCGGCAGTCGCCTCGCCGACACCCATATTCAGAACGATCTTCTCGAGCCGAGGCACTTCGTGCTGGTTCTTGTAGCCGAACTGTTCGGTCATGAGACCGCGGATCGTGTCGTCGTACTGAGACTTCAGCCGCGGCGCGTAATTTGCCTCAGCCATCGATCACTTCTCCCGAACTTTTGGCAATGCGGACCTTCTTGCCATCACGAACATCGAAACCGACGCGGGTCGGCTTTCCGTCCTTGTCGACAAGGGCCAGGTTGGACAGATGGATCGCTGCTTCCTTTGCAACGATGCCGGCTTCCTGCGTCTGTGTCTGACGCTGATGGCGCTTGATCATGTTGATGCCACGCACCAATGCGCGATCATCCTTCGGTCTGACTTCCAGGACTTCGCCGGTACGGCCCTTGTCCTTGCCAGTCAGCACCATGACCTTATCGCCTTTGCGAATCTTCTGCATGGTCCGTTCTCCTCAGAGCACTTCCGGAGCCAGCGAAATGATCTTCATGTGGCTCTTGGCGCGAAGTTCGCGCGGAACCGGTCCGAAGATACGGGTGCCGACGGGCTCTTTTTTATTATCGACAAGAACAGCGGCGTTCTTATCGAAGCGAATGACGCTGCCGTCCGGACGACGGATGTCCTTGGCCGTGCGAACCACGACCGCCTTCATCACATCACCCTTCTTTACTCGGCCACGCGGAATGGCTTCCTTGACGGAGACGACAATGATGTCGCCCACCGAAGCGTATTTCCGCTTGGAGCCGCCCAGCACCTTGATGCACTGGACCCGGCGGGCGCCCGAATTATCGGCGACGTCGAGGTTAGTCTGCATCTGAATCATGACTGACCGCCTTCAAAATTGCGGGGGACCGGACGGGACCGCCCTGCCCCCAATGATTGATATTCAAAAGTTGAACGACCTGTTCCGAATCAGGCCTGCTGAGCGTCATTCACGACGACCCAGTTCTTGTCCTTCGAAATTGGCCGGCTCTCCTGGATCAGCACGCGGTCTCCTACCTTGCAGGCATTGGACTCGTCGTGCGCCTTATACTTCTTGGTCGAGCGGACCGTCTTCTTGAACAGCGGATGGGTGAAGCGGCGTTCGACGCGGACGACAACGGTCTTGTCGTTCTTGTCTGACACCACAGTGCCCTGAAGGATGCGCTTTGGCATATCTCTCAGCCCTTGTTTTCGGCCGCCTTCTGGCGGGCAATTGTTTTGATTCGGGCGATATCACGACGCACGGTGCGTACGCGATCGGTCTTTTCCAGCTGACCGCTGGCGGCCTGAAAGCGCAGGTTGAACTGCTCTTTCTTCAGCTCCGCAAGCTTGTCGTTCAGCTGGTCGGGGCTCATCGCCCGGACGTCGGCGGCTTTCATGGCGCTAGCGCTCCTCTTATTCGGCGATGCGCTGCACGAAGCGCGTCTTGACGGGCAGCTTGGCCGCGCCGAGACGAAGCGCTTCGCGCGCGATTTCTTCGTTGACACCGTCGATCTCGAACATGATGCGACCCGGTGAAACGCGGGCGGCCCAATAATCAACGGAGCCCTTGCCCTTACCCATACGCACTTCAGTCGGCTTGGAGGTCACGGGCAGATCCGGGAAAATACGGATCCAGACGCGGCCCTGGCGCTTCATATGGCGGGTGATGGCACGGCGGGCGGCTTCGATCTGACGCGCAGTGACGCGTTCCGGCTCGAGAGCCTTGATACCGTAGGAACCGAAATTCAGCGCTGCGCCACCCTTGGCACGGTTGCTGATACGGCCCTTAAACTGTTTGCGATACTTCGTGCGCTTCGGCTGCAGCATCGGTCTTTACTCCAATCGTTCAGCGGGGCGCCGCTCAGGCGTTCTCGCGGCGGCGGCCACCGCCACCCTTGTTGTCACCTTCGGTCGCACGGCGTTCAGAGGCCATCGGATCGTGCTCAAGGATCTCGCCCTTGAAAATCCAGACCTTCACACCGCATATACCGTAAGCGGTTTCAGCTTCGGCCGTGCCGTAATCGACATCAGCGCGCAGCGTATGCAGCGGAACCCGGCCTTCGCGATACCACTCGGTACGAGCGATCTCGGCGCCACCGAGACGGCCGCCGCAATTGATACGAATGCCTTCCGCTCCGAGGCGCATTGCGCTCTGAACGGCACGCTTCATAGCACGCCGGAACGCAACGCGGCGCTCAAGCTGCTGTGCGATCGACTGAGCGACCAGCGTGGCATCGACTTCAGGCTTACGGACTTCAACAATATTGAGGTGCACGTCGCTATCGGTCATTTCCGAAAGCTTACGACGCAGCTTCTCAATGTCGGCGCCCTTCTTCCCAATGATGAGACCCGGACGAGCAGCATGAATAGTAATGCGGCACTTCTTGTGCGGACGTTCGATCACGACCTTGGAGACAGCAGCCTGCTTCAGCTCCTTCTCAAGATAGGTCCGGATCTTGATGTCCTCGTGGAGCAGTTCCGCATATTCGCCAGAAGCGGCGAACCAGCGACTGTCCCACGTCTTGTTGATGCCGAGGCGCAGCCCGACAGGATTGATCTTGTGACCCATCAGGCCGTCTCCTCTTCGACTTCGCGCACGACGATCGTCAGATGCGAGAACGGTTTTTCGATCCGGCTGGCACGACCGCGGCCACGAGCGTGGAAACGCTTCATGACAATCGACTTGCCGACAAAAGCTTCCGCAACGACGAGAGCGTCGACGTCCAGATCATGATTGTTCTCGGCATTGGCGATGGCGCTTTCCAGCGTCTTCTTGACCGTGCCGGCGATGCGCTTGCGCGAAAATTCCAGATCGGCGAGCGCTGTCTGCGCCTTCTTACCGCGAATCATGGCAGCAACAAGGTTAAGCTTCTGCGGGCTCACACGAATTGTGCGTGTGACCGCGCGCGCCTCATTATCCGCCAGGCGGCGTGGGGCCTTGGCCTTACCCATGATTACTTCCTTCTCGCCTTCTTGTCGGCGCCGTGGCCGTAATAGGTCCGCGTCGGCGAGAATTCGCCGAGCTTGTGGCCGACCATATCTTCGGACACGGAAACCGGGATGTGCTTCTGGCCGTTATAGACGCCGAAGGTGAGGCCGACGAACTGCGGCAGGATCGTGGAGCGACGGCTCCAGGTCTTGATCACCTCGTTACGACCACCTTCACGGACCTTGTCGGCCTTCTTCAGGAGGTAGCCGTCGACAAACGGGCCTTTCCAGACTGAACGGGTCACTAGGCTGCCCTTCCTTTACTTCTTACGCGCATGGCGCGAACGCATGATGTATTTGTCGGTCGACTTGTTCGAACGGGTGCGCTTGCCCTTGGTCGGCTTGCCCCACGGCGTGACCGGATGACGGCCACCGGAGGTCCGACCTTCACCACCACCGTGGGGGTGGTCGACCGGGTTCATCACAACGCCGCGAACATGCGGTGTTTTACCGAGCCAGCGCTTACGACCGGCCTTGCCAAGATTGATATTGGCGTGGTCCGGATTGGAGACCGCGCCGACCGTAGCCAGGCAGCCGCCGTGAACGAGACGCTGTTCGCCGGAATTCAGGCGAAGGATCGCCATGCCGGAGTCACGGCCCACGAGCTGTGCATAAGCGCCTGCCGAACGGGCAATCTGTCCGCCCTTGCCGATTTTCATCTCGACATTATGGACGATCGTACCAACCGGCATACGCTCAAGAGGCATGGTGTTGCCGGGCTTGACGTCGATCGCCTTGTCCGCGGCCATCACCTTGTCGCCGACAGCCAGGCGCTGCGGCGCCAGAATGTAGGACAGCTCGTCGTCCTCATAGCGGATCAACGCGATGAACGCGGTCCGGTTCGGATCATATTCCAGCCGCTCGACGGTTGCTTCAACGCCGAACTTGCGACGCTTGAAATCGATGCGACGGTAGGTCCGTTTGTGACCGCCACCGATATAACGGGCGGTGACGCGGCCATTATTGTTACGGCCGCCACTCTTGGTGAGGCCTTCGGTCAGCGCCTTTACGGGCTTGCCTTTGTGGAGGCCCTCCCGATCGACCAGCACCAGCTGGCGCAGGCTCGGCGTAACCGGATTGAATGTCTTCAGTGCCATTGTCTACTCGTCCTTCCGGCTCGATCAAAGGCCACTCGTGACGTCGATGGACTGACCATCCGCTAGCGTCACGATTGCCTTCTTGACGTCGCTCTGACGGCCGATCCGGCCGCGGAAGCGCTTGACCTTGCCCTTACGGACAAGAGTATTCACACCGGTCACCTTGACGCCGAAGAGGGTCTCGACGGCAGCTTTGATTTCCGGCTTCGTAGCGGTCTTGGCAACGTTGAAGACCACCTGATTGTTTTCCGAAGCCATCGTCGACTTCTCGGTAATGACCGGGCTGACGATGACGTCGTAGTGGCTGAGATCGCTCATTTGAACCGCTCCTCGAGAGCTTCGACAGCCGCACGGGAAAGAACGAGCTTTCCGCGACGCAGAATGTCGTAAACATTGATGCCCTGAACCGGCAGCACGTCCACGTGAGGGATGTTGGAAGCGGCGCGGGCGAAACCCTGATCCACTTCCGCGCCACCGATGAAGAGCGCATCGTTGATGCCAAGCTTGCCGAAGGAGCCGAGAAGCGCCTTGGTCTTGGCTTCCGAGATCTTCAACTCGTCGACGACGATCAGGCTGTCGCTTTTCGCCTTGGCCGAAAGCGCATGCTTCAGACCGAGAGCGCGAACCTTCTTCGGAAGATCGTGGGCATGGCTACGGACAACGGGTCCGTGTGCCTTGCCACCGCCGCGGAACTGCGGAGCACGTGCCGAAGAATGACGGGCGCGGCCCGTACCCTTCTGGCGATACATCTTGGCGCCAGTGCGAGAAATCTCGCTACGCTGAAGCGCCTTATGCGTGCCCTGCTGCTTCTTGGCGCGCTGCCAGCGAACGACCCGGTAAAGGATATCGTCACGCGGCTCCAGGCCAAAGATCGCATCGTCGAGCGAAATCGTACCGGCTTCTTCACCGGCAATCGTGTTGACCTTGACGTCCATCATTCCGCTCCTTCGGTCGCCGGGGCTTCGGCCTCAGCGGCGGCAGAACCGTTGCCACGAATGGCGGCCGGCTTCGGCGCATTGTCGGGAAGATTGCTCTTGACCGCGTCGCGAACTTCGATCCAGGCGCCCTTGGAGCCAGGAACGGCACCGCGAACCAGGATCAGACCACGGTCGACGTCCGTCGACACGATCTGCAGGTTCTGAGTGGTGACACGAGTCTGGCCCATATGACCAGCCATCTTCTTGTTCTTGAAGACCTTGCCTGGATCCTGACACTGACCGGTCGAACCGTGCGAACGGTGGCTGACCGAGTTACCGTGTGTCGCCCGGCCACCACCGAAGTTGTGGCGCTTCATGACACCGGCAAAGCCTTTACCGATCGTGACACCGGCAACGTCGACTAGCTGACCGGGCACGAAATGCTCGGCCGTGATCTCCGCTCCGATATCGATCAAATTGTCTTCGGAAACCCGGAATTCACAGAGCTTGGCTTTCGGCTCGACAGAAGCCTGAGCGAACTGGCCGCGCTGGGCCTTCGCAACATTCTTCACCTTGCGCAAGCCAACGCCGAGCTGAACGGCGGTGTAACCGTTCCTATCCGTGGTGCGCTGCGCGACAACCTGACAATTCTCCATCCGGAGAACGGTCACCGGCACATGCTCGCCCGCCTCATTATAGACACGGGTCATGCCCAGCTTTTGTGCAATGACACCTGAACGCATCGGTTCAATCCTTACATTCTCTCGCGGTACAACCATTCTTTCGGTGTTCGCGAATTCGTTTCAGAGGACTGTCATGCGACAGTCATGAAAGCTCCTTAGAGCTTAATCTCGACATCCACGCCGGCGGCCAGATCGAGTTTCATCAGCGCATCGACGGTCTGCGGGGTCGGATCCACGATGTCGAGAAGACGCTTATGCGTGCGCATCTCGAACTGTTCGCGGCTCTTCTTGTCGATGTGCGGACCACGGTTGACCGTGAACTTCTCGATCCGCGTCGGAAGCGGTATCGGGCCGCGTACATTGGCGCCGGTCCGCTTGGCCGTCGAAACGATTTCGCGCGTCGACGTGTCCAGGATGCGGTGATCGAACGCCTTGAGGCGGATCCTGATGTTCTGTCCGTTCATGAAAGACATTCCTTATTCGGTGGTGACGGGCGGGTGTCCGCCCGCCGCCGAAAACAGGCTCATTCGGTGATGGAAGCGACGATACCGGCACCGACGGTGCGGCCGCCCTCGCGGATGGCGAAGCGAAGCTTCTCTTCCATCGCAACCGGAACGATCAGTTCAACGTCCACCGTCACATTGTCGCCCGGCATCACCATCTCGGTGCCTTCCGGAAGCGTCACGATGCCCGTCACATCCGTCGTGCGGAAGTAGAACTGCGGACGGTAATTCGTGAAGAACGGCGTATGACGGCCACCCTCTTCCTTCGTCAGGATGTAGGCTTCCGCCTTGAACTTCTTGTGCGGCTTCACAGAACCCGGCTTGGCCAGAACCTGGCCGCGCTCGACGCCCTCACGGTCCACACCGCGAAGCAGCGCACCGATATTGTCGCCAGCCTGCCCCTGATCCAGAAGCTTGCGGAACATCTCCACGCCCGTGCAGGTCGTCTTCGACGTGTCGCGAATGCCGACGATCTCGATCTCGTCGCCAACATTGATGATGCCGCGCTCGACGCGACCCGTCACAACCGTACCGCGACCCGAAATCGAGAACACGTCCTCGATCGGCATCAGGAAGGGCTGGTCAACCGGACGCTCCGGCGTCGGAATGTAGGCGTCGACTTCCTTCATCAGAGCGCGAACCGCGTCTTCGCCGATTTCCTTGTTGGAATCTTCCAGAGCCGCAAGCGCAGAACCCTTGACGATCGGAATGTCGTCGCCCGGGAATTCGTAGGACGAAAGAAGTTCGCGAACCTCCAGCTCGACCAGCTCAAGAAGCTCTTCATCGTCAACCTGGTCGACCTTGTTCAGGAACACGACGATCGCAGGAACGCCAACCTGGCGGGCCAGAAGAATGTGCTCGCGGGTCTGCGGCATCGGGCCGTCAGCTGCCGAAACGACCAGGATCGCGCCGTCCATCTGCGCCGCACCCGTGATCATGTTCTTCACATAGTCGGCGTGGCCCGGGCAGTCCACGTGGGCGTAGTGACGATCGTCCGTCTCATATTCCACATGCGCCGTCGAAATCGTGATGCCGCGTGCCTTCTCTTCAGGCGCCGCGTCAATCTGGTCATAGGCACGGAAATCACCGAAATACTTCGTGATCGCTGCCGTCAGCGACGTCTTGCCGTGGTCAACGTGACCAATCGTGCCAATGTTCACGTGCGGCTTGTTACGCTCGAATTTACCCTTTGCCATATGAGGCCTCCATTCAATTCACTGGCTGCATCGCAGCCGAATTCAGTTGTCGTTTCGTTTGATCTTACGAAGCGTATTTCGCCTGGATTTCCTGAGCGACGTTCGAAGGAACGGGCTCGTAGTGATCAAAATGCATGGTGTACTGGGCGCGTCCCTGCGTCGACGAGCGCAGGCTGTCAACGTATTTGAACATGTTGGCCAGCGGTACGTAGGCATTAATCACCTGAACGATACCGCGGCTTTCCGTGCCCTGAATCTGACCGCGACGGCTGTTTAGATCGCCGATCACGTCACCCATATAGTCTTCCGGTGTCACGACTTCGACCTTCATGATCGGCTCGAGAAGCTGTGCGCCAGCCTTCTGAGCGCCTTCGCGGAATGCGGCGCGCGCCGCAATCTCGAAGGCCAGAACCGAGGAGTCGACATCGTGGAAGGCGCCATCGGTCAACGTTGCTTTAACGCCGAGCATCGGGAAGCCAGCAACCGGACCGGAAGACAGAACACTTTCGATGCCCTTCTGGACGCCCGGAATGTACTCTTTCGGGACGTTGCCGCCGACGATCTTGGATTCGAAAACGAAATCCTCGCCCTCGGGGTTCGGCTCGAAAGTGATCTTGACGCGGGCGAACTGGCCCGAACCACCCGACTGCTTCTTGTGGGTGTAATCGATATCCGCAGCCTTGGTGATCGTCTCGCGATAAGCCACCTGCGGCGCGCCGACATTGGCCTCGACCTTGAACTCGCGCTTCATGCGATCGACGAGAATATCAAGGTGGAGCTCGCCCATGCCTGCGATGATCGTCTGACCGCTTTCCTCGTCGCTCTTGACGCGGAAGGACGGATCCTCAGCGGCAAGGCGGTTGAGAGCCACGCCCATCTTTTCCTGGTCGGCCTTGGTCTTCGGCTCGATCGCGATCTGGATGACCGGATCGGGGAATTCCATACGCTCGAGAATGACCGGCTTCAGCGGATCGCAAAGCGTATCGCCCGTGGTCGTGTCCTTCAGGCCAGCCAAAGCAACGATGTCACCAGCATAAGCGACCTCGATGTCGGAGCGGCTGTTGGAGTGCATCTGCAGCATGCGGCCGATACGCTCACGGTTCTGCTTGACCGTGTTCATGACGCCGGAGCCCTTGTTCAGGACGCCGGAATAGACACGAGCGAAGGTCAGCGAGCCAACGAACGGGTCGTTCATGATCTTGAAGGCGAGCATCGAAAGCGGCTCGTCGTCGGATGACTTGCGAACCATCTCCTCATCGGTCTTGGGATCGACACCCTTGATGGCGCGAACCTCAACCGGAGACGGAAGATAGTCAACGACAGCGTTCAGAAGGGGCTGAACGCCCTTGTTCTTGAATGCGGTGCCGCACATCATCGGGAAGAAATCGACCGACAGCGTACCCTTGCGGATGAGAGCGCGGATCGTGTCGTTGTCAGGCATTTCGCCTTCCAAATACTTCTCTGTCCACTCGTCATCGATTTCGCAGACCGCCTCGATCAGCATCTCGCGATACTCTTCGGCCTGAGCCTTCAGATCGTCCGGAATCTCGACGACATCCCAATCGGCTCCGAGGTTCTCGGACTTCCAGATCAGAGCGTTCATCTCGATAAGGTCAACAACGCCGGCAAAATCATTTTCGGCGCCGATCGGCAGCTGAAGAACGACCGGCTTCGCACCAAGACGCGACTTGACCATCTCGACGCAACGGAAGAAATCCGCGCCGGTCTTGTCCATCTTGTTGGCGAAGATCATGCGCGGAACATGATACTTGTCAGCCTGACGCCAGACCGTTTCGGTCTGCGGCTCGACACCGGCATTGGCATCCAGCAGGGCGACAGCACCATCGAGCACACGAAGCGAACGCTCGACTTCAATGGTGAAGTCCACGTGTCCGGGGGTGTCGATGATGTTGAAGCGGCGCTTCTTGCCATCGCGGCCCTGCCAGAATGTGGTGGTCGCAGCAGAGGTAATCGTGATGCCACGCTCCTGCTCCTGCTCCATCCAGTCCATGGTGGCGGCGCCGTCGTGCACTTCACCGATCTTGTGCGACTTACCCGTATAGAACAGGATCCGCTCGGTCATCGTGGTCTTGCCAGCGTCGATATGCGCCATGATGCCGAAGTTGCGGTAATCTTCGATTTTATATTCGCGGGTCATCAGTGACCTCCGTACATTCGATGCCGATTACCAGCGGTAGTGCGAGAAGGCGCGGTTCGCTTCCGCCATGCGGTGCGTATCTTCGCGCTTCTTCACGGCCGAACCGCGGTTGTTTGCAGCATCCATCAATTCGCCGGAAAGGCGATCAACCATCGTGGTCTCATTGCGACCGCGGGCAGCATTGATCAGCCAACGAATAGCGAGAGCCTGACGACGCTCGGAACGAACCTCGACCGGCACCTGGTAGGTTGCACCACCGACGCGACGCGAACGCACTTCGACATGTGGCGCGACATTGTCGAGCGCCTCATGAAAGAGAGCGAGCGGATCGGCCTTGGCCTTACCCTCAACCTGATCGAACGCACCATAGACGATCCGCTCTGCGGCGGACTTCTTGCCGTCATACATGATGGCGTTCATGAACTTGGTCACGACAAGATCGCCGAACTTCGGATCCGGGTTGATCTCTCGCTTTTCTGCGCGGTGACGACGGGACATCGCTTTTCCTGTCTCTACGAACCTCGGGAGCGACGCATCACAAAAAGCGCCCTCCCCTCAATCTCTTACTTCGGACGCTTGGCGCCGTATTTCGAACGACGCTGCCTGCGGTCCTTCACGCCCTGGGTGTCGAGCACGCCACGGATGATGTGGTAACGGACACCCGGAAGGTCCTTCACGCGACCACCACGGATCATGACGACCGAGTGCTCCTGAAGATTATGACCCTCGCCCGGAATGTAGCCGATCACCTCATAACCATTGGTCAGGCGGATCTTGGCAACCTTACGAAGAGCCGAGTTCGGCTTCTTAGGCGTGGTGGTGTAGACGCGCGTACATACGCCGCGCTTCTGCGGATTCTGCTCCATGGCCGGCACCTTGTTGCGCTTAACGGGCGCTTTGCGCGGCTTGCGGACTAGCTGGTTGATGGTCGGCATTTCACCTTCCCTATTCCAAATTCTTTGTCTGTCGCCCTTGCGAGGGCCCGGCCCGAGCAGTCATTGACGTGCGCGAAACGGGGCCTGCGCCGTGCTATGCTTTCGCACGGCTTGCCCCGATAAACGCAGAGGAAAGGGATGGTTGACCAACCCCTTCTTGCAACACGAAAATGTCTTCGCTCGCTGTTCGAACCCTGTTTGAGGTTTCACTTCAGCGGACGCGTCGTCCGCGAAAAACAACCTCACATCGGCTCAGACGTTGGCGATGTAACCGTGGAATCGGCACAAGTCAACAGCTGAAACGAAGGAATCTCCGTGGCACAGTGCGGGCTGGGCATCGCGGTCTTTGTCGCATGGCGATCGCGCTGCCGCAACCTATATGCGTTCTGCCATGA
The DNA here is from genome assembly GCF_003668555.1 of Notoacmeibacter ruber. Taxonomy (NCBI): domain Bacteria; kingdom Pseudomonadati; phylum Pseudomonadota; class Alphaproteobacteria; order Hyphomicrobiales; family Notoacmeibacteraceae; genus Notoacmeibacter; species Notoacmeibacter ruber. The sequence goes on along the minus strand of NZ_RCWN01000001.1, from coordinate 1,244,150 downwards.
ACCCTGAAACGACTCTCCAAACAATGAGGAAACAACCGTATGAGCGACGGCGAATCCAGCACAGTGCAGATCATCACCGGTCGGGTCTGGCGTGAAAAGGACGAGGCGGCAGAGCGCGTCCATATTCTGCTTTCAGCACCGGACGACGACACCGCGGTGCGACGCGCCGCGCAGTCGCTCCAACAGGAGGGATTTGCAGAAGTCGAATTCGAACAGATCGGCGAGATTCTCGAAGAGCCGGATGAAGAGCCCCACGCTTCGGCCTATCAGGGTGCGCTCGAAGGCGAGATCGCCATCATCATCGTTGATGATGATGAACACAACGAGGACTGAGTCGCGCCAGCGGCAGTGAGAATCGATAAGCACGTTTACGGGTACTGGATTTGAATTTCCGCTACCGCCGCAGCTGATCACGAAAAAGGGCCGCATCGTAGGATGCGGCCCTTTTCTTTCCTGCAAGCTTCCAGCGATGCTGCTTATTCGGCTGGCTCTTCGCTCATATCGGACAGCATGGCTGCACCGGCGTCGGTTTCGGCAGCACGCTTGCGCTCCTCGAGAATCAGATCGTCGCGAGACGAAGCCACGCGGCGAATCTTGTTCATCGCGCCACCCGTACCCGCGGGGATCAGGCGTCCGACAATCACGTTCTCCTTCAGGCCCTGCAGCGTGTCGGTCTTTCCGGCAACTGCCGCCTCGGTGAGGACGCGGGTGGTCTCCTGGAAGGAGGCTGCCGAGAAGAAGGACGGCGTATGGAGCGAAGCCTTGGTGATGCCCAGAAGAACAGGCTGGCTCTTGGCGGGCTTCTTGCCCTCCTCAATCAGCTTCTGGTTCACTTCGTCGAACTCGATCTGGTCGACATTGTCGCCCGGAATATAGAGCGACTCGCCCTGCTCGGTCACTTCGACCTTCTGCAGCATCTGCCGGACGATGACCTCGATGTGCTTGTCGTTGATCAGCACGCCCTGCAGCCGGTAAACCTCCTGAATCTCGTTGACGAGGTAGGAAGCCAGAGCCTCCACACCCTTGATCGCCAGGATGTCATGCGGTGCCGGGTTGCCGTCAAGGATGTAGTCGCCCTTCTCGATGGCATCGCCATCCTGAAGATAGAACGGCTTGCCCTTCGGAATGAGATATTCCGACGGCTCGACGCCTTCCTCGTTCGGCTCGATCATGATGCGGCGCTTGTTCTTGTAATCGCGACCGAAACGAATCGTGCCGGAGATCTCTGCGATCACGGCATGATCTTTCGGACGACGAGCCTCGAACAGTTCCGCAACACGCGGCAGACCACCGGTGATGTCCTTGGTCTTGGCACTTTCCATCGGGATACGCGCCAGAACGTCGCCGGGCTTGACGTGTGCGCCAGGCTCGACCGACAGCACGGCTTCCACGCTCATCATGTAGCGGGCTTCGCCGCCACGCTCCAGCTTGGCCGGCTTGCCGTCCTTGCCTTCGATGATGAGAGCCGGCTTCAGGTCCGCGCCCCGTGGAGTGGACCGCCAGTCGATGACTTCGCGCTTGGTGATACCCGTGGACTCGTCCTCGGTCACCGCCATCGAGACGCCGTCGATCAGTTCCTCGAACTCCACCCGGCCTTCGACCTCAGTCAGAAGCGGACGGGTGTACGGATCCCATTCGGCGATACGCTGACCGCGCTTGATGCTGTCTCCATCGTCGACGAACAGACGCGAACCGTAGGTCACGCGGTGGCTCGCCCGCTCTTCGCCCTTCTCGTCAACAATGGCGATAGCCATGTTGCGGCCCATCGCGATGAGATCGCCTGCAGAGTTCCGCACGACCGACCGGTTCTTGAGCTTGACCGTGCCGCCATAGGACGCCTCGAGGAACGAGGTATCCACCACCTGTGCCGTACCGCCCATGTGGAAGGTACGCATGGTCAGCTGGGTGCCGGGCTCACCGATCGACTGCGCGGCGATAACGCCGACAGCCTCACCGAGATTGACCGGCGTACCGCGCGCCAGGTCGCGACCGTAGCACACGGCGCAAACGCCGACCTTGACGTCGCAGGTCAGGGCCGAGCGGATACGGACCGTCTGAATGCCAGCGGTCTCGATGGCATCAACATCACGCTCGTCGATCGTCTTGCCGGCAGAAACAAGTGTCTCACCGGACTTCGGATCGACGATATCATCAAGCGATGTACGGCCGAGCACGCGCTGGCCGATCGACGCAACGACCTGACCGGCATCGACGATCGGGGTCATGGTGAGCCCCTTATCGGTGCCACAGTCGGCCTTCACGACGATGCAGTCCTGCGCCACGTCGACAAGGCGGCGGGTCAGGTAACCCGAGTTCGCCGTCTTCAACGCGGTATCCGCCAGTCCCTTGCGGGCGCCGTGGGTTGAGTTGAAGTACTCAAGGACGGTCAGGCCTTCCTTGAAGTTCGAAATGATCGGCGTTTCGATGATCTCACCGGACGGCTTGGCCATGAGGCCGCGCATACCAGCAAGCTGACGCATCTGGGCGGGAGAACCACGCGCACCCGAATGGCTCATCATGTAGATGGAGTTCATCGGCTTCTGACGGTTCGTCTCGGCGTCGAATTCGATCGCCTTGATGCCCTTCATCATTTCTTCGGCGACCTTCTCCGAGCACTTGGCCCAGGCGTCGACCACCTTGTTGTACTTTTCGCCCTGAGTGATCAGGCCGTCATTGTACTGCTGCTCATATTCCTTGGCGAGCGTCTCGGTTTCCTCGATCATCTTGGCCTTGGCGTCGGGAATGATCATGTCATCCTTGCCGAAGGAGATGCCCGCACGGCACGCCTGACCGAAGCCGAGCGCCATGATGCGGTCGCAGAAAATGACCGTCTCTTTCTGACCGCAGTGACGATAGACCGTATCGATCATCCGGGAGATGTTCTTCTTGGTCATCTCCTGGTTGACGGTTTCGAACGGGACATTGACGTTCTTGGGCAGCAATTCGCCGATGATCATGCGACCTGGTGTGGTGTCATAGATCTTCGAAACCAGATTGCCTTCCGCATCGACCGTCTTGAAACGACCCTTGATCTTGGCGTGAAGCGTCACCGCGCCGGTCGTCAGCGCGTGATGCAATTCGCCCATATCGGCGAAGACCATGCCTTCGCCCGGCTCGTTCTCGTTGACGATCGACAGATAATAGAGACCAAGCACCATATCCTGTGACGGCACGATGATCGGCGCGCCGTTTGCCGGATGGAGAATGTTGTTGGTCGACATCATCAGGACGCGCGCTTCAAGCTGGGCTTCCAGCGAAAGCGGGACGTGGACGGCCATCTGGTCGCCATCGAAGTCGGCGTTGAAGGCGGTACAAACCAGCGGGTGAAGCTGGATGGCCTTGCCCTCGATCAGAACCGGCTCGAAGGCCTGAATGCCGAGACGGTGAAGCGTCGGCGCACGGTTCAGCAGGACCGGATGCTCACGAATGACCTCGTCCAGGATATCCCAGACTTCCGGCTTTTCCTTCTCCACCAGCTTTTTGGACTGCTTGACCGTGGACGAATAGCCCTTGGCGTCGAGGCGCGCATAGATGAACGGCTTGAAAAGCTCCAGAGCCATCTTCTTTGGGAGTCCGCACTGGTGGAGCTTCAGCTCCGGACCCGTCACGATAACGGAGCGGCCGGAATAATCGACGCGCTTGCCGAGCAGGTTCTGGCGGAACCGGCCCTGCTTACCCTTGAGCATGTCGGAGAGCGACTTCAGCGGGCGCTTGTTGGCACCCGTGATGACGCGGCCACGACGGCCATTGTCGAACAGCGCATCGACCGCTTCCTGAAGCATGCGCTTCTCGTTGCGGATGATGATGCCCGGCGCGCGCAGTTCGATCAGCCGCTTCAGACGGTTGTTGCGGTTGATGACACGGCGGTAGAGATCGTTCAGATCGGAGGTCGCGAAGCGGCCGCCATCCAGCGGCACCAGCGGACGCAGATCCGGCGGAATGACCGGCACGACCGTCAGGATCATCCATTCAGGCTTGTTGCCCGATTCGATGAAGTTCTCGACGACCTTGAGACGCTTCAGGAGCTTCTTCTGCTTCAGTTCGGACGTCGTATCGGCAAGGTCCTCGCGCAATTCGACGGCGATCTTCGGCAGCTCCATCGCGGCGAGCATTTCGCGGATGGCCTCGGCGCCAATCATCGCGGTGAAGCTGTCCTCGCCGAACTCGTCGACGGCGGTCAGGTACTCTTCCTCGCTCAGGAGCTGATTGTCCTGAAGACTGGTGAGGCCGGGCTCGGTGACGATGTAGTTCTCGAAGTAAAGGACGCGCTCGATATCCTTGAGCGTCATGTCGAGCAGCGTCGCGATGCGGCTCGGCAGGCTCTTCAGGAACCAGATATGCGCGACCGGAGCGGCGAGCTCGATATGGCCCATGCGCTCACGGCGAACCCGCGAAAGCGTGACTTCGACGCCGCACTTTTCGCAGATAATGCCCTTGTACTTCATGCGCTTGTACTTGCCGCACAGGCACTCATAGTCCTTCTGCGGGCCGAAGATACGCGCGCAGAACAGACCGTCACGCTCGGGTTTGAACGTGCGATAGTTGATGGTCTCCGGCTTCTTCACTTCGCCGTAGGACCAGGACAGGATCTTCTCCGGGCTCGCCAGCGAAATGCGGATGCTGTCGAAGGTCGGAGCCGGAGCCTGTGAGTTGAACAGGTTCATGACTTCCTGGTTCATGCCATTCTCCTTTTGGGGCCCTTTGGCCCTATTCCGGTAACCGGCGGGTGCCGTTGTCCTCGTGCACCGCTCGCCGGCATTATGATGGCGGAAGGATTTTCCGCTCCCGCCATCAGGAGCGTGCCGCGCGGACCGGGTTGGTCCGCGCGACTGGCGTCGTTATTCTGCCGCGTCCGGCAATTGCTGATGCTCGATCTCGTCGGGGTCGACCGCGCTGTTCTCCAGCTCGACATTGAGACCGAGAGAACGCATCTCCTTGACCAGAACGTTGAAGCTCTCCGGAATACCGGCCTCGAACGTATCGTCACCACGGACGATCGCCTCGTAGACCTTGGTCCGGCCCGCCACATCGTCCGACTTCACCGTCAGCATTTCCTGCAGGGTGTAGGCGGCGCCGTAGGCTTCGAGCGCCCAGACCTCCATCTCCCCGAAACGCTGGCCGCCGAACTGCGCCTTACCGCCCAGCGGCTGCTGCGTGACCAGGCTGTACGGCCCGATGGAGCGTGCGTGGATCTTGTCGTCCACCAAGTGGTGCAGCTTCAGCATGTAGATGTAGCCGACTGTCACCTGACGGTCGAATTCCTCACCCGTACGGCCATCATAGAGCGTGCTCTGACCGCTTGCGGAAAGACCTGCCTGCTCAAGCATGTCGTTGATCTGCGGCTCAATGGCACCGTCGAAGACTGGCGTGGCGATGGAGACGCCGCGCTTCATCTGACTGGCCAGTTCGACAACAGACTCGTCGTCATAGTCGCGAACCGGTTCGTTGCGGTCATTGTCCGGCACGATCGCCTCGATGGCCTTGCGCAGCGGCGTCATGTCGCCGCCTTCCTGATAGGCTTCGAGAAGATCGCCGATCTGACGTCCCATGCCGGCGCAGGCCCAACCCAGATGGGTTTCGAGAATCTGTCCGACATTCATTCGACTCGGCACACCCAGCGGGTTCAGCACGATATCGACGTGCGTTCCATCTTCCAGGAACGGCATGTCCTCGCACGGCAGAATGCGGGAAACCACACCCTTGTTGCCGTGGCGGCCTGCCATCTTGTCGCCGGGCTGAATCTTGCGCTTCACGGCCACGAAGACCTTGACCATCTTCATGACGCCAGGAGGCATCTCGTCGCCGCGCTGAACCTTTTCGACCTTGTCCATGAAGCGCTGCTCGAGCGCCTTCTTGGATTCATCGTACTGGCCACGAAGCGCTTCGAGCGACGTCTGAAGCTGCTCGTCCTCGACCGCGAACTGCCACCACTGGCTGCGCGGCGTCTCCTGAAGAGTCTCGGCCGTCACCTCGGTGTTCTTCTTGAACCCCTTCGGACCGGCAATCGCCGACTGACCGACCAGCATCTCCTCCAGACGTCCGTAGACGTTACGGTCGAGAATGGCCTGTTCATCGTCACGGTCCTTGGCGAGACGCTCGATCTCCTCACGCTCGATCGCCATCGCGCGCTCGTCTTTTTCAACGCCGTGGCGATTGAAGACGCGCACTTCGACGACGGTGCCGAAGGTGCCGGGCGGCATACGCATCGAGGTATCGCGAACGTCGGACGCCTTCTCACCGAAGATGGCGCGCAGAAGCTTCTCTTCCGGCGTCATCGGGCTTTCGCCCTTGGGCGTGATCTTGCCGACGAGAATATCGCCAGGTCCAACTTCCGCACCGATATAGACGATACCGGCTTCGTCGAGATTCTTCAGAGCCTCTTCCGAGACGTTCGGGATATCGCGCGTGATCTCTTCCGGCCCGAGCTTGGTGTCGCGGGCCATGACCTCGAATTCCTCAAGATGAATCGAGGTGAAGACGTCGTCGCGGACGATCCGCTCGGAGAGCAGGATGGAGTCCTCGTAGTTGTAGCCGTTCCAGGGCATGAACGCGACGAGCACGTTCCGGCCCAGCGCAAGATCGCCCAGATCGGTGGAGGGACCATCGGCAATGATGTCGCCCTTGGTGATCTTGTCGCCCACCCGAACCAGCGGACGCTGGTTGATACAGGTGTTCTGGTTGGAACGCTGGAACTTCATCAGGCGGTAAATATCGACGCCGGACTTGCCCGGATCGATATCTTCCGTGGCGCGAATAACGATACGCGTTGCATCCACCTGATCGACGATACCCGTCCGCCGTGCACCGATTGCAGCGCCGGAGTCGCGAGCCACGATCGGCTCCATGCCAGTGCCGACAAACGGCGCTTCCGCACGAACCAGCGGCACAGCCTGACGCTGCATGTTCGAGCCCATCAGGGCGCGGTTGGCGTCATCGTTCTCGAGGAACGGGATGAGCGCCGCGGCGACCGAGACAAGCTGCTTCGGCGAGACGTCCATGAGATCGACGTTCTCACGAGGCGCAAGCATCACTTCACCGGCGTGGCGGCAGACGACGAATTCCTCGACGAAGGAACCGTCTTCGTTCAGTTCCGCGTTAGCCTGGGCGACATGGTGCTTCTGTTCTTCCATCGCCGACAGATAGTTCACCTCGTGGGTGACCTTGCCATCACGGACAGTCCGGTAAGGGCTTTCGATGAAGCCGTACTTGTTCACCCGCGCAAAGGTGGCGAGAGAGTTGATCAGACCGATGTTCGGGCCTTCCGGCGTTTCGATCGGGCAGATACGGCCATAATGGGTCGGGTGAACGTCGCGCACTTCGAAGCCGGCACGCTCACGGGTCAGGCCGCCCGGTCCAAGCGCCGAAAGGCGACGCTTATGCGTGATTTCGGACAGCGGGTTCGTCTGGTCCATGAACTGCGACAGCTGCGATGAACCGAAGAACTCACGCACTGCGGCGGCTGCCGGCTTGGCGTTGATGAGATCCTGCGGCATGACCGTGTCGATCTCGATCGACGACATGCGCTCCTTGATGGCGCGCTCCATGCGCAACAGGCCGACGCGATACTGGTTTTCCATCAGTTCGCCGACGGACCGCACACGGCGGTTGCCGAGGTTGTCGATATCGTCGATCTCGCCCCGTCCGTCGCGCATCTCGACCAGCGTCTTCACGATGGCCAGAATATCTTCCTTGCGCAGCGTACGAACAGTGTCCTCGGCGTTCTCGCCAAGTCGCATGTTCATCTTGACGCGGCCAACGGCAGAAAGGTCGTAGCGCTCCGAGTCGAAGAAAAGCGACTGGAACATCGCTTCCGCCGTATCGATTGTGGGCGGTTCGCCCGGACGCATCACGCGATAAATATCGAACAGAGCGTCCTGCCGGCTTTCATTCTTGTCGGCCGCGAGAGTGTTACGAATGTAAGCGCCCACATTGACGTGGTCGATATCGAGGATCTGGAGTTCGTCGATGCCCAGCTCATTGAGCTTCTCGAGCGCCTTCTCGTCGATCTCGTCGCCGGCTTCGAAGAAGATCTCGCCGGTTTCAACGTTGACGACGTCTTCGGCGAGATAGGAGCCGATAACCTCGTCGTCCGTAGCGCGGATGAATTGAAGTCCGCCTTCTGCCAGCTTCTTGGCCTGGCGCGGCGTGATCTTCTTGCCGGCCTCGACCACGACTTCGCCCGTATCGGCGTTGACCAGATCAGTGACCGTTTTCATGCCGCGGAAACGCTCCGGCGAATACGGGATCCGCCAGCCATCCTTGTCACGGCTGTAAGGATTCTTCTCGTAGAAGAATTCCAGGATTTCTTCGCCATCGAGACCAAGCGCCATCAGCAGGCTCGTCACCGGGAGCTTACGGCGACGGTCGATACGCGCGTGGACGATGTCCTTGGCGTCGAACTCGATATCCAGCCAGGAGCCGCGATAAGGGATAACGCGGGCTGCAAAAAGAAGCTTGCCGGAAGAGTGGCTCTTGCCCTTGTCGTGATCGAAGAAGACGCCCGGCGAACGGTGCATCTGCGAAACGATCACGCGCTCGGTGCCGTTCACGATGAACGTACCATTGCCCGTCATCAGGGGCATGTCGCCCATATAGACGTCCTGCTCCTTGATGTCCTTGATGGACTTAGCGCCGGTGTCCTCGTCGACATCAAACACGATCAGACGCAGCGTCACCTTCAGCGGCGCAGCAAATGTCAGATCGCGCTGACGGCACTCATCCACATCGAACTTGGGAGCTTCGAATTCGTAGCGAACGAATTCCAGCATTGCCGAACCCGAAAAATCGGAGATCGGGAAAACACTCTTGAAGACAGCCTGAAGGCCTTCTTCCAAACGGCCACCTTCGGGCTCGTCCACCATAAGGAACTGATCATAAGATGCTTTCTGAACCTCGATCAGGTTCGGCATCTCGGCAACTTCGGGGATGTGCCCGAAAAACTTCCTTACGCGCTTGCGACCATTGAATGTCTGGGTCTGCGCCATGCGTCATTTCCTCGTCGTCATCCACAGTGGCCCCGGACCGGGCCATAATCGCCACCATCCATTCGTGGCGAGTCCTCTAGGGTCTTCTCATCCATCCAGTCGATGAGCCTGACCTCTAACGGGCAAAACCCGTCTCCTGAAAACCCGATGTCGGGCTCTCAGGAAATGGGTTTGGGCTGAGCTTATTCGCCCTGCCAGCCCCGAGACAGTCGCCCGGCCAGGGCCGGGCGACTGCTCCGTCGGGACGGATTACTTCAGCTCGACCTTGGCGCCAGCCTCTTCGAGCTTCTTCTTCATCTCTTCGGCTTCGGCCTTGGAGACGGCTTCCTTGACGGGCTTCGGAGCGCTCTCAACGAGGTCCTTGGCTTCCTTCAGGCCGAGACCGGTGATGCCGCGGACTTCCTTGATGACGTTGATCTTCTTGTCACCAGCGTCGGTCAGGACGACATCGAATTCGGTCTTCTCTTCAGCAGCTTCAGCCGGTGCAGCGGCACCGCCACCAGCCGCAACAGCGACCGGAGCAGCGGCGGAGACGCCCCACTTCTCTTCAAGCATCTTGGAAAGCTCAGCAGCTTCCATCACAGTCAGGTTCGACAGGTCGTCGACGATCTTTTCGAGATCAGCCATGTTATCAGTTCCTTATCAGATAGTTCGAACAGGTTGTTGAATGGTTGGGTGAAGAAAGCCTCACGCCTCTTCGTTCTTTCGGGCATAGGCGCCAAGGACGCGGGCCAACTGGCCTGCTGGAGCCTGGGTGACACCCGCGATGCGCGTAGCCGGCGTGTTGATCATGCCGACGAGCTTGGCGCGCAGTTCGTCCAGCGACGGCAGATCAGCAAGCTGCTTCACGCCGGACTGGTCGAGCATGGTTGCGCCCATTGCTCCGCCGAGGATGACGAGCTTGTCGTTCCCCTTGGCGAAGTCGGCCGCAACCTTCGGTGCCGTAACCGGATCTTCCGAATAGGCAATTAGCGTCTGACCCTGGAACAGGTCAGCCATGCCTTCGGATTCCGTACCCTCAAGAGCGATTTTGGCGAGGCGGTTCTTCGCGACTTTCACCGTGCCGCCAGCTTCACGCATACGCGAGCGAAGATCGCTCATCTGCGCAACGCTGAGACCGGTATAGTGGGCCACCACGACCGAACCGGCGCTCTGGAAGACGCCGTTCAGTTCGGTGACGAATTCGCGTTTTTCCGCTCTATCCACTTCGTCTCTCCGTTTGACCGACGATCGTCGCCGGTCGGTTGGCAGTTTGCCGGCCTTCCATTCTTCCGCACCCCATCCGAAGCAGGCTTCAAATGCGGCGCCTTCGAAGTAAAAGGCGCGACAGCGATAGTCCTGCCCCCTCACCTTCGACTGCCGAAAGCAGCCACCGGCTCGGAATACGGTTCGAACCATCCACTGGCCTGTGCCAGCTTCCGGCCTCACCCCGTCTCATGCGGGCCATGCGATTAAGGCAAAGCCGCCCGCAATCTCGGACAGGATAGTCCGGATGTTTCCATCCGACCCGACCACCCAAGGGCGCTCGGGATTTCGTGCAGGCGACGATCGGTTGGGACCGCCGCCTGCAAATTCTTATTCGGCGCTCAGAGTGCCGAGATCGACCTTGATGCCGGGGCCCATGGTCGAAGTGATGCTCATACGCTTCAGATAGGTGCCCTTGGCACCCGCCGGGCGGGCCTTGTTCACCGCGTCGGCGAAAGCGCGAACGTTTTCGACCAGCTTGTCAGCGTCGAAAGAAGCCTTGCCGACACCGGCATGGACGATACCAGCCTTCTCGACGCGGAACTCGACTGCGCCGCCCTTGGAAGCCTTGACCGCTGCGGTCACATCCGGGGTGACAGTACCAACCTTCGGGTTCGGCATCATGCCACGCGGGCCGAGTACCTTACCGAGACGACCGACGAGCGGCATCATGTCCGGCGTAGCAATCACACGATCGAAATCGATATTGCCGCCCTGGACCTGATCGACGAGGTCTTCCGCACCAACGACGTCGGCGCCGGCAGCCTTGGCTTCTTCGGCCTTGTCACCACGTGCGAAGACGGCGACGCGAACATCGCGGCCCGTGCCATTCGGCAGATTGACGACACCGCGAACCATCTGGTCGGCGTGACGGGGATCGACTCCGAGATTGAAGGCAACTTCGATGGTTTCATCGAACTTCGCCGTCGCACGTTCCTTGATCAGGGAGATTGCTTCACCGAGATCGTAATTCTTCGTGCGGTCGAGTCCTTCGCGAACCTGTTGGGTCCGTTTTGCAAGCTTTGCCATCAGATCAGCCCTCCACCTGCAGACCCATCGAACGGGCGGATCCCTCTACCATACGCATGGCAGCTTCCACATCATTCGCGTTGAGGTCTTTCATCTTGGCTTCTGCGATCTCTCGCACCTGAGCCGAGGTCAGCTTGCCCGCGCTTTCCTTGCCCGGCGCCTTGGAGCCCGACTTCAGGCTTGCGGCCTTCTTGATGAAATAGCTCACCGGCGGCTGCTTGGTGACGAAGGTGAAGCTCTTGTCCTGGTAGTAGGTGATGATCGTGGGGATAGGCATCCCCTTCTCCATCTCCTGCGTACGCGCGTTGAACGCCTTGCAGAACTCCATGATATTGATGCCGCGCTGACCGAGCGCGGGACCAATGGGCGGAGCCGGAGCAGCAGAGCCCGCGGGCACCTGCAGCTTCAGTTCGCCAGCAACTTTCTTTGCCATGTTGCCTGTCCTTGTTTTTGCCGCGCATGTGCACGGCGGTTGCAACCTGGTGGTCCGGGCTGTTTCGAGACTGCCGGCTAAGCACCCTCACCCTTCCACCAATTTGGCGCCTCCTTTCGCGAAGACGCCGACGAAGCCGCCTTGCGGCGGCCTGCCGATCAGGTCTTTTCGACCTGACCGAATTCCAGATCGACCGGCGTCGCGCGACCGAAAATCGAGACTTCCACTTTCAGGCGCGAACGCTCCGCATCAACTTCCTGAACGACCCCGTTGAACGAAGCGAACGGTCCGTCCGAAACGCGGACATTTTCACCAACCTCGAACACAATCGAAGGCTTCGGACGCTCGACACCTTCCTGAACCTGCGTCAGGATCTGATCGGCCTCACGGTCGGGGATCGGGATCGGCTTGGAATCGGTACCGAGAAAGCCGGAAACCTTCGGCGTATTCTTGATCAGATGGAAAACATCGTCCGTCAGATCGGCCCGCACCATCACATAGCCGGGGAAGAATTTACGCTCTGCGTCAACCTTGCGGCCGCGGCGCACTTCCGTGACCTTTTCGGTGGGCACGACGATGTCTTCAAAATGATCCCACAGACCCTTCTGTTTGGCCTGCTCCTCGATCGATTCCTTCACCTTCTTTTCAAAGTTCGCGTAGGCGTGAACGATGTACCAACGTGCGGCCATAATAAATGTGCTTCCCTCGAAAAAGCGCTTAGTCCGACGTCAGACGCCGATATTGAGAATGAGCTCGATAACGATGGCGAAGACCTGATCGGCAGCGAAAAAGAAGACCGCGGCCAAAGCCGCCATCACTAGAACCATGATCGTTGAGATCACGGTCTCGCGCCGGCTCGGCCAAACCACCTTCCGCGCTTCGTCTCTCACCTGCTGAAGATAGACAAAGGGATTTTTGGTTCTTGTCGTCGCCATGAGTCGCCTGACCGCCGTCCTGCCGTTCGTTATTCTTTCGACGCCGTCCCTCATGCAAAGGAACAAAGCGAACCCGACACCCCGATTCGCCGACATCTCGGCGCATGGATGATAACTCATCACCAACACGCCATATCGTTTTGGGAGCTCGCGATAACCATCCAATCGTTATCGTCGATGCTGCGGACCCGCCGAACCAAAGTGTTCAGCTTGCCCATGCGCTTAAGGCGCGAAAGCGATCAAACGCTTCGCGCCAAGCCGCCTCTATCTAAAGAGTCGGCGGCCGCAATGCAAGTGCTTGATTGTAGAGAAAGAGGCCATGCACTTGTCAGCGCTGGCAGGGGCAGAGGGGCTCGAACCCCCGACCTGCGGTTTTGGAGACCGCCGCTCTACCAACTGAGCTATACCCCTAGCGCACCGGCCTTCTATTCAAGGCCACCGTGAATGGCAACAGGAAATCATTGGTCGTCCGGGCGGAACGAAACACCGGCAGAGCCCGTCGGCTTGCGGTTCGCTCCTCCCCCCGATACACCAGCGATCCGCACTTACGGAAGCCGAGCCGAAGGCCACTCGATCAGCCATGCCCCCCCGCCGATTCGATCTCATTCTTTTTGACCTGGACGGCGTCATTCTGGATTCTCGTTCGAATATGGAGCGGGCGTGGCGTGCGGTTCAGGATGAACACGGCGTCAGCATCGCCTTCGAGGACTATTTCGCCGAAATCGGACGGCCATTCTCTGACATCATGATCCGCCTTGGCCTCACTGATCGCGCCGGGCCCATCGAATCGACCTTCCGGCGCAGCTCGACAGAGACCATCGGCCAGACGGCTTTCTTCGAAGGCATGGCCGAAATCATGACACGGATCTCCGTGTCTTCTGTGAAGACCGGCATCGTGACCTCAAAGGATGAGATCCGCGCGCGTCTCGTCCTGGAGCGGCTCGGCTGCGATTTCGATATCGTTCTGACGCCACGCTCCGACCTGCGAGGAAAACCCGCACCCGACGCCCTTCTCTACGCCATGGCGCTTCAACGCACCGATCCCGCGCACACCGTCTTCATCGGTGATATGTCGAGCGACCATGAAGCTGCAATTCGCGCCGGTATAGCGTATGCCCATGTGGACTGGGGCTACGGAGAGCCGGCCAACAAAGATTGTGACCGGCTCTCAGAGCCGCAAGAGCTTCTGACCCTTCTTGGACTGGAGTAATCCGATGCCGAATGTGGCTGCCATCATTCCCTGCCGCTATGGTGCAACCCGTTTTCCGGGCAAACCTCTGGCCGATATCAACGGCAAGCCCATGATGTGGCACGTCTTTCAGCGCGCCCGGGAAACGCAACGCGTCAACGATATCTATATCGCCACAGATGACGACAGGATCGCGCAGCAATGCGAAATTCTGGACATGCCGGTCATCCGCACACGCTCCAGCCACCCAACGGGCACAGACCGTATCGCCGAAGCGGTCCGCGTGGTCGACGCAGAGATCATCGTGAACGTCCAGGGCGACGAACCGATGATCGATCCGCGCGCGATCGATGCTGTCATTGAAGCGCTTGTCGAAAGCTCCGGTGAGGTACTCGTGACCAATGGGTGCCATGCCATAAGCGGCTCAGGCGATGCGATCGACACCAACAATGTCAAAGTAGTGTGCGACGTCAGCGGGAACGCGCTAGCCTATTCACGCTTGCCGATACCCTATCCGAAGGGCGATGCGGTGCGCCATCTGCGGCAGCTTGGCCTCTATGCGTTTCGTCGCGATGCGCTGAAGCTTTTCAGCTCTCTGGAGCCCGGCCCGCTCGAGCGGGCCGAAAGCGTCGAAATGCTGCGCTTCGTCGAGCACGGCCACAAGGTTCGAATGGTCGAGGTCGAATCCGGCAATGACATTCCGGTCGATACGCCGACAGATCTGGAGCGGGTCCGCCAGGCGATGATGCAGCGGACGGCCTGATACTTTAGGCGCTCCTCTTTCCGGGAAGCGCAGACCGAATACGTGCGCCCCATTTTCGAAGCGTGGTCGCGCGGTTGTGCCTGTAGGCCGCTTTGGCAGCGAGATTGCGCGTCGCGGAGAGGCTGACTTCCAGATTTCCCTGCACGACCTCCGTGATCTCCTCGACGGGCATGTCCGGGTAACGACGGCGCAATGTGTCGACTGTGGTCACCTTCGGGTCAGGACGGCGAAAGAGGCGACCCGATCGCCTTTCCACTTCCAGAACGCTCTGTTCGACCAGCCAGTCATGGCTGTTGAGCATCTTGTTCGATCCATCGGGCACACCTGTGAACCCATCGAGGGTTACGGTCATCCACGGGCAGTTCTCCAGCAGCCAGAGCGCCATCAGGAACCCGGTCGAAGGCGCTTTGCCGTCCGGATACCATCCATGAACGACAGGGCGTGCGTCGATCAGATAGTCCGCGCCTTCCGGCTTCACTGTCGCAGGCGTATCCTCCAGCGGCTTACGGTGCCGCTTGCCTCCACGCACGGCGACCGAGCCAACGAATCTGTCGTGGCTCATCAACATGCGAGTGGCCTCGCGATCCTTCTCGGATTGCACCATCGCATCAGGTCCGCGCATGGGCTGGCAGATCAGGCAGGCCTGCTCGAACCGCTCACCGAGAATTTTCCAGACAGGGCCAAAAAAGATGTGCAGACGCTTCGGATCGGCATCCGCCGCGTAGCGCGCAGGATCCGCGACGGCGCTGTTGGCGAAGATCACCACCTTGTCGAACTGTCTCAGTTCCGCAATCAAGGGATTGGTAGAATCCGTGCGCATCTTGCTCTTTTTCCCTGTCCCGGCACCCGCGCGCAATCGCGAGACGGCGCCACCTCTGCCTGCCACCCGGGCCTCGTCGTTCAAATGTCAGGCTGATGACCGCTCACATCTCCTTGCACATTCGCTCGGCAATTTCGACCCGACGAACAAGGCTCTTGGCAATCCTCCGAGGCGGGCGCCAGCCCAATTCGCAACTGGCTTGTGAGACGATGTAAAGGGCGACCATCTGCAGCTCGGTGAGCTGAAGTCGATCCGTCACGCGCTGAAAAACCCCCGTCCGGAACAGATCTTCGATATCTCCGGGACGAGTCGTGGTCCGTACCGACGTCGCGAGAAAGCGGCAGATATCTTCAACGAAGCTGCCCTGCTCCCGGTACATTTCCCAGTCGATCACGGCGATCGTTCCGTCGCCAAGAACGATCAGATTGCCCGTGGCGAAATCGCCATGACAGCCCGTGGCGGGCAA
Source organism: Notoacmeibacter ruber (assembly GCF_003668555.1). NCBI lineage: Bacteria > Pseudomonadati > Pseudomonadota > Alphaproteobacteria > Hyphomicrobiales > Notoacmeibacteraceae > Notoacmeibacter > Notoacmeibacter ruber. Next base: position 1,228,286 of record NZ_RCWN01000001.1, on the reverse strand, counting down.
ATACATGGAGCCAAGCGTCTCCGTGATCCAGAAGCGGACATTCTGCGGCAGCATCGGCCAGATGATAAAAAGAAACGAGGGCGGAAGGGCGTCCTCCCACGTCAATGTTTCGTAGGAGCTGCGATCGGACCGAAGAAACGTCTCGGCCAACCCCATGGCTTCCTGCTCAGTCGGTCCCCGCCCATTGACCAGTGGCGCCCGCAGCACGATCAGCCAGGGAAGATTGAGGACAGCTTCGTGGATGACGATGGACGCATCCAGCCATGGCCACCGCCGCGGTATTTGCGATTGGGCGCTCAGCTCGGCGTTACGCTTGCGGCGGGCGGAGGGACCGATGAGAAGCTTGTAGAAGTAGCGGTCGGTGAGAAAATAGGTGTGTTGTCTGCGCCAGAACCGGCGAATCTTCTTCCACCTCAGTCTCATGGTCAGCGGTGCTTCGCCCTGTTTGCGCCGCTATATCGGACGTATTCTGCAGCGTGCGCCACCGGAACAACGCAGCGAGCGCTGCCCCGATGGCCAGATTGTGTAAAGTCGGCGGGCGGGTGTCCGCCCGCCGCCGAAAACAGGCTCATTCGGTGATGGAAGCGACGATACCGGCACCGACGGTGCGGCCGCCCTCGCGGATGGCGAAGCGAAGCTTCTCTTCCATCGCAACCGGAACGATCAGTTCAACGTCCACCGTCACATTGTCGCCCGGCATCACCATCTCGGTGCCTTCCGGAAGCGTCACGATGCCCGTCACATCCGTCGTGCGGAAGTAGAACTGCGGACGGTAATTCGTGAAGAACGGCGTATGACGGCCACCCTCTTCCTTCGTCAGGATGTAGGCTTCCGCCTTGAACTTCTTGTGCGGCTTCACAGAACCCGGCTTGGCCAGAACCTGGCCGCGCTCGACGCCCTCACGGTCCACACCGCGAAGCAGCGCACCGATATTGTCGCCAGCCTGCCCCTGATCCAGAAGCTTGCGGAACATCTCCACGCCCGTGCAGGTCGTCTTCGACGTGTCGCGAATGCCGACGATCTCGATCTCGTCGCCAACATTGATGATGCCGCGCTCGACGCGACCCGTCACAACCGTACCGCGACCCGAAATCGAGAACACGTCCTCGATCGGCATCAGGAAGGGCTGGTCAACCGGACGCTCCGGCGTCGGAATGTAGGCGTCGACTTCCTTCATCAGAGCGCGAACCGCGTCTTCGCCGATTTCCTTGTTGGAATCTTCCAGAGCCGCAAGCGCAGAACCCTTGACGATCGGAATGTCGTCGCCCGGGAATTCGTAGGACGAAAGAAGTTCGCGAACCTCCAGCTCGACCAGCTCAAGAAGCTCTTCATCGTCAACCTGGTCGACCTTGTTCAGGAACACGACGATCGCAGGAACGCCAACCTGGCGGGCCAGAAGAATGTGCTCGCGGGTCTGCGGCATCGGGCCGTCAGCTGCCGAAACGACCAGGATCGCGCCGTCCATCTGCGCCGCACCCGTGATCATGTTCTTCACATAGTCGGCGTGGCCCGGGCAGTCCACGTGGGCGTAGTGACGATCGTCCGTCTCATATTCCACATGCGCCGTCGAAATCGTGATGCCGCGTGCCTTCTCTTCAGGCGCCGCGTCAATCTGGTCATAGGCACGGAAATCACCGAAATACTTCGTGATCGCTGCCGTCAGCGACGTCTTGCCGTGGTCAACGTGACCAATCGTGCCAATGTTCACGTGCGGCTTGTTACGCTCGAATTTACCCTTTGCCATCTCTCTTCGTCCTGTCCTTTTCCTGCCGTCCGGCGAGCTTCAAAACGATGCGGCGCGACATAGAGGGTTGGCGGGCGCAACGCAAGCCACTGATCAATATTCCGAATATTTCCGAAAAGCGTGACGCAACAATGCCTTGGCTGTTCCTTAACTTTTCTATCCCATAATATGGCCGCGCGAGGATCATCTACGATCCCCAATCAATAAGAAGAAAGTCGTTTAATGACTGAGGCATGTGAGGCCAACCGCGCAAGGACTGAAGCGCTCAGTGCGCTTCATAGCAAGCCCGCGACGGCAATTCACGGCCTTATCTCAAGCTGCGCAGCTTTCGCCATGGCTGCCATCAACGCCGGCGACTGGCGTTTCCTCCTTCCGGGCGTTCTGATGACGCCTTTCGCGATTTATCGCCTGATGCGCATGTTCGAGTTTCAGAAGAAGGGCCTTGGAGCGCACCAACTTAGTTTCTGGGAGAAACACTTCTTCGTCAGCAGCGTCGTGATCGCCCTTGCCCACGGCCTCTTCGTAATGCAGGCCATGCTGACCACGGATCATGTCTTCATCATATCTTTGGCTGTCGGCCTCTGCCTGGCTCAAATGGTCGGTGTCGTGGCCCGCAATTTCGCCTCGGCGTCTCTCGTCAATGCCCAAGCCCTTGCAATGGGCGTCCCCTCGGCCATCGGCTGGTGGATGCATCCGGACCCATGGTTCGGCGTGACGGCGATTTTCTTCGTCCCGTTCTTTCTGAGTGCGAAGTCGCTGGCGGCAGGCATACGGAACCTGCTGGACGGACAGCGCGAGGCGACAGCGACGATCCGGCGCGTGGCGATCCGCGACAGCCTTACCGGCGTCTACAACAGAAAAGGCTTCTATGAGCGGCTTAGCGAGGAGCGACAGCGGCCAGAGCGAGGGCATTACATTGCCGCCCTTGTCGACATCGATCACTTCAAGGCTGTGAATGACAGCTATGGTCACTCGATCGGCGATGCGCTGCTCATACAGATCGCCCTGCGCTTGAGCGAGATCGAAAACGAAACCCTGACCGTTGCTCGCCTTGCCGGAGACGAGTTCGCGATCCTTGCCCGCTCCCATCATCCGCAACAGTCGATGGAGCGAATCTGCAAGAGCGTGACGGACTGCTTCATCGATCTGTTCAATTGCCGGGGAATCTATCTGCCGGTCACGGCGAGTATTGGCGCAGCCAGTGCCGAAACCCTGGATGCGGACAACTCAGTCATCATCTGTGCGGACCTCGCCGTCTATGAGGCCAAGGAAAAAGGCGGCGCCGGTTTCAAGATCTACCATGATGATATGCAGGACCGATTTGAACGGCGCGAAATTCTGCGTCGAGACCTCAGGCAGGCGGTGGCCGCCAATGAGCTGTTCCTGGTTTATCAACCGATCGGCAATCTACGAAGCGGCGCGATCAGTTCGTGCGAATCGCTCATGCGGTGGCGGCATCCGAGCCTCGGTCTCATTTCGCCGGACGAGTTCATTCCGATTGCGGAGTCCGCAGATATTGTCGGAGAACTGACCCGCTGGGCTATCGAAACGGCTGTTTCCGAATGCATCCAGTGGCCCAATGAGATCGGTGTGTCGGTCAATCTTTCCGCGCGAGACCTTCGCCGGCGCGACATTGTGAACACTGTCTTCGACGTCCTGATTCGTCATGGTCTGGCTCCCCAACGCCTGATCCTCGAGATGACGGAGACCGCGCTTGCGGAAGAGCCGCTCATGACGCGTCAGGTCCTGCACGGATTGCGTTCCCTGGGCGTGCAGATTGCTCTCGATGATTTCGGGACAGGCTACGCCAATTTCAGCTATTTGATCGATTATGATTTCGACAAACTGAAGCTCGACCGCTCCCTCATCAATCAGATTTCCGATGGCAAAAGAGCGCGCACGCTCATCGCCGGCCTTGCGCGGACGGCTCACGATCTCGGACTGACGATCGTTGCTGAAGGCGTCGAGACACGCAAACAGCTCGAGCCGCTACGGGAGTTGGGGTCGATCGACCGTATCCAAGGCTGGCTTCTCAGCCGTCCAATTGCGGGGAGCGACGCCATACGCGCTTATCTTGCTGACCCGTTCTTCGATCCGAACACGATATCGGAATCGGACCATGACGAAGAGGCTGATCGGTCGGTCCACGCCTAAGCAGGCAGAGCCGCAGGCTGGGACGTAGCGTTCCCGCCCCAAGGCTCTGCCTAACGGATTTCTGTCAGGCCGCGGCCCCTGGTCGCCTTTCGCGACGGTCCGTGGGCCGTACGTTGGCATTGGCCTTATCGAGGCTCAACGCGAGCAGTGCTGTCGGCCGGACGCAGAAGCAGCAGCGACGGGCTGTCTCTTCGTCGAACAGCATCGCCCTCTCCGTCTCGAGCGAATGGAGAAACGGCAGACGGTCCAGCATCGTCTGATCGTTGGCACCAATACGAGTGGCCGTCAGATCGACCGGGAAGGTCACGGTTCCGCACTCCCCGCCTGTAGCGAACGTCTCGGCATGGAAGTAGCGCTGGTAGAATGCCTTATGCCGCGGTCGGACAAGGTGGAGAATGTAGTCCGCCTCATAAAAAAGAGCTGCCATGGCCGATAGTCGCGGTGGCATGAAGCGAAGGGCGGCACGGTCGACGGTCGGGTCAAGATCCGGATCGATGGCGAAACGGCTACAATCGATGAAACTTTGCCCCAAAACGATACGGGAAAGAAGCTGGTCCGGATAACTTTCGCTCGAGGGGCCGTCAGGGTGCTCCCTGTTCAGGTGATGGAGACGAATACTCATCGCCAGTACTTCGTCGACATAAATGCCGAAGACGAAAGTATTCGTCGCGAAATCGAAATGGTCGCTATCGAGGCGATTTTCGTTAGATTCAATATAATCACGCGTCCGATAGGCGTTATATCGAAGACGGAAGATATCTTCCCAATCTTCCCCCGTTGTGGGTCGTCGAACCGTCATCCGATCCATCAGGTGAAAGACACGCTCGAACGGCAACTGGTCTTGAACTTGAGCAGAGACAGCCATCAGGAGACACTCCGATTCCTAGGAACATGGTTAACGAAGTGTTAATTTATTCCTAGGACGAGTCCAGCGCTAAGGGCGATGGGCTGCCCGAACAAACGGTTTCGAGTAAAAATTTTAAGGACCGCATGGCGGGCTGACTGCGGCTGAAAAAGGCCGTCAGAAATCAGTCATTCAATCGCATAGAGGTGGTGCTGGAGCGGGTAGCGGGAATCGAACCCGCATATTCAGCTTGGAAGGCTGCTGCTCTACCATTGAGCTATACCCGCGGAGCGGAAACACGTGACTGCCGGCCAGTGGTGGAGGGGGCTGGATTCGAACCAGCGTACGCATAGCGAACGGATTTACAGTCCGTCTCCTTTAACCACTCGGACACCCCTCCGGAAGCAACCGGCGCAGAGCCACGCGGCTTGTCCAGCGGGCTCGTGGCCAACCGGAACGGTGGGCCTTATGGAGAGCCGCGCTTATTCTGTCAACCACCTCTTGGCGGCAGAAGGCCTCTTCTTCGAAAAGCTCCGTTGCGACCTGTTTCCGCGACGGGTAAACCCCCACCATGAACACAAAAAAAGATCAGCCGGCCGGTACGCCCAAGGACACCCACTACGCCAAGCTGCGGCGGGCTCATCGCGACCAGAAGAGGCAGGCGGATAAGTCTGCGGACGATCCGACCGTAAAGCTCTATGGCCTGCATACGGTCAGGGAAGCGATTCTGAACCCTGCCCGACAGAAGTGGCGGCTTCTTGTGACGAGGAACGCCCTGCCCCGTTTGCAACTCGAGGATGCGGTGCTGGCCGGCCTCAAGGTAGATATGGTCGAGCCGAAAGCAATCGCTGAACTTCTGGATGGGGAAGCTGTCCACCAAGGGGCGTTGCTGGAAGCCATGCCTTTGAAGCCCGAGCCGCTGTCACGACTATCGGCAACCCGTCTGATTCTGATTCTCGATCAGGTCACGGACCCGCACAATGTCGGTGCGATCATTCGCTCGGCCGTCGCGTTCGGTGCCGGCGCACTGATTACGACGAACCGACACTCGCCGACGGAAAGCGGTGTTCTAGCGAAAGCGGCTTCAGGTGCTCTGGAACATATCCATCATATCACGGTCAGAAATCTCGCGGATGCGATCGAAGAATTGAAGGAAATCGGCTTTCAGACGATCGGGCTGGATTCGGACGGCCCAGAACAGTTGGAAGACACCTTCGCCGAGCAGCGTATTGCGCTGGTCCTCGGTGCCGAGGGAAAGGGCCTGCGGCAGAAGACGCGTATGACCGTGGATGCCTTGGCGAGACTGGATGTTCCGGGCACCATCCGTTCGCTTAATGTCTCCAATGCGACGGCGATTTCACTCTACGCGGCACACCGCCATCTTTCCTCGGACGGATAAAATACTTTGCGGAGACTAAAGAGAGGCCCTGCTCAGCCGAATTAAGTCGCGAGCTGCCGGCAAAAACCGCCCGGGCCCTTGCCTAACCGGGAAGATTTTACATTTAATTCTGCACTGTTGGCTGTCTCAGGCTAGCCGGTTGGACAATTTCGTGTACCGGAATTGCCTTTAGGGAGAAGCAATACGAGAGGGAACATGTCGCATTTTGACGAAATGGGTTTAGGCGAGAAGATCCGTGCGCCTTATCAGGCATATTCATCTTGGATGCGACAGCAGGATAGCGAGGCCCTTCTCCGCAAACATCACGATGCTGAGCAGGTCTTTCGAAGGACTGGGATCACCTTCGCCGTCTACGGACAGGAAGAAGCTCAGGAACGCCTTATCCCGTTTGATATCGTGCCGCGGATCATTTCCGCCCGCGAATGGCGCCGGCTCTCCCAGGGCATTGAACAGCGTGTCGTGGCGATCAATGCCTTTCTGGAAGACATCTACTCCAAGCAGGAGATCATCAAAGCTGGGCGCCTTCCCGAATCCATCATCGCGAGAAATGATGCCTTTCTGCCGGAAATGATGAATTTCCGCCCTCCGCAGGGCATATACACCCACATCATCGGTACCGATATCGTTCGCACGGGCCCGGATAAGTTCTACGTGCTGGAAGACAATGCCCGGACACCGTCCGGCGTCTCCTACATGCTGGAAAATCGCTCGGCCATGTTGCGGCTGTTTCCCGAACTCTTCCGTTCGAACCGCATCAGAAACGTCGAGAATTATCCGGATCTGCTCCGCCAGTCACTGGAAAGCGTCGCGCCGCCGGAATGCGACGGCAAGCCCACCGTCGCCGTTCTGACGCCGGGCATTTTCAACTCTGCCTATTTCGAGCATGCATTCCTTGCCGACAATATGGGCGTGGACCTCGTGGAAGGATCCGATCTGCAGGTCTGGAACGGACGCATTTGCATGCGGACGACCCAGGGCATGAAGCCGATCGATGTGCTCTACCGCCGCGTCGACGACGATTTTCTCGACCCCCTCACCTTCCGGCCGGACAGTATTCTGGGCGTACCGGGTATCATGGACGTTTATCGTGCGGGCCGGATCACGATCGCCAATGCCCCGGGCACCGGAATCGCCGACGACAAGGCGCTCTACACCTATATGCCGGAGATCGTGCGCTTCTATACCGGCTCGAAACCGATTCTGGAGAATGTGCCCACTTGGCGATGCTCCGAAAAGGACAGCCTTTCCTATGTGCTCGACAACCTTCAGGACCTGGTCGTCAAGGAGGTGCACGGCTCAGGCGGGTACGGCATGCTCGTCGGCCCGACAGCGACGAAAGAAGAGCGAGAGACTTTCGCGGCCAAACTGCGAGAGCATCCGGAAAACTACATCGCTCAGCCCACACTTTCCCTCTCGACCTGTCCGATTTTCACGGAGGCGGGACTGGCGCCACGCCATGTGGATTTACGGCCCTTCGTGCTGATGGGCGGCGACAAGGTTCGGATCGTGCCGGGTGGGCTGACCCGTGTTGCCCTGAAGGAAGGGTCGCTCGTGGTCAACTCCTCGCAGGGTGGAGGAACGAAAGACACTTGGGTACTCAACGATGACTGAGCCATTTTACCAAACGTACGACACCGGATTGATTTCATGCTCCTAGGACGAACAGCGAGCGGCTTGTACTGGCTCTTTCGCTATATCGAGCGCGCCGAAAACATTGCCCGTATTGTCGATGCAGGCTCGCATGTCGCGCTGACGGGCGACGCGGACAAGAGCGATGTGTGGCCGTCGGTTCTACGAAGCGCTGGCGTGGACAAGACATTCCCCGGCGACGCAGAAGAGGCGACCGAAAGCGAGGTCGCGGATTTTCTGCTGCGCGACCGGGAAAATGCGTCTTCCGTTCTTTCCTGCATCGAACAGGCCCGCTTCAACGGCCGGATGGTGCGGACTGCGCTGACACGCGAAGTGTGGGAAAGCCTGAATGAAGCATGGATGTCCATGACGTCCCTTCTCGCCAAACCGATCGATCTGGACGACCTGATCGAGAGACTGGAGGACACGAAGCGTCAGACAGCGCAGATCCGCGGTGCATTTCACGGCACGATGATGCGCGATGACCGATATTCCTTCTGCCGGCTCGGCACCTATTCGGAGCGGCTCGACAACACGGCGCGCATCATGGATGTGAAATATTATGTGCTGCTACCGAGCGCGTCATGGGTCGGCAGTTCGCTCGACAATCACCAATGGCGATCGCTTCTACGCTCCGTTTCCGCGCATCGTTCTTTCAGCTCGGTCTATGGGACGGATTTCAATTCCGCCCGTATCGCGGAATTCCTGATCCTCGACCGTTCCATGCCTCGATCTCTCGTCTTCTGCGCCGAGGGGCTAGACAGAACGCTCGGCTATCTTGCCGAGCATTACAGCCAGAGCCAGCCTTGCGACCAGGCCGCGCACAATCTGTTGTCGCGCCTTCGTGCTCTTACGATGGAAGAGATATTCGACATCGGGCTGCACGATTTCCTGGGAGAGACAATCCAGTCGAACAACCAGCTTTCGATCCAAATCGCCAACGATTACAATTTTGAATGATATGCGCATCAAGATCCAGCATACGAGCCGTTACAAATATAAATCGCCGCCCGACTTCGTTCTACAGAAGGTGCGGCTTACGCCGTTGAGCGATTTCCGACAGGAGGTCGAACAGTGGCAGCTGAATGTGGGCGGAGCGACCACTCAGGTGACCTCTCGGGATGCCTTCGGCAATGAGATCGTTCTGCTGCGGGCTGACGCCGATACGGACAGCATCGAGGTCTCGGCCCAGGGCACTATTGTGACGTCGGACACGAAAGGCGTAATGGAGCGTTCGCCAGGGGTCATGCCCTTGTTCGTCTATACCAGCTTCACGGAACTGACTTCCCCCAACGATGAGATCATCGCATTGGCGGAAAGCACGCGGAAAGACGACCATATCGATATGCTTCACCGGCTGATGGATACGATCGCGGAAACGGTGGAATATGAACCCGGCGCAACACACGTCGGCACCACCGCAGCAGATGCCTTGGCAGGAAAGAAAGGTGTCTGCCAGGATTTAACCCACATCTTTTTGGCGGCCGCGCGTCACCTTGACCTGCCGGCCCGCTACACCTCTGGCTACTTCGTTTCGGGCAATGACAAAGGAGGCGATGCCTCCCATGGCTGGGCTGAAGTCTTCGTGCCTGACCTCGGCTGGGTCGGTTTCGATCCCACAAACCGCCGATGCCCCGACGAACGCTATGTGCGAATCGCGGCCGGTCGCGATTATACTGATGTCAGTCCGGTCAGCGGGGTGCGGGTCGGTGCGGAAGGTGAACGTCTAACGGTCACCCTGGACGTCGAGCAGCAATAGCCGGTCTCGACGCTCGAACGTGGGAGTCGGCTCTTGACCTATTGCGTGGCGATGATGCTTGAGCGCGGGCTTATTTTCATGAGCGACACGCGCACGAATGCGGGCGTTGACGACGTCTCGCGTGTCAAGAAAATGCATACATTCGAGATCTCCGGCGAACGGTCGATGATCCTTCTTTCGTCCGGCAATCTGGCGACCACCCAAGCTGTCGTCGGCCTGCTCGAAGAGCGCAGCAAGGCGCCCGATGATCGCGATCCGTCGATTTTCCGAACGCTGTCGATGTTTCAGACCGCCAAGCTCGTCGGCGAAACGCTGAACGAAGTTGTCGCGAATATGCGCATTCACGACGATCAGCCGACAGCCCACGCCTTTTCGGCGACCATGATTCTCGGTGGTCAGATAGCCGGCAGCGACCCGCGCCTCTTCCTGATCTATCCTGAAGGCAACTTCATTGAAGCGAAAGCCGACAACCCGTTCTTCCAGATCGGGGAGATCAAATATGGCCGTCCGATTTTGAGCCGTGCCTATGATCCGCAGATGGACTTCGCCGAAGCGGCGAAGCTGTTGCTCATTTCGTTTGATTCCACGCTTCGCTCGAACCTGTCCGTCGGCCTTCCCATCGATATGGGCGTTTACAAGAGAGACAGTTTCAAGGTCGGCCCCTTCCGTCGCTTCGACGAGCATGACGAGGATTTCCGGGCCATTTCTCACGGATGGTCAGACGCTTTGAAACATGCGTTTTCGCGCCTTCCCGATCTCGTGGTGCCGGACGAATAAAACCATCGTACCTTCGCAACCGCGAACACCTTGTCTCGCTAGGGCGAAGAACCATGTGAGATAACCAGACTATCGCGTACGAGCGCTTTTCAAAAAGAGGGGTAAATACATGTGCGGCATTGCCGGAGAAATCCGCTTCGACGGGGAATGGGCCGATACGGCCGCGGTCGGCCGGATGGTCTCGTGCATGCAGCAGCGCGGCCCCAACGGGTCAGGCCTCGTCGGACATGGTAGGGCAGCATTCGGCCATCGCCGGCTGAAGATCATCGATCTTTCGGAAAAAGCGCAGCAGCCGATGGTCGATCCGCAGCTCGGGCTGACGATCGTATTCAACGGCTGCATCTACAACTACCCTCAGCTGCGAGGCGAACTGGAGGGGCTGGGATACAACTTCTTTTCGACCGGCGACACGGAAGTGATCCTGAAGGCATTTCATGCGTGGGGGGACGAATGCGTCAGCCGTTTCCACGGCATGTTCGCGTTCTGCATCTACAATCGCGACACCGGCGAAGCCGTGATGGCGCGCGACCGTTTCGGCATCAAGCCTCTCTATTTCAGCCGACAGGGCAAAAGACTGCGTTTTGCGTCGACGCTCCCCGCACTCATCGAGGCGGGTGACGTCGATACGTCCATCGATCGGGACGCGCTGCACAATTATATGAGCTTTCACGCCGTCGTGCCCCCTCCCCGTACGATCCTGAACGGCGTGCGGAAACTTCCGCCAGCGACGATCCGCCGGATCGATGCGAAGGGCAATGAGAGTGATCGGATCTACTGGCAGCCGCCCTATACGCGCCGCGCCGAAGACAGCAATCTGTCTTTCGACGACTGGCGCGACCGTGTGCTCGAAGCGCTCCGCCTTTCGGTACAACGGCGTATGGTTGCCGACGTGCCGGTGGGTGTTCTTCTGTCCGGCGGTGTCGACAGTTCCGTCATAGTCGGACTGCTGGCCGAACAGGGTCAGCACGATCTGAAGACCTTCTCGATCGGGTTCGAGGAGGCCCATGGCGAGAAAGGCGATGAATTCGAATATTCCGATCTGATCGCCGAGCATTTCGGCACCGATCACAACAAGATCTTCGTCCCGTCGGCCGATCTCATCAAGGAGTTGCCGGCCACGATCCATGCCATGAGCGAGCCGATGGTGTCCTATGACAATGTCGGCTTCTTTCTCCTGTCGCGCGAGGTCTCCAAACAGATCCGCGTGGTGCAGTCCGGCCAGGGTGCTGACGAGGTTTTCGCCGGGTATCACTGGTATCCGCCTTTGATGAGTTCCAACGACGTCGTTTCGGATTACGCAAAAGTGTTCTTCGATCGCGATCAGGCCAAGATGGCGACGCATCTATCCGACGACTGGCTGGCGGAAACGGATGCCAGCCGCGAACTGGTGCGGCAGCATCTTCTGGCGGGTGATGCGGACACGCCCGTCGATCGGGCCTTGCGTCTCGACAGTCAGGTGATGCTGGTCGACGATCCCGTCAAGCGGGTCGACAACATGACCATGTCGTGGGGACTCGAAGCCCGGGTCCCCTTCCTCGATCACGAGCTGGTCGAACTGGCTGCGACCATTCCGCCGGAGCACAAGCTGGCGCATGGCGGCAAGGGCGTACTGAAAGAGGCCGCCCGCAAGGTAATCCCGTCCGAAGTCATCGATCGCAAGAAGGGCTACTTCCCGGTTCCCGCGCTGAAGTACATTTCGGGTCCCTATCTGGAAATGGTCCAGGACGCCCTTTCCAGCCAGGCCGCGAAAGATCGCGGGCTATTCCGCCAGAGCTATCTGGACGACCTTTTCGCCAACCCCACCGACCACATCACCCCCCTGCGCGGCTCCGAACTCTGGCAGGTCGCGCTTCTGGAGATGTGGCTTCAATCCCACAATGTCGGGAGCGGCTGACCATGACCACCTCCGAAGGGCCAACCGAAAATTACAGCCTCGATTGCGGCTGGGGCCGTCTCGTTTTCGGCCAGACGTTCGACGACGGACAGGCGCTGATCGAGACGCTTCGCCGCGAACGCGCCGATGCACGCGACATCGCTGTTTACGTAGACGATCCGCATGTGCTGCTTTCGCTTGCACCGCATGAGCTGTTTCTCGACCCTTCGCACACCTTTCGCATCGACCTGAAGAACTATGCGCCGCCCAGTCAGGAGCCGAGCAATTTCTTCATCCGGCGCCTTTCTTCCCAGAGCGATGCGGAAGAGGTGAACCGCATCTACCAGACGCGGGGCATGGTCCCCGTGCCGCCCGAATTCTTCTGGTCGCACCGCGATGCGCGGGCCCTCACCTATTTCGTGGCGGAGGACGAACAGACAGGCTCGGTGATCGGTACGGTCACCGGCGTCGATCATCTTCAGGCTTTTGGGGATCCGGAGCGAGGCTCCTCGCTGTGGTGCCTTGCCGTTGATCCGCAGGCGCGCCAGAGTCGAATTGGGCAGGCACTCGTCCACCGTCTCGCACAGCATTTTGCAGAGCGTAACGCATCCTTCATGGACCTGACGGTCCTGCACGATAATGACAGTGCGATCTCGCTCTACGAAAAGCTCGGTTTCCGTCGGGTTCCCTATTTCACCGTCAAACGCAAGAACGCGATCAACGAGCAGCTCTTCAGCGGCCCTAACAATGACCCGGACCTCAACCCCTATGCCAAGATCATCGTGGATGAAGCGCGGCGACGGGGCATTTACGTCGAAGTGACTGACGCCGAGGGCGGTTTTTTTCGCCTGTCCTACGGGGGGCGGACCATTCAATGCCGCGAAAGCCTGACAGAATTTACATCAGCTATCGCGATGAGCATTTGCGACGACAAATCCGTCACCCGGCGGATTGTCGAAAAAGCCGGCGTGCGGGTGCCCGAGCAGATTACCGGCGACGTATCCGATGATCGGATGCGTGATTTTTTGCGCGAGCATTCCACGCTGGTGGTCAAGCCCTCACGCGGCGAGCAGGGACGCGGAATTACCGTCGGGGTCGAGACGGAGGAGGAACTGGAAGCCGCGATCAAGACGGCGCAGAAGGTCGCAGATGAAGTTCTGATCGAGCAGATGGTTCAGGGCGATGACCTCCGTCTGATCATCATCAATTACAAGCTCGTCGCAGCGGCCATCCGCCGACCGGCCCAGATCGTCGGCGACGGTAAATTGGCCGTTGAGGCCTTGATCGAGCACCAGAGCCGCCGGCGCAGTGCCGCTACGGGCGGAGAATCGAAGATTCCCTTGGACGAGGATACAGAAGGCACGTGTCGGGCCGGTGGATATGAACTGACCGATATTCTGCCCGAAGGCGAGGTCCTTCAGGTCCGCAGAACCGCTAATCTTCACACAGGCGGCACCATTCACGACGTGACCGGAGAAGTGCATCCGACACTGGTCGACGCGGCGATCCGGGCGGCGCGTGCGATCAATATTCCCGTCACGGGGATCGACTTCATGGTGAAAAGTCACAGAGGCTCCGACTACGCTTTCATTGAAGCCAATGAGCGTCCCGGCCTCGCCAATCATGAGCCACAACCCACTGCCGAACGCTTTATAGACCTACTCTTTCCGCTATCGATGCCTTATGCAGCCAGGGAAGCGCTTCGCGTAGCCCATTCGGAGAATACTGCATGAATCGACTGCCGATCGACACGAACTATCTTTCGAGCGTCCTTTCGGAACTTTTAGATATCCCCAGTCCAACCGGCTACACGGACACCGTCACGCTTCGGGTCGCCGATATGCTCGACGACCTCGGATTGACGGTGGAGTTGACACGCCGCGGCGCGATCCGCGCCATCCGGAGGGGCCGCGACATCCGTGGTGCCCGTGCGATCGTGACCCACCTCGATACGCTTGGGGCTCAGGTCAAGAACATACGACCAAACGGCCGCCCCTCTCTCGTGCCGATCGGGACATGGTCATCGCGCTTTGCCGAGGGCGCACGCGCAACCGTCTTCTCCCGCAAGGGCGGCTATCGCGGCACAATTCTCCCACTCAAATCGTCCGGCCATACGTTCGATGAAGAGATCGATACGCAGCCCGTCAGCTGGGACAATGTCGAGATGCGTATCGATGCGCTAACCCGTTCGCCGGAAGAAACCCACAGGCTTGGGATCGAGATCGGCGATATCGTTGCCATCGACCCGCAGCCGGAATTTCTGCCGAACGGCTTCATCGTGTCACGGCATCTGGACAACAAGGCCGGTGTGGCAGCAAGCCTCGCGGCGCTTTCCGCTCTGCAGAACGAGCAGGTCGAGACACCGGTCGATATTCACTGGCTCTTTACGATCGCTGAGGAGGTTGGCGTCGGCGCGGCCTCCATGGTCTCCAACGATATCGCCTCACTGCTCGCCATCGATAACGGTACCACCGCGCCAGGCCAGAATTCGGACGAATTCGGTGTGACGATCGCAATGGCCGATCAGACCGGTCCGTTCGACTACCATCTGACAAAAAAGCTGGTGGAACTCTGCGAGGAAAATGACATTCGTTTTCAGAAGGATGTCTTCCGATATTACCGTTCAGATTCAGCTTCCGCTCTCGAGGCCGGAGCAGACGTTCGCACCGCGCTTGCCACCTTTGGCGTGGATTCCAGCCATGGATATGAGCGGATACACCTCCATGCGCTGCGTTCAGTGGCGGAGCTCGTAACGGCGTTCTGCGTCTCGCCCGTGGCAATCGAGCGCGATTTCTACAAGCGCACCGACACCGAAGGCTTTACCGATCAGCCCACGGAAGAAGCGCCACAGCGCCTGCCGCGTGACGTGAGCCGGATCTATCCTCCGAAGAGCGACTAGCCTGGCGGCCCCGGGAACCGAACGCTCCCTCTACCCGTTTTGCGAGCATCATTGCGCAATGTTGGCGTTGGTTGGAGTTGTATCGCGTGCTGGAGTCAGGTCCCGACCATATCTCGTTTGAGCCGCTACCGGATCCTGAAGCCGAGGATTATTATGAGCAGCTCGCTGATCGTGCTTGCCTCGTCTACGTCACAGATGAAGAGACGGGCTGGAGCCGCCGACGCGCCGGCAAGGGCTATACCTATCGCGACAAAAAAGGCCACCGTATCGACGATGCATCGATTCGTGAGCGGCTGAACGCCCTGGCGATTCCGCCGGCGTGGACGGATGTCTGGCTCTGCCCGGATCCGCGAGGTCACATTCAGGCGACTGGCCGTGACGCCAAGGGGCGAAAACAATACCGGTATCACCCCGAATGGATGGAGCAGCAGAGCCGTCTGAAATTCGAGACACTGCCAATGTTCGGGACAACCCTGCCCACCCTGCGCCAGCGCGTGGACCAGGATTTACGGCGCCATGGTATGCCGAAAGACAAGGCGATCGCCCTTGTCGTCTGGCTGCTCGACAACACGATGATCCGTATTGGCAATGTGCGTTATGCCAAGAAGAACCGCAGTTTCGGGCTAACCACCCTCAAGAAGCGTCATCTTGACCTCGGTCATTCACGCATCCGCTTCACTTTCACGGGAAAGAGTGGAAAGGACTGGGACCTCTCCTTGACGGATCGCCGCATTGCGCGTGTCATCCGCTCGATTTCGGAACTGCCGGGGCAGCACCTCTTCAAATATCAGGGCGATGACAGCAAACGACACCCGGTCCGCAGTCACGACGTGAATGACTATATTCGCGAAACCCTCGAAGAAGATTTTTCGGCCAAGGACTTTCGGACCTGGACGGCGACGGTCCTCGCTGCCGACGCGCTTCAGGGTATTGATCTTCCTGAAACCAAGCGTCAGCAGGCGATGGTGCTGAACAGCGCCATCGATGAAGTCGCGTCAGTTCTCGGAAATACCCGAACGGTGTGTCGAAGCCAGTACATCCATCCGACGGTGATCGATGCGTGGCATGAAAATCAGCTCTGCGAACAGCTAGCTGCCATCGATGCCCAGGATGAGGAGTGGCTTGATGGCGGAGAGGTCCGGCTGTTGAACTGGTTCGCACAACAAGCCGATTGCACGGTTAAAGCGAAGGCGGCCTGAGCAACACTCTCAGGATTTACCCTCTTGCCGTTCGGCAACCCACTGCTCGAGATCGAATTTTCGTTCGAGCGCGCCGTGTCCCATCGGACGCACCTTGCCGAGCACTTGGTTTTCCTGAAATGCGCGATCATGGAGTCCGAAGACCCATAGCGTGTTTGCGAAACTGTTCGGATCGCCGCCATCCAGAAAGTAGCGATTATTGAGATCGAGAAGGGTCTTATGCGCTGTCTTCGGATCGCGCATCGTCTTGGCGACATATTTCCCCCAGAACATCCGCAGATGATTGTGCAAGTAGCCGCGTGTCTTCATTTCCTCCATTGCTGTGTTCCAAACCTCATCGTCGGTTTTTGCATTCTCCAGCGCCGTGGCCCCGTATTTCGGATCGCGCTCGTCGCTCTCATGGTCGTCGAGCGTTTCGCGCGCCCAATCCGGTAGTGCATCGAGACTGTCGTAATCGTCGGAGAAATGACAGAAATTGCACGCCAGCTCACGCCTCACGACAAGCTCTTCAACGAACGCTTCAGCGCTTCCCTTTGCGTCGCGCGCCTTCCGAACGATCTCGCCGGGCGCGATATGGCCAAACCGGAGATAGGGCGAGAGAAGGGAAACATTCTCCTCATTGGCGTCGGACCGATCGTCCGCATAGGTGTCCAGATCGCTGCGGAGAAAACTCGTCAGGCGGCTACGGGCACGAGATGTGCCGCCCTCGATCCAATCGACAGGTTCTCCTCCCTCAAGTTCCATTCGATCGGTGAGGCTTTTCCAGTCGAGTGGGCTCTCCTCCAGGTCGAAGCGAAGGCCTGTCGTGTTTTCCAGAGTGGGTACCTCCGCCTCGGCCAACCAGTCGTCGAGACGCTCGGTCAGTTTGTCACGGATCGTCCGCGCCGCGTATTCCTGTTTGTCGGATGCGACGAGGACCGGCACGCATACCATGTTTTCCACGGCTTCGACCCGCCCGCCGAAGACACGGCCAAGCGTTTCGCGTTGTTTCTTGTGGTGGCTCAGATAGCCGAAGTCGGTCACCACGGCCGCCGCCCGCTCGAGCACGCCTTGCGGCAATCCATCGTCGCATTCGGCCAGAAACAGGAAGGGTATGTCGCGATCGCCCAATTCCGAGCGCATCTCTTCAAGGCCTTCGACTGCGAACTTCGCTTGCCGTTTCGTCAGCGACGATCCATGAATGCTGAGACTTGCCACAACCAGACAACGTTTGCCGTATTTGTTTGCCAGACGAATGGCCTCGGCCAAGGCTGCATTGTCCGCGACACGATGAGCCAGCACACTCCAGTACACGACAGCATCGCCGGCTTCTCTGATTTCGCCTTCGCAATGGCTGACACGACCGCTCAATTGGCTCATTTTCCAATTGCCTCCTCGATTTTTCTACTCAAGGTAGGCAATGCGCCCCATGAATGAGGGTTCCCCTCTTGCATGAGACGTCGTTGCAGCATATCAGGGCCTCGTATCGGAAGCCCTTGTAGCTCAGCTGGTAGAGCAGCGGTTTTGTAAACCGAAGGTCGGCGGTTCGACTCCGTCCGGGGGCACCATCACTTCACCTCACCGATGATGATTGTGGGCTCCCCGCCCCGCCGCGTGGATCCTCATGCGCGTCTACGAAAGTGAATAGTTCGCAGGTGGTTGCGCATTTTGCCGTGACCTCTACTTTGCCTTCGACCCGGCTAATCAACCATCGAGACAGAGCTCCTGCACGCATATGAAACTCTCTTTCGTCCACAGCGATACCGATGAGGCCGCCGCTGCAGCCGAAAGGCTCATGGAGCGATACGGCCATCACGAGAGCATCGATGCCGACGTCATCGTCGCCCTTGGTGGCGACGGTTTCATGCTCCAAACCCTTCACGATCATATGGACACCGATGTCCGCATCTTCGGAATGAACCGCGGCTCGGTCGGCTTTCTAATGAACGACTATTCCGATGACGGGCTCGTCGAACGGATCGAGGAAGCGGAAGGCGAAACCATCCGCCCCTTGCGGATGATCGCAACGGATCTTAGCGGAAACGATCATCACGCCGCTGCGCTCAACGAGGTTTCGCTGTTGCGGCAGTCTTACCAGGCTGCCAAGATCCGCATTCTGATCGATGGCCGGCTGCGCATGGAAGAACTGATTTGCGACGGACTGATGGTGGCGACACCCGCCGGCTCCACGGCCTATAACCTCTCGGCGCACGGACCGATCCTGCCGCTCTCCGCACCTCTTCTCGCCCTGACGCCCGTCAGTCCCTTTCGCCCGCGCCGCTGGCGTGGCGCCCTGCTCCCGAACCAGTCGACCGTCGATCTGGATATCCTCGAGCCCGACAAACGCCCAGTCAACGCCGTCGCTGACCACACCGAGATCAAAAGCGTTCAGTCGGTCACGGTTCGCGAAAGCCGTTCGCTCTCCGCGACCATTCTTTTCGACCGAAGCCACGGCTGGGACGAGCGCATTCTGCTGGAGCAGTTTCGCTACTAAGACGCTAAAATCGGTTCAGAAAGCAGGAATTGGGATGTGAAACGGCCGGTTCCCTTGACTCTCCTGATGGTTGGGACTAGGTCGCCGTTACGCGGGGCAGGCTGAAGCACGCCCCTTTTTCCGTTTGCGCCGCCGACGCCCCTATCGCGTGCCGCGCCTGTTCCAAGACCGGATGACCGTGACCGTTTCGGATAGCGAGACCCAAACCCAGACACCCAGCTTTGCCGAACTCGGCTTGTCGAAGAAAGTGCTTTCGGCCGTCGAGGATGCTGGCTACACGCAGCCGACCCCGATCCAGGCGGGCGCTATTCCCCATGCCTTGCAGCGCAAGGACGTTCTCGGCATAGCGCAGACCGGCACGGGCAAGACAGCCTCCTTTACGCTGCCTATGCTGACGCTTCTGGAGAAGGGACGTGCCCGGGCACGGATGCCGCGTACGCTCATTCTCGAGCCGACGCGCGAACTGGCAGCTCAGGTCGAAGAGAATTTCGTCAAATACGGCAAGAATCATCGCCGGCTGAATGTCGCCCTTCTGATCGGCGGCGTCTCCTTTGACGAGCAGGAAAAGAAACTCGAACGCGGTGCCGATGTTCTGATCGCGACGCCGGGCCGTCTGCTCGACCATTTCGAACGTGGCAAGCTGCTGCTGACAGGGGTCGAAATTCTCGTGATCGACGAGGCCGACCGGATGCTCGATATGGGATTTATCCCGGACATCGAGCGCATCTGCAAACTGATACCGTTCACGCGTCAGACTCTGTTCTTCTCGGCCACCATGCCGCCGGAAATTCAGCGTCTCACCGAGCAGTTTCTTCAGGCACCAGTGAAGGTCGAGGTTTCCCGCGCCTCGTCGACGTCCACGACGATCGAGCAGAAGCTCGTGGCTGTCGGCAAGAAGGATTACGAACAGCGCGCCAAATTACGCGAACTGATCAATGCGGAAGGTGATGATCTCAAGAACGCGATTATTTTCTGCAATCGCAAGGTCGACGTCTCTTCGCTTTTCCGGTCCCTGACCAAGCATGATTACGACGCTGGCGCCCTTCATGGTGATATGGACCAGCGGGCGCGTATGGCGACGCTGGAAGCATTTCGCAATGGCAAGCTGCGTCTTCTCGTCGCTTCCGATGTGGCCGCACGCGGTCTCGACATTCCCGATGTCAGCCACGTTTTCAACTTCGATATTCCGCGACATGCCGAGGATTATGTTCACCGGATCGGTCGCACCGGCCGGGCGGGTCGCCTCGGCAAGAGCTTCACGCTCGTCTCCAAATCCGACGAAAAGTATCTCGACTCCGTATTGAAGCTGATCGAGCAGGACGTTGAGTGGGTTGGCGGCGATTTGTCCTCGCTTCAGGAACAACAGAACGACGACGACAAGAAGAGCAGCCGGAGCCGCTCTTCAACGGGTCGCAAGCGTCGCACCAAATCGTCTGAAAAGTCGGCAGCGCCTGAAGAATCGGCGCCTGCGAAAGAAGAGACAGCGCAGACTGGCGAGAGCGACGATCAGCAGGCCTCTTCCGACAAGGCTGAAAAGAGCCGGAAGGATGAGAGCCGGGCAGCACCCGCAGATACCGATAAGGATCAGCCTGCCAAGTCGCAGGGCCGGTCAAGAAATTCCAACGACAATACGTCAGGCCGATCCGGCAACCAGGGCGGCAATAAGGGCCGGGGCCGCAAGAACGACGATATGGGCCCCGCGCCTCGTGGCTTCGGCGACGAAGTGCCGGCCTTCATGATGAACGGTTTGAACTAAGTTACCGGCCAGGCCCAAAGCTATCCACTACTACACGTTACCGGTTCGCTTTCGTATCGGCGCGCAATGCTGCGCCGAATGCGCTGATAGCCCATGGTTTCATGGCATCGGAATTGTCGAGCGCTTCATCCGGAGCCGTCCAGTAAGGCATTTGGGTCGGCTTTCGCCCCGGTCTTGAGTACGTCCAGCGGGTGCAGCCCGCAGCTTCGTAATCGGGTGCATTGGTGGCATCTCCCTTAAGGACGAGCCGTCCATCGCTCATCTCGAGCGCGAAGATCAGTCCTTGATGGTAGATGCCCTTACCGCCGAACATGCGGCGGATCGAGATCGGCCCAAGGCCTGCAAACAGATCGGCGAGATGTTCGTCATCCATCATCGCCAACCTCCGATAATCAGGCCACGCCGCGCGCTTCGGCCAGAGCCTTGAGGTCGGCCGGCTTCAATTCGACCGACTCACCACAGCCGCAGGCGCTGCTCTCGTTCGGATTGTGAAAGGTGAACCCGGTTCGCAGCGCGGTCTTCTCGAAACCGACCTCGGTACCCAGCAGGAAAAGCATCGCTTCCGGAGCAACCCACAGCCGGGCGCCATCTTTCTCCACGAAATCGTCTTTCGGATCAGGCGCAGTCACCAGATCGACCGTGTACTCCATTCCGGCACAGCCACCCTTCTTGATACCAAGTCGAATGCCTTGCGCGTTTTCCCGGTTTGCGATGATTTCTCGAATACGGTCGGCCGCATCATCGGTGATGTTGACGAGTGGGACACCCATTTCCTGCTCCTTCCCGGCCGGGTTCAAGGCCCGGCGGTTCGGTTCATTGTCTTTCCCCTAAGATGGGGAAATGGCGCGATCGGATCAAGCGAAAGCCGCCATACGTCGCCTGCGCTCAGTACCAGCCAACCGCAACCTGGGCTTCTTCGCTCATCCGGTCCGGTGTCCAGGGCGGGTCGAAGACCATATTGACGTCCACCATCTGGACCCCCTCGACCGTCGAGACCGCGTCCTGCACCCAGCCAGGCATTTCCCCGGCCACCGGACAGCCCGGCGCGGTGAGTGTCATGTCGATCTTGACAGTGCGGTCGTCTTCAATATCGACTTTGTAGATCAGACCAAGCTCATAAATATCGGCCGGGATTTCCGGATCGTAGACGGATTTCAGCGCGGCGATGATATCATCGGTCATCCGTGCCAGTTCTTCGGTCGGAAGTGCGGAAGCGGAATAGACCTTCTGCGCGCCTTCCGCCTGTTCTGTTTCGCTATTCATCGGCTTCACCCAAAAAAATCGCGCGCCTTCTGAAGCGCCTCCGCCAGTTTGTCCACTTCCTCCAGCGTATTGTAAACCGCGAAGGAGGCGCGACAGGTACTGGTCACGCCATAGTGCTGCAGTAGCGGCTGCGCGCAATGCGTTCCCGCCCTTACGGCAATGCCGGACCGGTCGATCAGCATTGAAACATCATGAGCATGCACACCGTCCATTTCGAAGCTGATGATGGCTGCCTTGTCCGGTGCGGTCCCGAAGATACGCAGCCAGTTGAAGCCGCCGAGCCGTTCGTGAGCGTAGTCGCGCAGACGAGCCTCATGAGCGGCAATCGTGTCGCGGCCCACCTCATCCATCCACTCCAGCGCGGCAGCCAAGCCGATCGCCTCAACGATATTGGGTGTGCCCGCTTCGAAACGGTGCGGCGGATGATTGTAGGAGACCTTGTCGGTCGTCACTTCCTCGATCATTTCGCCGCCACCGAGAAACGGACGCATTGGCTCCATCCGCTCCTTTCGGCCATACAGCACCCCGACGCCGGTCGGACCATAGGTCTTATGACCGGTGAAAACGAACCAGTCGCACCCGAGCTTCTGCACGTCGACGGGCATGTGGACAGCGCTCTGGCTGCCGTCGACCAAGGTGGGGATACCGCGTTCACGCGCGACCGCGCAGATCTCCGCCATCGGCGTCACCGTGCCGAGCACGTTCGACATATGCGTCATGGCGATGAGACGCGTACGATCGGTAATGGCCGCTTCGACGTCTTCCAACTGGAGGGAGCCGTCATCTCTGACGGGAACCCAGACCAGCTTCACACCCTTCCGCTCGCGCAGAAAATGCCACGGCACGATGTTGGCATGATGCTCCATGATCGAGAGGATGATTTCGTCACCCTCTTTGAACTCGGGCATGGCGTAGCTGTAGGCCACAAGGTTGATGCCTTCGGTCGTGTTCTTGGTGAACACGATTTCGTCGATGCTCTCGGCATTGAGAAAACGACGCACAGTTTCACGTGCCTGCTCGAAGGCGTCGGTCGCCTCGTTCGACAATGTATGAAGGCCGCGATGCACATTGGCATAGCTTGTTTCATACATCCGGCTCATCGCGTCGATCACCGCTCGCGGTTTCTGCGCCGAAGCCCCGTTATCGAGATAGACGAGCGGCTTGCCATGCACTTCTCGTGACAGAATCGGGAACTGCGCGCGGATGGCATCGACGTCGAAGTCTGCCAGCGGGTCGGCCATGGTTGCGGTCTCAGCCATTTGTCTCGAACCAGTCATCGACCTTGGCGACAAGCGCGTCGGCGATTGCCTCATTGTCGAGTTCTTCAATGATCTCGGCCACGAAGGCCTTGACCAGCAGGGCCCGAGCCTTCTGCTCCGGTACACCGCGGCTCATCAGGTAGAAGAGATGGTCCTCATCGATCTCGGCCACCGTGGCCCCATGGCCGCATGCGACGTCATCGGCAAAAATCTCCAGCTCCGGCTTGGCCGAAAAATCGGCTTCATCAGAGACCAGCAGGGTGTTGCAGGCCATGCGCGCATCGGTCTTCTGCGCTTCCTTGGCCACGCGGATCTGCCCCTGGAAGACGCCAGAAGCCTTGCCGGTCGCAATATTACGGACGATCTCGGTGCCTGTAGTATCGGGCACGATATGATCCAGCACCATCGTAACGTCGACATGGCTGTCGCCACCCAAAAGGTTGACGCAGCGCATCTGGAAATCGCCCCCTTCACCTTCCAGCACGCCACGCACTTCATGGCGGACGAGCTTGCCGCCCGCATTCAGTATGGCGAGGGTGAACTTGGCATTCCTGCCGAGCGTGAATTTCATCTGCGAAAGCTGGGTCGAGCTATCGGACTGTTCCTGAACCAGGACCCAAAGAAGTTCGGCGTCGTCACCGACAGAAAGCTCCGTAATGCCGGTCACGAATGCGGGACCAGAGCCGGTCTGGCGCTCGATGATCGTGGCTTTGGCGCTGTTGCCAATGGAAACAGGCACGCGGGCATGCGCTTGCCCCTCGCCATGGAAGGCGGAGAGTTCGAGCGGCGTATCCAGTACGGCGCCATCGGCAACCGTGATCGCCACGCCTTCGGCTACGAAGGCCGCGTTGAGAGCGCCGACCACATCCTCCGGGTCGGCAGGCACCAGCCTCTGGTCGAGCGCGCCTGTCTCAATCTGCGAGCGCAATGACGAAACACTCAGGCCCTCAGGCAGATTCGCCGCGACCTTGCCTCCAAAAAGATCGGCGCGGATCATGTGATTGGCCAGCGGCGCAAGCGTGTCACCATCTCTGGCCGCATCGCCGCGCGGAACATCCTTCAGGCGGTTGCGAAGGTCCGTATAGTGCCAAGCCTCGACGCGGCGGGTCGGCAGACCACGCGTCGAGATGCCTCCCATAGCCGTCTTGCGCGCCGTCCTCGTGGAGTCAGTGCCGGGCAGCGTCTCGATGACCTTATCGAAGGTTTCGATCAGCGCGCTCTCGGCCTGCGTGTTCTTGATAAGTGTATGAGCTGTCATGCATGCGCTCCGTCAGGCCGCTTCGCCGATGATTTCGGAATAACCCTGCTCTTCAAGCTGAAGAGCCAGGCCCTTGTCGCCGGAACGGATAACGCGGCCCTTGTAGAGGACATGGACGCTGTCGGGGACGATATGGTTCAACAGGCGCTGATAGTGAGTGATCACGAGGAAGGCCCGGTCTTCACTGCGCAGATGATTGACCCCATCGGCGACAACCTTCAGCGCATCGATATCGAGCCCTGAGTCTGTCTCGTCCAGAACGCAGAGCTTCGGCTCCAGCAATTTCATCTGGAGGATTTCGGCGCGCTTCTTCTCACCACCCGAAAAACCAACATTGAGCGGCCGCTTGAGCATGGACAGATCCATCTCAAGTTCAGAGGAAGCGGTCTTCACGCGCTTCATCAGCTCGGGGATCTTCAAGGGATCTTCACCGCGCGCTTCACGCTGGGCGTTGAGAGCCGTCTTGAGGAATTCCATGGTCGCAACGCCGGGAATTTCCATCGGGTACTGAAAGGCCAGAAACACGCCTGCCGCGGCACGCTCTGCCGGATCCATCTCCAGAATGCTCTCGCCATTCCAGAGGATGTCACCCTCGGTGACTTCATAATCCTCACGACCCGCAATCACGTAAGAGAGAGTCGACTTGCCGGAGCCATTCGGCCCCATGATCGCAGCCACTTCTCCCGGCTCTACGGTCAGGTCCACGCCTTTGAGAATCTCCGTGCCGTCTTCGGCGATCCGCGCGTGCAAATTCTTGATCTCAAGCATCTTTGTTCATCCGATATCTAGAAAACGCCAGTCCATTTGAGGCCGGCTGTAATGACGATGACGACGACGACCAGGACAGCGTTTGCCTTGTTGGACTGCTGTCTCAGATTGGGCGAAAACAGCGTGGCCAGATAGGCCCCTGCTCCCGCCGCAAGCGGCGTCAGAATTCCACTCATGAGGTCCGCAGACGCCATCAGCCGACGCTACCCTCGAGGCTGATGCCGATCAGTTTCTGCGCCTCGACCGCGAACTCCATCGGCAGTTCCTGGATCACATCCTTGACGAAGCCGTTGACGATCAACGCGATCGCCTCTTCTTCCGGAATGCCGCGTTGCATCACGTAGAAAAGCTGATCCTCGGAGATCTTCGACGTGGTCGCCTCGTGCTCCAATCGTGCCGAGGCATTCTTGGCCTCGATATAGGGCACCGTGTGAGCGCCGCACTCATTGCCGATCAGAAGACTGTCGCACTGGGTAAAGTTGCGGGCATCTTCCGCCTTTCGGAGCACGGAAACCTGTCCGCGATATGTATTCTGGCTAGTGCCCGCCGATATTCCCTTCGAGATGATCCGGCTCGTCGTGTTCTTGCCGATATGGATCATCTTGGTGCCGCTATCGATCTGCTGATGCCCGTTGGACACGGCGATCGAGTAGAACTCGCCACGGCTGCCATCACCGCGCAACAGGCACGACGGGTATTTCCATGTGATGGCCGAACCGGTCTCGACCTGCGTCCACGAGATATGGCTATTGGCACCCCGGCAATCGCCGCGCTTCGTGACGAAATTGTAGATGCCACCCTTGCCGTCCTTGTCGCCGGGATACCAGTTCTGGACGGTCGAATATTTGATCTCCGCATCGTCCAGAGCCACCAGTTCGACCACGGCCGCATGAAGCTGGTTCTCGTCGCGCTGGGGAGCGGTACAGCCCTCCAGATACGATACGTACGCTCCGTCTTCCGCAATGATGAGCGTCCTCTCGAACTGGCCGGTATTGCGCTCATTGATCCGGAAGTAGGTAGAAAGCTCCATCGGGCAGCGAACGCCCTTCGGCACGAAGACGAAGGACCCGTCGGTGAAGACGGCGCTGTTGAGTGCTGCGTAATAGTTGTCGCCCTGCGGAACGACCGAGCCGAGGTATTTCTTGACCAGATCGGGATGTTCGCGGATGGCTTCCGAGATCGGCATGAAGATCACGCCGGCCTTCTGCAACTCCTTCTTGAACGTTGTCGCGACCGAAACGGAGTCGAAAACAGCGTCCACGGCGACACGTCCGCGCCCATATGGCGCATCGGCAGGCGGCGTCTCACTGCTGTCGTCCAGTTCGCTTGGTTCGTCCGCCCGACGGACCCCGGCAAGAATTTCCTGCTCCTTGAGCGGAATACCGAGCTTCTCGTAGGTCTTCAGGATTTCCGGATCGACCTCGTCGAGGCTCTTCGGGCCGTCCTTGAAGTTCTTCGGCGCCGAATAATAGTGAATATCCTGGAAGTCGATCTTCGGATAATTCACGCGCGCCCAGCTCGGCTCATCCATGGTGAGCCACCGCTGATAAGCGTCGAGGCGCCATTGAAGCATCCATTCCGGCTCGCCTTTCTTTTGCGAGATGAGACGGATGGTATCTTCGGAGAGCCCTTTCGGGGCGGTCTCGCTTTCGATCTCGGTCTCGAAACCGTATTTGTACTGGTCCACATCGAGCGTGCGGACCTGCTCGATCGTCTCCTGCACTGCAGGCATGTCGTTCTCCATTCCTCGCCGAGGTCAAGGTCCGGCGGTTGGGGCCCGATAGATCGGGCTTGCAGACGGTCTATGCCGTCCATTTAGTGTTCCGCCGCGCCGATTGAAAGCAGCGGCCATAAGTGTTCACGGCTCTTTATCAGGCCGCTTTCGCGTCCCCGTTGCGCTTCAACAACTTTCGCAGTGACGAAAGCAGGGTCTGAATGTCATCCAATGAGGTCTCCGGTCCGAAAGAAACACGGGCAGCTCCCTCCGGACGGTCCGCGCCCATCGCCTTGAGAACATGGCTCGGACCGACCTTTCCAGACGAACAGGCGGAACCCGCCGACACAGCGATTCCCTCCAAATCAAGTGCGATCTGAGCTGTCTCGGCCTTGATATCCGGCAAGGTGAAGAAGCTGGTATTGGGCAGTCTGGAAGCGACCTCGCCGTGGATCATCACGGATGGACAGACGGCTTTGAGTTCTTGCTCGAACGTGTCGCGCTGGCGCTCCACATCGGCCCAGCGCGCTTCATCCATATCGGCTTGTGCCGCCTTCACGGCTGCACCGAAGCCTACAATCCCCAGCGTATTCTCGGTTCCTGCGCGATGCCCTTTCTCCTGCCCTCCGCCCTTGATGAGCGGAGCGGGCATCAAAACGTCCGACAGCGAGACAAGCGCGCCCACGCCTCTGGGCCCGCCGATCTTGTGGGCCGACACGATGAAATAGTCGCCCGTCGACATGGCTAGATCGATCGGCAAACGTCCGGCCATCTGGACGGCGTCGATGACCAGAGTAGCGCCATGGATACGCGCGAGAGTCGCTATCGGCTCGATCGGCTGGATTACGCCGGTTTCGTTGCATGCAGCCGGCACCGCCACGAGCGGCAGGCCTGTCTTCACATCGTGAGCCTTCAGCGCCCCTTCGAGCGCCGGTATGTCCAGGGTGCCGTGTTCAGTCGACCCGATCCGAACGATCTGCTCTGAGGCGAAACGTCCACCGGACAGAAGGCACGGGTGCGCTGTGGCCGCGACATAGAGTCTGGAGAAGTGGAGCGGGCCGCGCCCCATCTGCCAATCCGGCGTCAGAACGAAATTCGCCGCTTCCGTCGCGCCGGACGTGAAAACGACCTGCTTGGCCTGCCCTGAGAAAAGGGCTCCGACCTCCCGACGCGATTTCTCGACCAAAGCCCGGGCTGCACGACCGCCGGCATGGGTCGACGAAGGATTGGCATCGACATCCAGCGCCGCAATCATGGCATCCCGCGCCTGCGGCCGAAGCGGCGCGCTGGCGTTATAATCCATGTTCAGACGGGGTTTGCGTTCAGCCATTTCGGTTCATTGCTTCACAATGGGCGCCTGGCGCACCTTAATTTCCTTGAAAAACGAATACCGGCTGTCCTATCTAGCCCAACTTCGGCGTCCAATATTCGCTTAGAACGGTTCTAAGTGGTTCTAGGAAGCCGGTCGCAGGGCGTCAAGGCGCGCTAATCGCCTTATTGCCGGGAATGAATGCGTTTCGAGAAAGAGCGAGAATATGCCAGAGGTGATCTTCGCCGGCCCCGCCGGTCGGCTTGAGGGCCGCTATCAGCCGTCCAAGGAGAAAAATGCTCCGATCGCCATGGTGCTGCATCCGCACCCGCAATTTGGCGGTACGATGAACAATCGGATCGTCTACGATCTCTTTTACATGTTCCAGAAACGAGGCTTCACAACGCTTCGGTTCAACTTCCGGTCCATCGGACGATCACAGGGACAGTTCGATCATGGCGATGGCGAATTGTCAGATGCGGCAGCGGCACTCGATTGGGTCCAGAGCCTGCATCCGGATTCAAAACATTGCTGGGTTGCCGGCTACAGCTTCGGCTCATGGATCGGCATGCAGCTTCTGATGCGCCGGCCAGAGATCGAGGGTTTCATCTCGATCTCGCCGCAGCCCAATCTCTACGATTTCTCCTTCCTCGCTCCCTGCCCTTCATCAGGCCTTATCATTCACGGTACCGAGGACCGCGTATCGACGCCGAAGGATGTGCAGCCGCTGGTCGACAAGCTCCATACTCAGAAGCACATCACGATCACGCAGAGGCAGATCGAAGGCGCGAACCACTTCTATACCAACCATCACGATGAGTTGATCGAGAGCTGCTCGGAATATCTCGACCGCCGCCTGAACGGCGAACTGACCCAGCCAAAGCCGAAGCGGATCCGCTAAGCCTTCTGGGCACCGTAGAAAACGCCACCGCTGACCGGCTTCGAGACACCCGTGGTCTTCGGCCAGGTCAGCGGCAGACCTTCAAAGCTCCTCGTGGCAAGATAGGCCCAGGCTTCCGCCTCCATCATGTCGCCCGACAGGCCGCATTGCTCGGCGCTTTCGACACGCGCCTTGCCGGCCGATTGCCGCAAATAATGGAGAATGGCCGCGTTGCGCGCACCGCCGCCGGCAATAATCCAGCGAGCAGGACGAACCTCCGCCAGGTCTGCTGCTTTCAAAATGGCCGTTGCAGTGAGTTTGGCGAGGGTCGCGGCCCCGTCGTGAAGCTCTAGGCCTGCCATCGGTTCCAGCGTGAAATCATTCCGATCCAGTGACTTAGCGCCCTTTTCTGCGAAGAACGGGTTGCTGAGATAAGCGTCGATCACCCCTTCCACGACCCGACCCTCACTGGCGATCGTTCCATTCTGGTCGAAATCTATGCCGGCCTGATCCTGCACCCATTGGTCGATCAGCGCGTTGCCCGGCCCACAGTCGAACGCGACCGGCTCGTCGCCAGGCTGAACGAAGGTGACATTGGCGATCCCACCGATATTGACGAAGGCAACCGCGTGATCATTCTCGCCCAGGAAAGCGGCCAGGGCAGCATGGTAGGTCGGGACAAGCGGCGCCCCCTGCCCGCCATGCGCCATGTCATTGACGCGCATATCGGCGATGGTCGTAATGCCGGTTTCCTTTGCCAGGCGGGCGCCATCGCCCAACTGAACCGTCAATGCCTGCTTCGGACGATGCAGCACAGTCTGGCCGTGGAACCCGATTAGGTCGATATCCTCGTGCCTTAAGGAAAATCGCTGACAGAACGAATCAACCGCAAGAATGTGGCGCGTGGTGATCTCGTTCTCGATCGCTGCCAGACCGCCGGGGCGCTCTCGGCGATCCTCGATCAGCCTGGCGTCCTCCAGACCTTGCAGCAACATTTTACGAAAAGGCGCTTCGTAGGGGAGGAACAGGCCCGGGCCCCGCTCAATGATTTGATCGCCATCCGAGCGAACAAGCGCGACATCGATCCCATCCATCGATGTGCCGCTCATCAGGCCAATTGCGGTTCGGGGCGATCCGATTCTTGTTTCGCTCATGTGGACAGTGTTAAAGCGCGCGCGAACGCCGCGCCACCAGCGTGCGGCTCTTCTCCCAAGCCGGAACGATCATCATGGCCCTCAAATCCGATTTCCTGCGCATTCTCACCGAGCGCGGCTTCATACATCAGACCTCCGATGAGGCAGGTCTGGACGATCTCTTCGCCACGGAGACGGTGACGGGCTATATCGGTTTTGACCCGACGGCCAAAAGCCTTCACGTCGGCTCGCTGATGCAGATCATGATGCTTCGCTGGATGCAGAAGACCGGGCATCGTCCGATTGCCCTGATGGGTGGCGGCACCGGCATGATCGGCGATCCGTCGTTCAAGGACGAGGCACGCAAGCTTCAGACCTCCGACATGATCGCCGACAATCTCGCAGGAATCCGCCAGGGCTTCGAAAACTATCTCTCCTTCGGCGACGGTCCCACCGATGCGATGATGATCGACAATGCCGAGTGGCTTCTCGGTTTGAATTACGTCGAATTTCTGCGCGATGTCGGTCGTCATTTCTCGGTCAATCGCATGCTCTCGTTCGATTCCGTGCGGCTTCGCCTCGATCGCGAGCAGAGCCTGTCATTCCTGGAATTCAACTACATGATCCTCCAGGCCTATGACTTCGTCGAACTCAACCGGCGCTATGGCTGCCGATTGCAGATGGGCGGCTCCGATCAGTGGGGCAATATCGTCAACGGTATCGATCTTGGCCACAGGCTCGGCACGCCGCAGCTCTACGCGCTTACATCTCCGCTTCTCACCACGGCGTCGGGCGTCAAGATGGGAAAGACGGCGGATGGCGCTGTCTGGCTGAACGCCGATATGCGCTCGCCTTATGAATTCTGGCAATTCTGGCGAAACACGGAAGATGCCGATGTCGAACGCTTTTTGAAGCTCTACACAGAATTGCCGCTTGACGAGATATCCAGGCTCGCCGCGCTTCAGGGCTCGGAAATCAACGAAGCGAAAAAGGTGCTCGCCAATGAGGTGACCGCCATGCTGCATGGTCGCTCGGCAGCCGAGGAGGCGGCGGAGACCGCCCGCAGAACCTTTGAAGAAGGGCAGACCGGCGATGCGTTGCCGCGCATTGCGGTGCCGGGCGTCGAACTGGAGGGCGGGATCGGTGTGCTTTCACTCTTCGTGAGCGCCGGACTAGCTGCTTCCAACGGCGAGGCTCGGCGGCAGGTCAAGGGTGGCGGCCTCAAGCTCAACGACCAGCCGGTCACGGATGAACGCGCTGTCGTGACGTCTGATGATCTTGGTCCGGAAGGCCACATCAAGCTCTCCGTCGGCAAGAAGCGTCATGCTCTCGTCGTGCCGGCCTAAGATCGCTCACGAAAATCATCGAAAGGCGAAGATCGAACGGAATATCCCCGGCGCGACAACCGATAAGGGGTTGATCGTCAGCCGGGGAGCCTTGGCCGAACCCGACAGCCGATAGGTAACGCCGATCAATCCCTGCTCCCGGCCATTGCCGAGGACCATGCCAAGGATCGGAATTTCCCCGAATATCCTGTTCAAGCCATAGGCCGGCATGAACGTGCCGGTCATGTTCATGAGACCGTTGGCATCGTAGACGGTTCCCTCGAACATCATGCCGATCTGGGGGCCGCGCACGACGCCATTATCGACTTCCAGACGGTTCTTCGACTTCACAAGGCTCACGCTGCCGCTATCGAACGAGACGTAGCTCGTATCGAGCTTGCCGTTGACCGCATCGTTGAGGCTCCGGTCGCCGGTGCGCCGCGAGGCGAGTGATTCCAGGCGCGGCTCATTGATGATCATGAAGTTCTCAATGTCGACCTTGCCGGCCATCGGCTGCTCGGCGCCGCCCGTCAGAAGCGCGTCGATCTGTCCGCCGGACATCTTGTCGTAGAGGTCGGCGAAACGCAGAACCGCGCCCGCGTCCCCGCTCGCAATCTGCAGCTTGCGGTTGGCCTGTCTCTCATAGGTAAAGGCGACACGTTTTCCGCTTCGGAAAACCGCACTCAGCACCGCGTGATCGGGTTCGCCCGCCGAGCCGCTGAAGGTGATCTTCGCATTGCGGAGAGTCTCACTGCCGAACCCGCCGAGAGTGCCGATCAAAGCGTCCAGCTCGATCCGCCCCGCAAGGGGATTCGCTCCGCCCCCCTGTCGTTCAGCCTTTTCTGACGCCGGCGCGGTCATGGCGCGGATGATGCCGCGCCCGTCCAACCTTGTCCCTCGAACGATGATACGCATCGTTTCGCCGTCATGGCGGAGCGACAGACGGGCATCATCGGTCTCATTCAGCGCGAGCGTGGAGAGATCAGCTCTTTCGAGCCTTCCGCCTTGCAGAAGCATAGTGCCCTGCACTCTCGTGGCACCGGTCTCGAAATCAAGATCAGATATTCGGCTGACCTCGCCCTTCGTCTCCATTCGGAATCGTGCGCGGCCGGGAACCCCCAGCCCTTTGGACCATCCTATCGGTGCGAAGCCGATCGAGGCATTCTTCAAATCGAGAACGACATCGAAGGCGCCGTCCGCACCGACTTTGACCTCGGCATCAACCGTGCCGTCGACATATTCAGCCAGCGTCGGCGCAAATCGGCGTAAACCTTTCCGGTCGAGCTTCGCGCTGACCTGCGTCTCGATCGGCCCTTCCTTCGGCTTTGAAAGATCGAGGGATGCGGCGAGATCGTCCAGCCAACCGTCGAGCCGCAAGGTGAAACCATTTGGATCGACGAAAAGGCTGCCATGCGCTTTCGAGACGGTGTGTCCCTGAAACTTGCCGTCGAGCGCAGCGTCAGCGAACTGCGCGCTGACGGCAAAGGCGCTGACCGGCTTTTGCCCCATGGTCGGACCGAGAATCAGATCGGCCTCAACATTGGCCGTCGCCTCGCCCGAGAGCCTTTCCGACGCGATGGGGAGGGTCACGCCAATCGGCTCTTTCTCGGCAATGGAGGTCAACGCATCAGCGGAGCCCTTCACCGCTACGGAAAGCTGCGCGCGAAGGGGCTTGGCCTTCGTATCCGGCACATCCAGACGGGTCGGCTGCAATTGCACCGCTTTCCCTTCAACCTCTGCGAAGCCGCTATCGATGGTGACTTTTGCTATCGACCCTTCCACCGACACAGAGCCGCCTGTATCCCGTACGAGCGGTAGTTCTTCCGGCAAAGCGATAGCGACGCCTTCCATCTTAAGGCTGCCACGCAACTCATCCTTGGATCGTCGCAACCGCGGGTCGAGGAGCTCTGGCAGTGGCGCCGCCACATCGAGTTCGAGGTCGCGCCCCGATCCGCCGGTCAGCTTTTCCAGCACGAAGCTGCGCGTTTTCGGCGCGATCGTGTATGGCCAGAGGCGCTTCAGATCATCGGTCTGAAGGTAGTCCGCCCGAAGCGACAATCCCAGCATGAGCGGTTCCGTCAAGCCGAGTGCGATCCACCCTTCCGCCTTTCGACCCGCTATATTGATCGCAAGCCTGTCTCCCGATGCAATCTTCGAAACCGGGTCGTACTGGCCACGTAGAAGAAAATTGGCGGTCAGCGGCGGCAAGGCCGTGTCGACCGCGTCAATCGATGCATCGTTGGAGAGCAGTTCAAAACGGTAGAGGGGCGTGCCCTCCTTGCTTCGAAGCGGGCTTGGGCCGATGGCGCCATCGAGCGGCAAATGGGTTTGACCCAATCGCAGAAATCCGTCATCGAATTCTGCCTTGCCGGTCCCCTCGCCCATTCGAACACTCAGTGAGAAGGCACCGTCTACCGGCTCATGCGGTCTCGGCGTCAGATTGAAACGGTCGATCGCCAGCGTGGTCGTAACCCTGCCGGGCGCGCGTACATCCTTTTCCGTCGCTTCGATCTCAATGCCGACCCCGGCCATATCGGCCGAGCTTCTCGGCGTCGGCTGAAGATCGAGGTCGGGCAGTTCGACCTCGGCGTTAAGGCGCTCGACGCGTTGATCGGGCGTGAAGACAGCCTCAGAGGTAATGGCCACATCAATGCCTTTGGCATTGGTCACCGTGTGTAGATCAGCCTGCGCCTCGAGAGCGAGCCCCTTCTCGCGGCCGCGCTTTCGGCGCACAGAAGCCTGATGAACCCTAAGCTCCATCAGCCCCCGCGCAATCGTCACACGATCGAGCTCGATCCGCCTGATCCCCAGATCCCTTGTGCGGCCGTTCAACAGGCGCGCGGAATCCATGAGTAGCGCGGTCGCCTTGTCCGGGTCCATCTGACCCGCCTCGTTACGGATCGCGGCGAATGCGTCGACGGTATCCGCCGGAGCAAGGAGACCCGCCTCGATCCGCCCTCTCTCCAGAGCAAGGCTGCTTAGATTGAGCCGGCCAGTCACAAGCGCCGATGGGGAAAGGACGAGGTCCAGTCTCTCAAGCGAAGCGAGGGGAACAGGCGTTTCGGGCGCCAGAAGAGCCACATTGCGAAGGTGAACGGCAAGCCGCCAACCATTGCGCAGGCCGACATCGATGTTGCCGATCTTCAGAGCGACCGGCTGCCCGAGGGCAGTCTGGAGAATCTGATTCGTCTCGGAGGTGATCTTTTGACGACCGTAGTCGCTCTCGACAAACGCCCACAAACCGGCAAATGCGATGCTGAAAAGTAGGAAAATGCCAAGCAAAAAGAGAGCGATGATCCGAGCGAGGCGGACCAGCGCCGATCTGTCCGGCTCTTGCGCGCCGGCTTCGACCTCCCCAGACGATGCGTTCAAACCTGCCCCGTAGACCTCAGCTGCCCCGTCCTGTATCGGACCGGCGAACCGCTATGTCAAAAGAGAGGCGAAGCTATGACACTGCCACAAAAGGGCGATACTGCCCCCGACTTCACTTTGCCGACGGACGATGGAAACGACTTCCACCTCTCGGCCCAGCGCGGCCACAAGGTCGTGCTCTTTTTCTACCCGAAAGACGATACTTCAGGCTGCACGGCTGAGGCGCTCGCCTTCACGTCGCTCAAGGAAAAGTTCTCGGCCATCGGCACCACGGTCGTCGGCATCTCGCCCGATAATCTCAAGAAGCACGCCAAGTTCCGGGAGAAGCACGACCTTGATGTCGTTCTTGCTTCCGATGAGGAGAAGACGGTGCTGGAGAGCTATGGCGTGTGGGTCGAGAAGAGCATGTATGGCCGGAAATATATGGGCGTACAGCGCAGCACCGTTCTTGTCGGCGAGGACGGAAAGGTTCTGGAAAGCTGGTGGAAGGTTAAGGTGCCGGGCCATGCGGAGGCCGTGCTGGCTGCGGCGGAATCGGCTTGACCGCCGAAGCCGCCGCCGTTGACGGTGCGACTGTGGGTGATGCTGCGTCCGTTAGATCCTTGCGCGATGGCGCTTCACGCGCCGTCGCCGAAACCGACCTTGACCGAAAGGTCGCTCTGACGCGCGAGCTCTACCGGCATTGGCTGGGTCGGCATCTCTCACTGCATGGTCCGCTTGATCAGATGCCGCCGGATCGTCCCGGGCGACCGGAGCGGCCCGAGTTGGTTCCGCCGCGTATGCTGAAAAGACGCTCGTTGCGCAGTGTACGCGGCCGGATTGCTCTGCTTCACGCGCTGGCCCATATCGAGTTGAACGCGATCGATCTTGCGCTCGACATCGTCGCACGCTTTGCCGCCGAACCGATGCCGCGCAGTTTTTTCGACGGCTGGATGCTAGTGGCCTTCGAGGAGGCCAAGCACTTTTCCCTGCTGAGGGAACGGCTTTCCAGCCTGGATGCCGCCTATGGCGACTTGCCGGCACACGATGGTCTCTGGCAGGCCGCGCAGGATACGAAGGGCCATCTCTTCGCTCGGCTCGCCATCGTGCCCTTGGTTCTGGAAGCGCGTGGGCTGGACGTGACGCCTTCCATGGTCAACCAGTTGAATGAAGTCGGCGACATGGAAAGCGCCGCCATTCTCCGGATCATCTATGAGGATGAAAAGGGTCACGTCGCCACAGGCGCAAAGTGGTTTCGTTTCTGCTGCGCGCGCGAAGGCGTCGAGCCGGCGGCAAGCTTTCGTCGGCTGGTACGCGAGCACTTTCACGGGCAGGTAAAACCGCCGTTCAATGCTTTCGCGCGTTCGGCAGCGGGGCTCACTCCGACCTTCTGGCGTGGTCTGTCATCGGTTTCCAACAGCGACCATCGCGCCGACTGACAAGGCGCGGAGGGATCAGCGAAGGATGGTTTCTTAACCCTAATAGACTGTAATGCCTCCGCGTTCTCAGCGGGGGCAATCTTGGGTCCATCTGTCGTCAATCCCACCTTCTCTTTCGGCCAGCGCCAAGCGGAACCAGGCCCGAATTCGAATGGTCGGACGCACCCTCCAGGTGGGCCAAAACTCGCCAAGCGTAGCCTTCTCGCTATCGGTGGCCTTCTCTTCGCCAGCTATCTTTCGGCGACGGCCTATCTCGTCATGCGGGACGATCTCATCGTTCGTCAGCAAGCCCATGACGCTCGAATGCAACATGCCTATGAGGACCGGATTTCCGAACTTCGCAGACAAGTCGACCGGATCACCAGTCGCCAGATGCTCGATCAGCATCTGGTCGAGAAACGAATGTTCGAGCTGATGGCACGGCAGGATGTTCTCGCCAGCCGCTCGGCGAAATTAGTTCCGATTTTGAGAGACTTTAGCGTAACGACGACCGGGACTGTCCCGCCTCTGCCGAAATCACGACCGGAGGAAGAGGCAAAGGTCGACATTACGACGCCTTTTGCTGCCGATGGCGAACTCCGCCTTTCACTGGCTGAACGCGCCGATGTCGCTTTCGTCGCATTGCAGCGCTCGCTCCATGAGATGGAATCGCAGCAAATCGCCCAGATCACCCATGTCACGCAGAAAGCCGAAGATGCGAGCGACCGCCTTCAGGCCGCGCTGGTCGAGATAGGCATGGCATCTGCCGCTGTCGGCGAATCAACCGGCACGGAAGCGATGGGCGGCCCCTTCGAAGAGGTCGACGATGGCGCGTCCACGGATTTCAATTCGGTAGTGGAGCGTCTCGATACAGCACTCCAACGTTATGACAGGATTCGCGGTAGCGCAGCGGCCA
Organism: Notoacmeibacter ruber; assembly: GCF_003668555.1. Taxonomy (NCBI): domain Bacteria; kingdom Pseudomonadati; phylum Pseudomonadota; class Alphaproteobacteria; order Hyphomicrobiales; family Notoacmeibacteraceae; genus Notoacmeibacter; species Notoacmeibacter ruber. The sequence continues at coordinate 1,191,186 of NZ_RCWN01000001.1, read as the reverse complement.
TTCCGCTGGCGCATCCCCTTCCCGGTCATGCGGTCACGTCCAGTTTCGGAATCCGCAGGGATCCCATCATTGGTCGACGCGCCATGCATTCGGGCATCGACTTCAAAGCGACGAGCGGCACACCGATCATAGCGCCGGCGGATGGTGTCGTGGTGAAAGCAGGACGCAACGGCGGCTATGGCCGCATGGTCCAAATCCGGCATGGGAATGGTCTAACGACGCGTTACGGTCATCTCAGCGAAATTGCGGTCAAGACCGGACAGGAAGTGGCACGCGGCACGGTGATCGGCCAGGTCGGCTCAACGGGCCGGTCGACGGGCCCTCACCTGCATTACGAAATTCGACGCCGTGGGGCGGCATTGAATCCGGATCGCTTCCTGAAAGCCGGCGAGACGGTCAGAAGCGTGCTCTGACCGCTCTCCTGGCCTTCTCGATCAATCCAAACAGCTATTCGACGTCCTCGACCTCTCCGACGACCTTGCCGGCAAGCGCCGCTTCCATGAACTCGTCCAGTCCTCCGTCGAGTACTTCGGTGGGATTGGTGCTTTCCACCCCCGTCCGCAGATCTTTGACGAGCTGATAGGGCTGGAGAACGTAGGATCTAATTTGATGACCCCAGCCGATATCCGTCTTGGCGTCATGCTCGGCCAATGCGGCATCTTCGCGCTTCTTCATCTCAAGGTCGTAAAGACGCGCACGTAGCGCCTTCATGGCATTGGCGCGGTTCTGATGCTGGCTCTTCTCCGAAGAGGTCACGACGATCCCGGTCGGCATGTGTGTGATTCGCACCGCCGAGTCGGTCGTATTGACGTGCTGTCCACCGGCACCGGAGGACCGGAACGTATCGATCCGGATATCCTTGTCCTGAATATCGATCTCGATATTGTCATCAATGACCGGATAGACGCCGATCGACGAAAACGATGTGTGCCGGCGCGCATTCGAATCGTAAGGCGAAATCCGAACCAGACGATGAACGCCGCTCTCGGTCTTCAGCCAGCCATTGGCCTTCTCACCCTTGATGAGAAGCGTAGCACCCTTGATGCCGGCCTCCTCACCGTAGGAGACGTCCTGAACCTCGACCTTGAAGCCCCTTTTCTCCGCCCAGCGCGTATACATGCGCAGCAGCATATTGGCCCAGTCCTGGCTCTCGGTACCGCCGGCTCCGGCGTGGACTTCGAGAAACGCATCGGACTGATCCATTTCCCCGGACAGAAGCGTCTCGATGCGACGCTTGTCGATCTTACCTTCAAGCTGTCGGATCGTCTTCTCGGCATCGCGAACGATCTCTTCGTCGCCTTCCATTTCACCGAGTTCGATCAGTTCGATGCTGTCATCCAGCGTCTGCTGCATATCGCTGATCGCGGAGATGTTCTCCTCGAGCGTCTGACGCTCGCGCATCAGCTTCTGCGCTTCGTTTGGGTCGTCCCAAAGAGAGGGGTCTTCGGCGCGGCTATTCAGATAGCCGAGGCGTTTCTGTGCGGCATCCCAGTCAAAGATGCCTCCTCAGCAGGCTGAGTGCCTGCTTGATCTCGTCAACGAGATTCTCCGTCTCTGCGCGCATGGCGTGAGCGTCCTTCCTGAAATCGGATGCGAGAAGGCCGCCCGTTCGGCGGCCTCCATTCCGGGCGCAACATAGTCAGTGCCAGCCCGCTGTAAAGTGCCTGCTCCGGCCTCAGTAAAGACCGCCACCAGCGGACTGGATGATCTCACGTGATTCTTGGGAAACGTTCCGCGGCGCATCGGTCTGCGCAACAGTTTCCATGCCGATCACATTATAGACATCGGCCGGGCCGGTCCCGGGCTTGAACGCCTCAATGATAACGTTGCCACCGCCGCTGCTCGCCGTGCGCATACCCGAACGCCGGTCGATCGGTATCATCAACATGCCCTCCGGCACCTGAAAATCAACGTTCGGCTTGCCTTCATGGGCCTTACTCATGAAGTCCTTGAAAATAGGTACGGCCAGACCGCCGCCGGTCGAACCGTGGCCCATCGGCCGCGGCGTGTCGTAGCCGAGATAAAGCGCCACGACGAGATCCGGCGTGAAGCCGACGAACCAGGCGTCCTTCTCGTCATTAGTGGTGCCGGTCTTGCCCGCGACGGGAAAGCCGATATCGGCAAGCTTCGCCGCCGTGCCGCGTTTTGCGACACCCTCCATCATGGAGGTGATCTGATAGGCGGTCATGGGATCGAGAACCTGTTCGCGGTTATCGACGAGCGTCGGCTCGGACTGACCGGACCATTCTTTGGCGGAGCAGCCTTCGCATCCGCGCTGATCGTGTTTGTAGACCGTCTTGCCATACCGGTCCTGGATCCGGTCGATCAGCGAGGGGCGTATCTGCTTGCCGCCATTGGCCATGATCGAATAGGCCGTCGCCATCCGCATGACAGTGGTCTCGGAGGAGCCGAGCGAGTTGGGCAGATAGAGGCCCATCTTGTCATAGATGCCGAACCGTTCGGCATATTCGGCCACCAGATCGATACCCATATCCTTGGCCAGCCGAACGGTCATGAGGTTGCGGCTTCTTTCGATGCCAAGCCGCAAGGTCGAGGGACCAGCCGACTTGCCGCCGTAGTTCTTCGGCTCCCAGACGGTATTGCCACTCTTGATGGTGATCGGCGCATCCATCACCACCGAGGCTGGCGTATAGCCATTGTCGAGGGCGGCAGCATAAACGATCGGCTTGAAGGACGAGCCAGGCTGGCGCATGGCCTGCGTGGCCCGATTGAACTCGCTCTCTGCAAAGGAAAAGCCGCCGACCATGGCAAGCACGCGACCTGTATGGGGATCCATGGCGACCAGGCCACCCTCGATCTCCGGAGGCTGGCGGAGGCGATAGCTCCCCTCCCCCTCGTCGGTCTTTTCGACAAAGACGACGTCGCCCTGCTCAAGCACGCCGGCGGGCGAACTCGCATTCTTCATCGAGCCGTCGACACGGTGGCGCATGGCCCACTTCATGTCGCTCTTTGCGATGGTCCCGGTTTCACGCTTGTCAACGACGGAACCGTCGCCCTTGCGGCCCGGCTGAAGGCCGATCTCCACCGAATTATCGCCCGTTTCCAGCACCACGGCGAGTTGCCATTCGGGTACATCGTAAAGGCCTTCGACCTGGGCGAGCGCGCTGCCCCAGTCGTCGCCCAGCTCGATTTTCTTGTAGGGTCCGCGATAGCCGCGCTGGACGTCGAATTCGATCAGCCCCTTCTGCATCGATTTGCGAGCCATCTTCTGCAGATCGGGATCGATCGTGGTGCGGACCGAAAGACCGCCCTCGTAGAGTTCATCAACGCCGTAACGATCGATGATCTCGCGGCGTACTTCCTCGGTGAAATATTCGCCGGCGAAGAGATAGGTATGGCGGTCCTGACGCGATTTGACGCCCAGAGCCGAGGCGCGTGCCTCATCGGCTTCTTTCTGCGTGATATAACCGTTTTCGAGCATCTGCCCGATCACCCAGTTGCGGCGATCGACGGCACGTTCGCGGTGCCTGAAGGGGTGATAATTGTTCGGTGCCTTCGGCAGGGCCGCGAGATACGCGGCCTCGGCAACGGTCAGCTCGTTGACACTCTTGTCGAAATAGGAGAGCGCCGCGCTCGCGATGCCGTATGAGCCGAAGCCAAGAAATATCTCGTTGAGATAGAGTTCGAGGATCCGATCCTTCGAGTAGGCCTGCTCGATCCGAAAGGCGAGGATCGCCTCCTTCACCTTCCTCTCATAGGTCTGCTCCGTGGTGAGCAGAAAGTTCTTGGCGACCTGCTGCGTGATCGTCGAAGCGCCCTGCCTCGTCCCATTGCGCAGATTATTGACGATCGCCCGTGCAAGGCCCTGAACATCGAGCCCGGGATGGGTGTAGAAGTTCTTGTCCTCGGCGGATAGAAAAGCTGCCTTGACCCGATCCGGCACGGCGGCAATCGGCAGGAAAAGCCGTCTCTCGCGGGCATATTCCGCCATCAGGCCACCATTGGCGGCGTGAACACGTGTCGTCACCGGCGGCTGGTAGTTGGCGAGCACCTCGTAATTCGGCAGATCAGAACTGACATGCGTGATGAAAAGCGCGACCGCGCCGGCAACCGCCAGAGCCGCGACGACACCTATACCAAAAAGATAACCGATGATCCGAATCATTACTGCCCGCCTTTGCGAGGTCCCGACGACAAAAAAGCGCCCGCTGGCCGCTTCGTCCTGCTCATCTGCACGATTTTGCGCATGGATGCGCCCCGCCAGACCTGCCCGTCCCCATCTATTCCTCAAACCTCTTGGCGTAAGTTCTTGGACAAAATGGGGCGAGAGGCCATTCTGCTAGGGGTTTTGCCGGTCCTGTTTCAGCGTAATGACGCCTCCCGGACCTCTCCGTACTGAGCAACAGCCGCCGCAATAGCCGAAGCGGCTTTTGTGCGCCACTCATCATCCTGAAGCAGCGACTCATCCTTGTCGTTGGAGAGATAACCCAGTTCGATGAGGACGGACGGGACGTCCGGGGCCGTCAATACACGGAACCCCGCATGCCTGTGAGGACGCTTGATCATCAGCAGCACTTCACCCATCGAATCAACGAGCTTACGCGCAAAGCGCAGAGAGAAGCCCTTCGTTTCACGCCGAGTGAGATCGAGAAGAATATCCGACACCTCTTCCGCCTCTTCCGGCAGGTCGATTCCCGCAACGGAATCGACCGCGTTTTCTGAATCGGCCAAACGTGCAGCCATCGCATCGGAGGCTTTTTTTGAGATGGTGTAGACCGTCGCGCCGCGTACGTAATCCTGCCTCACGGAATCGGCGTGAATCGATATGAAGAGATCGGCATCTGCCTGACGACCGATCCGAACCCGTTCATTGAGAGCGATAAAGCGATCGTCGACCCGCGTCTGGACGATCCGTGCGCCCTCTATCTTTTCCAGTTGCCGCTTCAACTCCAGAGAAAAGGCGAGCGTAATATCCTTTTCCTTGACGCCGTCGCGTCCACGCGCGCCGGTATCGATCCCCCCATGACCCGCATCGACCACGATCGTGAAAGGCTTTCGCTCCGGCGAGTTACTTGGCAGCCGCTCACTCTTTGGTGTCGAGACCGTGACCACCGAGGCAGAAGCGAGACGCTCCTTGAGGGCCGTCTCGAAGGCGTTCTGCGAGGCGAGGTTCAGATCGAACGAAACCGTATAGCGTCCGTCTTCACGCAGCTCCTTTTCCGGCCCATCAAGGGTGAACGGGCCGCGCATGCCGATGACCATGCGCGAGCGCTGCTGGTCCATCGCGCCATAGCGGATCGACTGAACCAGGCCGTTCGGCAGCACGTCTTCCGGTGGCATTTCGAAGGCGGTCGCCGGAAGGTCCACGATCAGCCTTTCCGGTCCCCTCAGCATCTTCACGGCCAGCTCCGGATCCCTGTCGAAGGTCAGGCTTACGGCCGTATCCTGCTCGTCGCCCGTAATTTCGATCGAATAGAGTCGGTGAGGAAGCGAATCCTCGGCGAAAGCGACCGCGGGAAGGCCGAGCAAACCGATGGCGGCCACCACGCAAAAGGGCCAAGAGCGCGCCGGACGGTCTGAGCGATATCTGGAGAAGAAATATCTCACGGAGTTCTTACCTGGTATCGGTCGTCTTGAGGGCCGCACGATTGAAGAGATTCGCATGACCGCGTTAATCTTCTCTTTACCGCATTGCGGGCCCAGATTGCCTCTCTTGCCACAGACGCAACGAAGACCTACAAGGGATGCGGATCAATATATCCTTTCCGGCGGTCAGTTCGTGCTGCTTGAATCGCTCTTTACAAAGCGATTGCCGACGAACCCCCGAAAGCGACGATCCAAAAGAATTCTCTCGGCGGTCGTCGTAACGATCCGTCGTTCCAGAGGAAGGCGGCCGGGTCGGCTCATCCCGTGCTGCGACATATTGAGCGAGGTCGGAACCTAACCGAATACGGCGGTTCCTTGTTGCAACGGTCAATTCGGCGAAACCATGACAATTTCAGCGCGAAACGACAGAACCTCCGCTACGCGCATTTTCTGCGCGGCAAGTGATCTGTTCGCATCGCCGCCCGGTTTCTCGTCAGACCTTCTTTTTACCGGCCAGCCCTGCCCTCCCGGACCGCCAAGACGGACGGATGACGCATCAGGTCTGGCCGAGGAGTTCATACCTAATGTCCAACAACAAAATGCTGATCGACGCCTCCCACCCGGAAGAAACCCGTGTGGTGGTGTGTCGCGGCAACCGGATCGAAGAATTCGACTTTGAATCACAGCATAAGAAGCAGCTGAAGGGTAATATCTATCTTGCCCGCGTGACGCGGGTAGAACCATCGCTGCAGGCCGCCTTCGTCGAATATGGCGGCAACCGGCACGGCTTTCTCGCTTTCTCGGAGATCCATCCGGACTATTACCAGATCCCGCTTGCCGACCGGCAGGCGCTTGCCGCTGCGGAGGCGGAAGAAGCCCTCCGCGAAAGCATGGAAGAGGACGACGAGCAGGAGGAGAACACCCGCTCGCGTCGTCGACGCCGTTCGACCCGATCGAAGAAGAAGACCGACGAGGTAAAAGCCTCGGACGGACAGGGCAAATCCGACGAACAGAGTGACGATCAGCAAACGTCCTCGGAATCCTCACCCAACTCGGACGATGCCGAAATTCCTGCCGCAGAAGATATCGTCGCGCCGGATGATGCCACCAACAAGCCGCCCCTTCCCGCAGCCGAAGGCGATCAGCCGGAGAACACCGACGGTGCGAATGATGAGAAGTCCGATGACGATCCCTCGTCGATCGCCATGGCCGTCGATAGCGATGTCGTATCGGAACCGACTGAGAAAGCCTCGGATGACGATGCCGATGAAGATGGTGACGACGACGAAGACGAGGATGATGAAGAGATCGAGAATCTCGGATCGGACGATCCCGTCGAGGAAACACGTCGCAAGCGCTCCATGCGCAAGAATTACAAGATCCAGGAGGTCATCAAGCGCCGCCAGATCCTGCTCGTTCAGGTGGTCAAGGAGGAGCGTGGCAACAAGGGCGCAGCGCTGACGACCTATCTGTCGCTTGCGGGCCGCTACTCCGTTCTTATGCCCAACACGGCACGCGGTGGAGGCATTTCGCGCAAGATCACCCAGGCCGCCGACCGCAAGCGGCTGAAAGACATCGTCAAGGAACTCCACGTGCCGCAGGGCATGGGCGTCATCCTTCGCACGGCAGGCGCGAATCGGTCGAAGCCGGAAATCCGGCGCGACTACGAGTATCTCATGCGGCTTTGGGACAATGTGCGATCCCTGACACTGGAATCGACTGCTCCTGCCCTGGTCTATGAAGAAGGCAGCCTTATCAAGCGCAGTGTGCGCGACCTCTATAACAAGGATATCAGCGAGATTCTTGTCGCTGGCGAAGAGGGTTATCGCGAGGCGAAGGACTTCATGCGCATGCTCACGCCGAGCCATGCAAAGGCCGTTCAGCCGTACCGCGACCCACAGCCCCTGTTCGCACGGCACGGCGTGGAATCCCAGCTGGACAAGATGTTGCAGCCACAAGTCACGCTGAAAAGCGGTGGCTACCTCATCATGAACCAGACCGAGGCGCTCGTCGCCATCGACGTCAACTCGGGGCGGTCCACGCGCGAGCACTCTATCGAGGACACAGCGCTCGCGACCAATCTGGAGGCAGCCGAAGAGGTCGCACGTCAACTGCGCCTTCGCGACCTGGCCGGACTGATCGTCATCGATTTCATCGACATGGATGAAAAGCGGAACAACCGCGCCGTCGAGAAAAAGCTGAAGGATTGTCTGAAGGACGACAGGGCGCGCATCCAGGTCGGGCGGATTTCGCCGTTCGGCCTTATGGAGATGAGCCGCCAGCGTATTCGCGCATCGGTTCTCGAAAGCACGATGCATCCGTGCGATCACTGCCACGGCACCGGATATATCCGCTCCGATTCGTCCACGGCCCTGCATGTGATCCGTTCGGTCGAAGACCATCTGACGCGCGACAGCCGCTTCAATGTGACCGTCCGCACGGCGGCGCCGATCGCTCTTTATGTTCTGAACCAGAAGCGCGCGATGCTGATGGATCTGGAGCGTCGCTTCGGTGTGGCCATCTCGCTCGAGGTGGATGAAACGCTCGGCGCAAAAGTTCTCGACATTCAGCGTGGTGAAGCTGCGAATGCAGAAGAGATTGCCGAGCGCACCTTGCCGCCATCAACGGGCCGGACCGCTCTGGTCGAGCCCGAGGCGGAGCAGGAAGAGGCGGAAGACGCTTCGGCGCCCGAAAATAATGCTGACGATAGCGGCAATAGTGACGATGAGAACGAAGGCTCCGGCCGCAAGCGCCGTCGCCGTCGCCGTCGTCGCGGTGGTAACAAGGATGACACGTCCAGTCAGGACGAGACAGCATCCGACGATTCCAGCGACGATCAGGACGATGATGACGAGTCCTCGGATGATGATTCCGACAATCAGAAGGGCTCCAATCGGCGCCGCCGGCGCGGCCGCCGCGGTGGTCGGAAAAATCGTGATCGGGCAAAAGAATCAGAAAATCAAAATGATGGCGACTCGTCTTCAGATGATGAGTCCGATTCCTCAACAGCCGATCAAAAGACGGACGACGATAAGAGCCGCGTCGCTCCGACCGCTGGTGATGAGGACAAAGCCGCACCGAAGCAGGATCAGAAGACTGCGGAAGCTGTGAAGGTTGAGCCCGAGGCGGCGAAGGAGGAACACGTTTCCACGGAAAGCCAGTCCGTCTTGGTTGAGCCATCAGTGAATACGGCCGACGAGGTCAATACCAGCGCTGGCGACGCGCGCGGCGAAGGCGAAGCGGAATCGGAGAAACAGACGGCCGATCAGTCGGCGGAGGAAAGCAGCGAAACTGCTGTTGCTGCGGCTGATGAGGACGACAGCAAGCCCCGCGGACGGACCAGACGCGTTCGACGCGCCGGCAATGACGATGCGCCGGGCGAGGTCAAGGTCACGACGGTGAGCCCGGAGGGCGAGCAGCCGGCCGAGCCTGAAAAGAAACCCCGCCGTTCCGGCTGGTGGAACCGCGGCGGTTTCTTCTGATCGTAAAAAAGCCGGCCTTCGGGCCGGCTTTTTCCATTTATCGATGCTTCGGCGTCAGCCCGCCTTTAGCCAATTCTTCATGCGTTCAATGGCTTCAGCTACCCGCTCCGGCCTCTGGCAGTAGGAGAATCGCAGCGATTTGTGGCCATCGATCGGATCGAAATCCACGCCGGTCGATGCGGCAACCCCTGTTTCTTCCAGCATCGTTTTGGCGAAGGCCTGGCTGTCCTCGGAATAGGCACTGACATCACAGTAGGCGTAGAACGCTCCATCCATAGGCGCCAGAAGGGGCAGATTCAGCTTCGGTAAGGCATCCATCAACAGTTCACGGCTCTGCTGATAGCGAAACCGGATGGCGTCCAACTCCTCGGTGCATTTAAAGGCTTCGACCGCCGCGATCTGGGATATTTCTGACGCGCTGATGTAGAGGCTCTGGGCGACACGCTCGACTGGCCGGACCAGTCTCTCAGGCAGAACCATCCAGCCGATGCGCCATCCTGTCATGCAATAGTATTTGCTGAACGAGTTGATCACGACGACGTCGTCCGAGAAGGCCACTGCGGTGGCATCCGGCCGCGCGAAATTCAGCCGGTGATAGATTTCGTCCGAAATGAGGGCGATGCCCAGATCGGCTGCAACAGCAACCAGTTCCTGAAGCGCCTCAGCGGGCATTGACGCACCGGTGGGATTGGCGGGACTTGCGAAGAGGAGTCCTTTCAACGGCTTACGCGCATGAACCTCACGCAGGGAATCAGCGGTGAGATAGCCTGTTTCCGCGGTCGAGATCTCTTCAACCTCAAGGCCAAGTACGGAGAGAATATTCCGGTAGGCCGGATAACCGGGTCGCGTGATCGCGACACGGTCGCCGTGGTCGAACATGGACAGGAACGCCAGATTGAAGCCCGCGGATGAGCCGCTCGTGACGGCAATACGTGACGCAGAGACATCAACGCCATAATGATCCTTGTAATGCTCGGCGATGGCCTGGCGCAGCACGTCCAACCCCAGTGCATTGGTGTAGCTCACGAGGCCTTCGGCGGACTTCTTCATCGCGGCGTCTCGCACACCTTGCGGCGCCGGATCTGCCGGTTGGCCCACCGCCAGCGAGATAACGTCAACGCCGGCCTGGCGTGCCCGGTTGGCGGCGGCAAAGACGTCCATGGCGTGGAAAGGCTCGACAAGGCTCGCCCTGTGCGACAATTCCAACATGGAGTCTGCCGATCCCTCGGCGCGCGCCGGTTGTGTACTCATCACTCTTCCCATCTCTCATCAAGCTGTACCCCAGAAATGCCCGATTGGTCTTCTAGCGACAAGCCAACACCTGTCCTGAAGACAAAGTGCGGGAGTGTCAGGCTATGGCCGAAGACTATTCGTCCTTCGCGGAAAGCGTTAGATACGTGCCATGATCAGACTGACCCTTCGTTCTTTGTGCTGCCGTCCCTTCGCGGTTCTTGCCGCCCTGGCTCTCGTTCTGACAAGCATTCCAACGCCGCTGCTGGCGGCAGGCTCGGGACGCGACCTCAATGTGGTCCGCGACGCAGAGATTGAACAACTGATTGGGCTTTACAGCCGCCCGATCTTCCAGGCGGCTGGCATTGATCCTCGTCGTGTCTCCATCGTGTTGGTGAACGATCCCGGTCTGAATGCCTTCGTCGATGGTCGCCGGCTCTTCATGAATACGGGGACGATTCTTGCCGCGGAACATCCCAACCAGGTCATAGGCGTCATCGCGCATGAGGCGGCGCACCTGGCAGGCGGCCATCTGCATCGTTTGCGTGACCAGGCGCGTGGCGCGCAGACATTGGCCGTGATTACCTCACTGCTTGGTGCGGGCGTGGCGGCGGCCGGTATGGCAGCCGGCTCAAGCAATCTGCCTGGCGTGGGCGCGGCGACCGCTGCGGGCGGTGTCGAGGCCTCGCGGCGGACGCTTCTTTCCTACGCCCGAACCGAAGAGATGACGGCCGATCGGAGCGCACTCGATTACCTTCGCAAGACCGGGCAATCGCCGCGCGGAATGCTGACCATCTTCGAATCCATGGCCAGAGGCTCCGCTTTGGCGGGCGTTCGTCGAGATCCTTACGTGATGAGCCATCCCCTGCCCCAGGATCGCCTTCAGGCGCTGCGGACGCTTGCGATGCAGAGTCCATATTTCGACAAGAAGGATGATCCAACCCTTCAGGAAAGGCACGATCTGGCGAGAGCGAAAATCGCTGCCTATACAAGCCGTTCAGCAGGACGTGTGACTTCCAGGCTGCAAAGCTCTCTTGCCCGCGACTACGCCGCTGCCATGACTGAGCTCCTCCATGGCTCTCCACAGAGAGCGCTGAAAAAAGCCGATTCGCTTCTGCGGGCGCGACCCAATTACCCCTATTTCCACGAATTGCGCGGCGATGCTCTGATACGCCTCAACCGTGCTTCGGACGCGGCGAATGCCTATGGTCGCGCGCGGCAACTCGATGGCGGCAATTCGGCGGTTCTGGCCAGCCTGCAGGCGCAAGCGCTCGTTGCCACGGGCCAGCCAGACCAGGCCCGCCAAGCTGTTCAGGCTCTCGAGAGTGCCCTGCGGTCGGACCCGGAAACGCCGATGGGCTGGCGTTTTCTCGCTCAGGCATATGGCATGACAGGCGATGTAGCGGCGGCGGAGCTTTCCTCGGCGAACGAGCTCTTCTACTCGGGCAAGATCAAGGAAGCGAAGATCTTTGCCGCTCGTTCGCAAACCAGAGCGCCCCGCGGCAGCCCGATCTGGCTTCGCGCTCAGGACATCATCGACTACAAACCCATCATAACGAAGAAGCGCTGACGCGGTTCGCCGAAAGGAATTTCTGAATGTTCCGTCTCTCTACAAAGCTCGTTCCTGTCGCTGTTGCCGGCACGCTGATGATCGCGGGACCGGCCGGAGCCCAGGATGCGCCAGCCGCCATGACCCGATCTGATATCGAGCAGATCGTGCGGGAGTATCTGCTTGAGAATCCGGAAATTCTGGTCGAGGTCTCGCGGGCCCTGACGGAGAAGCAGCAAGCCGAAGCGCAGAAGGACTTGTTCGGCAGCGCAGAAGACGCCGTCCTCGGCAACCCTGATGGATCGAAGACAGTGGTGGAATTTTTCGACTACAATTGCGGCTACTGCCGGCAGGCCTATGGCGAGGCGCAGAAAGCCATCGCGGCCAATCCCGATCTGAAGATCGTCCTCAAGGAATACCCGATTCTCGGGCCGGATTCGGAAGACGCGCATATCGTCGCCGTTGCCCTCCGGCGCATCGCACCGGGTAAATATGCCGAATTCCACAACAATATGTACACGACGGACGGGCGGGCTACCGAAGAAAAGGCTGTCGAGATCGCGACCGATCTCGGTGTCGACGAAGACGAACTGCGCGCCGCGATGTCGGAAGAAGAAACTGTGCAACAGCTGGAAAAGACACAGAAACTCGGCAGAGCCCTTCAGGTGAATGGCACTCCGACCTATTTCGATGAGAACGGCCCGTTCGGATTCGACAGTCTGGTCAGCCGGACCGCGCCGCAAGAAGCGCAGGACGGCTGAAGGTCGCTGGGCGCACGCCCCTTCATTGTAAGGGCGTCACAAGGCGCGAGGGGCTTCCCGCTCGCATCAAGGAAGACTATAGCTGACCGCTGCCCCGAGGGCCGGCCCGTGATCGGCTGGAAGAAGTAAAAGAAAAGAGGTTTTCATGTCGTCGGAGAACACGGTTGATCAAGCGCTGGTTCGTAGTCTGGCAGATATTCTGAACGAGACGAACCTTGCGGAGATCGAGGTCGAACAGGGCGACATGCGCATCCGCCTTTCGCGCCAGTCGCAATATGTCCAGGCGGCCGCACCGGCACCGGTGCAGTTTTCTGCCCCTGCTCCGACGTCCGCGCCCTCTGAAGCCTCTCGTGCGGCGGAAGACGAGGTCGATCTTTCGAATGCCGTCCCCTCACCGATGGTCGGTACCGCTTATATGTCGCCGGAGCCTGGCGCTGCGCCGTTCATTTCGGTCGGCACCAAGGTGGCAGCCGGTCAGACTCTCCTGATCATCGAAGCGATGAAAACGATGAACCAGATCCCGGCGCCCAAAGCCGGTACGGTAAAACAGATACTGGTGACCGATGCCCAGCCGGTCGAATTCGGCGAGCCGCTCGTCATAGTCGAATAAGCAAGAACGAGGCGGTATCGATGTTCAACAAGGTTCTAATCGCCAATCGCGGCGAGATCGCCCTTCGTGTGCTGAGGGCATGCAAAGAGCTCGGCATTCAGACGGTCGCCGTGCATTCGACCGCTGATTCAGAGGCGATGCACGTCAAGCTTGCCGATGAGAGCGTCTGTATCGGACCGCCGGCAAGCCGTGATTCCTATCTGAACATCCACCAGATCGTCGCCGCCTGCGAAATCACCGGTGCGGACGCCATTCACCCCGGCTATGGCTTTCTGTCCGAAAACGCCAAGTTCGCAGAAATTCTCGAAGCGCATAATATCGCTTTCATCGGCCCGAAGGCCGAGCACATCCGTACGATGGGCGATAAGATCGAAGCAAAGAGAACCGCGGCACGTCTTGGCATACCCGTCGTTCCCGGCTCGGAAGGCGGCGTGACCGATCCGAACCAGGCAAAGCGAATTGCCGGAGACATCGGCTATCCGGTCATCATCAAAGCGGCTGCCGGCGGCGGCGGCCGCGGCATGAAGGTCGCCCGAGATGAGAGTGAACTGAAAGCTGCGTTCCAGACCGCTCGGTCAGAAGCCGGCGCCGCATTCGGGGACGACGCCGTCTATATCGAGAAATATCTCGGCAAGCCGCGCCATATCGAGGTTCAGGTCGTCGGAGACGGCAAGGGCAATGCGGTCCATCTGGGTGAACGCGACTGTTCGCTGCAGCGCCGTCACCAGAAGGTCTGGGAAGAAGCCAACTCTCCTGCGCTCAATAGCGATGCCCGTGCGCGGATCGGCGAGATCTGTTCCAAAGCCGTAGCGGAAATGGGCTATAGCGGCGCCGGCACGGTCGAGTTTCTCTATGAAGACGGCGAATTCTACTTCATCGAGATGAATACGCGGCTTCAGGTGGAGCATCCCGTCACAGAGGCGATTACCGGTATCGATCTGGTCCATGAACAGATCAGCGTCGCATCCGGCGGAAACCTTTCGGTCAAACAGAGCGAAATCGAGTTCCACGGCCACGCCATCGAATGCCGTATCAACGCGGAAAATGCCCGCACATTCGTGCCGTCTCCCGGCGTTATAAAACATTTCCACACACCCGGCGGTCTCGGCATCCGCGTCGATTCCGGCGTCTATAGCGGGTACCGGATTCCCCCCTATTACGACAGCCTGATCGGCAAGCTGATCGTGCATGGTCGCAATCGCGTGGAATGTTTGATGCGTCTCCGGCGCGCGCTGGACGAATTCGTGGTCGACGGGATCGACACGACATTGCCGCTGTTCCGCGATCTCGTCAGCAACAAGGACATTGCGGACGGCAAATATGATATTCACTGGCTGGAGTCTTATCTGGCCGACGGCTAAGTCGAAGAGATTATGCGCGACAAGCAACGCCCTCATGCGCCCGGTCGCGAAATTCCGACGGAACTGCTTCTGAGAGCCTATGCTTCGGGCGTCTTTCCGATGGCTGAAGATGCGGCGGACGACGAGGTATTCTGGGTTCGGCCCGACCTCCGCGGCATTCTCCCCCTGCATGCCTTTCACATACCACGCAGTCTGGAGAAGGCCGTCCGTCGCAAGCGATTCTCGGTCCGAACCAATACCGATTTCGCAGCGGTTGTAGACGGCTGCGCCGCCTCGAACACCGGCCGGGAGACAACCTGGATCAATGGCCCGATACGGCGCGCTTATATGCGGCTCCACAAGATCGGTCATGCCCATAGCGTCGAAGCATGGGAGGACGACGAGATGGTGGGTGGGCTCTACGGAGTGACGCTCGGCGCGGCATTCTTCGGCGAGAGCATGTTCAGCCGGCGGAGCGATGCTTCCAAGATCTGCCTCGTCCATTTAGTCGAGAGATTGCGAGAGCGCGGGTTTCGGCTACTGGATACGCAATTCACGACCGAGCATCTCAAACGGTTTGGTGCGATCGATGTGGAGCGCGAGCGCTATGAGGAACTGCTTGCCGACGCGCTCGCCCATCAGGCGACCTTCGGATAGGACGGATTAGCGGCTTTCGCCTGCACCACCCTCGGCCGCACTGTCATCGCCCGCGGCGGCCACATCGTCGCTATCCTGCTTGCAGGATTTCAGCCAGACATCATAGACCGCGTGCTCCACGGCGTTGAGGCCAGGACTCTCGGCAAACATCCAGCCGGTAAAGATCCGGCGCACCTTCCGATCCAAGGTCATTTCGTCGATCTCGACGAAGCTGTCGGTCTTGGGTTCAAGGCTTTCGGGTCGGTTGATGCAAACCCGGGGCGTGACCAGCAGAGCGCCGAACTGAACGGTCTCATCGATCATCACGTCGAAATGGTGGATCCGACCGGTGATTTTGTCGATCCCCGTAAATACAGCGACCTTGTTCTTGACCGGCTTGTCCTCGACCGCCGGGGCCGGCTCACTCACCTCGGCGCCCATCTGGCTCGCATCGGGCGCAACCATTGTATCGGGCTCGGCGTAGGGATCGTTGGGATCGCCGAACTGATCGGACTCGGCAGCGAACGGGTCCGACTGGTCAGGAGAGTTCGAAAACGGATCGGATTGCTGGGGCGCCGGATCGATCGGTGCTTCATAATCCTGCGCAGGATCCTGATAGCTTCCGTCCGGTTGCGATGGAGACGGCAAGGGTCTGCGCTCGATGGTCTGCGCAGTGGCCCCGCCGGCCGTCATCCCCATCATCACAGCCGCGATTATCAGCCAAGGTCGCTGCAATTGTGCTCTCCTGAATTGGCCGATCGGTATCGCCCGAACCCGATAGCCCTGCCCCTAGCCAACGGGCTACGCGCCAAATGTGGCGGAGCTAGGCCGGGCAGCCTAAGGAATGAGGCTTATTCGCCCGGCGACCAGGCATCGTAGTCGCCCGTCACGCGCGGCCGTTCGCCCGTATTATAGAGCGAGCCCTTGGGATGGTAGGCGGACGGCGTTCCTGTCAGATTGGGTCGGTGCGGCTTCTGCCACTCGTGCGCTTCGTAGGACGAATCCGGCGGCGCAATATCCGTCTTGTGATGCATCCAGCCGTGCCAGCCGGGAGGGATCAGAGACGGCTCCGAAATATCGGGATAGACGACGTAGCGATGAGGGCGGCCTTCGGAGTCCTTTCCGCCTTGATAATAGACATTGCCGAACTCGTCTTCGCCCACCTTCTCGGCATGCCGCCAGAGGTGATAGCGAAAATTGAGCTGGTTGCCGTTCCACCAAGTGAAGAACTGCTTGAGAAATGTGCTCATGACGAAGTGTCGTCCGTGGTTTTTGCCTGTGCGGCTTATGACGTTCCACGCCAGAATTGGCAAGGGGAAGGCCGTTCAATCAAGCTGCTTTTCCATGATCACAGCCGGAATGCCACTATCGCGCACGCCGCAATTTTCGGTTCGGCCGATCCGCTCGTAACCCTGCTTCTCATAGAAGCTGATAGCTTTCAGATTGGCTTCCTCGACTTCCAGCTTCATGCGACTGGCAGCGGGAAAGGCGCTTTCCATCTCGATGAGAAGTGCGGTTCCAGCGCCCCTGCCCTGCACGTCGGGATTGACATAGAGCTGATGTAGAAAGGCGGTTCGGTCGTCGCCTCCATCGCCCATGGAAGCGAAGGCGACGCCCAGAATATCCTCACCATCGTCGGCGATCACGAACTCGGAATAGGGCTTGTTCAGCCGCTTGCGCAGCGCGCTTTCCGAATGCCAACTCGCAGTGAGCGCGGCGACGCGTTCATGACCATAGATCTCGTCATAGGTGGCGTGCCAGGTCCGCTCAAGCAGCGAGCGAATTTCCGGAATATCATCCGGATCAACGGTGCGGATCCACATTGTCCGTAGGTTATGTTCTCGCCGGACAGGTCGGGCCAGCGTGTCCCGTCGGGCCTCTAGGCGCCCCTTTCGAAGGAAACTGAAATGCTCCCCGGCGTCAAGCTGACAAGCTTTCCTTCACCGAAAAAGCCAATAGGCAAATAGTCACAGTCCGAGCGAACGATAGCTCGCCGCGATTCTCTCCACAGCGATCATATAGGCACTGGTCCGAAGGTCGATCGTCGGCTCCGTCTTGCGGCTCTCATGCCATTTCTCGCGCATCGCCTGATAGGTGACGCGCATGGTGTCATCCAATCCCGAACGCACCAGCGCCAGTTCGTCCGATCCTTCAATATAGAATTGCTTGAACGTATCGGAGAGTTGAGTGCCGGTCGCGCGTTCGATTTCCTCGATGAGCAACCGGTGGCGGGTCTCTTCGCCACGTCGCTGCATACGGCCGAGGCGAATGTGCGACAAATTCTTGACCCATTCGAAATACGACACCGTCACACCGCCGGCATTGACGTACATGTCAGGCAGGATGACCACGCCGCGCTCTCTCAGGCGCTCATCGGCGCCAGCCGTAACGGGGCCGTTGGCGGCTTCGACGATGAGAGGGGCCCGGATACGATCGGCATTGGAAAGATTGATCGCCCCCTCGAGTGCCGCCGGTATCAGAATGTCGCAATCGGCTTCGAGGAGGGATGCCGAGTTCTGGATGAAGAGGCCCTTCGGGTAGCCTTCGAAGCTACCGTGCTCGCCGAAGTAAGCATGGGCCGCGGCGACATCGATCCCGCTCTCATCGAACAGGCCGCCATTATATTCCGCCAGCCCGGTAATGCGGCATCCGTCTTCCTGTTGCAGAAACTTCGCAGCATGAAAGCCGACATTACCGATGCCCTGCACGACCACCCGTTTCCCCAACAGGGTCCCTTCGAGCTTGGCGAGATCCACATCCGATGGATGGCGGAAGAACTCCTGCAGGGAGAACTGGACGCCACGCCCCGTCGCCTCGGTCCGGCCCCTGATGCCGCCGGCATTCAGCGGCTTGCCGGTCACGCAAGCGAGAGCATCGATGTCCGTCGTGTGGATGCGGCGGTACTGATCGGCGATCCACGCCATCTCCCGTTCACCCGTCCCCATATCGGGCGCCGGCACGTTCTGGCTGGGGTTGATGAGATCGCGCTTGATCAATTCGGAGGCGAAGCGGCGGGTGATCCGCTCCAGCTCGTCCTCGCTCCACTCCCGTGGATCGATGCAGAGCCCGCCTTTCGATCCGCCGAAGGGCACTTCGACAAGCGCACATTTATAGGTCATCAGCGCTGCCAGCGCTTCGACCTCGTCCTGATTGACGCCCGCCGCATAGCGAATACCGCCCTTGACCGGCTCTGCATGCTCGGAGTGAACGGCCCGATACCCGGTAAAGGTATGAATATGCCCTCTCAGCCTAACGCCGAACCGCACCGTATACGTGGAATTGCAGACACGGATTTTCTGCGCCAGACCAGGCGAAAGCTCGAGCCGCTTGACCGCGCGCTCGAAATGCATGTCGACGCTCTCGCGAAAGCTCGGCTCGGTGATCGGCTGGGTCATGTCTTTGTCCTCTCCCACATGCCACAGCCGACACAGGAAGGTCGAATGCCCGAGAAAGCAAGACGAGCGATCTGAATTTTTTAGTCGACTCCAAGCTTTTGCCGGACAAGCTGGTTCACAGCCTGTGGATTGGCCTTGCCGCCGGTCGCCTTCATCACCTGGCCGACGAACCATCCCGCCAGGGACGGCTTTTCCTTAGCCTGTTCAGCCTTTTCGGGGTTGGCAGCGATAACCTTATCGACTTCCGACTCGATAGCGCCGGTGTCGGTCACCTGCTTCATGCCGCGTTCTTCGACGATCTGTTTGGGTTCGCCCCCCTCTGCGAAGACGATCTCGAACAAGTCTTTGGCGATCTTGCCGCTGATCGTGCCTTCCTTGATCAGATCGAGAATCTGGCCGAGTTGGTCGGGCGAAACCGGAGTCTCTTCAATCGACTGGCCAGCCTTGTTCAAGGCACCCAGAAGGTCGTTGATGACCCAGTTCGCCGCCTGCTTGCCATCCCGGCCCTTGGCCAAAGCCTCGTAGTAATCGGCGATCGCCTTTTCGGAGACGAGGATCGACGCGTCATAAGCCGACAAGCCGGCATCGGCCATCAGCCGCGCCTTCTTGTCATCGGGCAGTTCCGGCAAGTCTGACGCTAGCGCTTCAACGAAGGCGTCATCAAATTCGAGCGGCAGCAGATCGGGGTCCGGGAAGTAGCGATAATCATGCGCCTCTTCCTTCGAGCGCATCGATCGGGTCTCCCCCTTGGCGGGATCGAACAGCCGCGTCTCCTGATCCACGACGCCGCCATCCTCGATCAGGGCGATCTGTCGGCGTGCTTCATACTCGATAGCCTGGCCGACGAAGCGGATCGAATTGACGTTCTTGATCTCGCAGCGCGTGCCGAAATCGCCCCCGGGCTTGCGGACCGAGACGTTCACGTCGGCACGCATAGACCCTTCATCCATATTGCCGTCGCAAGTGCCGAGATAGCGCAGAATGGTGCGCAGCTTGGTCAGATAGGCCTTGGCCTCATCGGCAGAGCGCAGGTCGGGCTTGGAAACGATCTCCATAAGAGCCACGCCCGAGCGGTTCAGATCGACAAAGCTCATCGTCGGATGCTGATCGTGCATGCTCTTGCCCGCATCCTGTTCCAGATGCAGCCGTTCGATGCCGATCTCGACATCTTCAAAGTTGCCCTGACGGTCTGGACCGACCGAAATCATCACCGTGCCTTCCCCAACGATGGGGTGAGCGAACTGGCTGATCTGGTATCCCTGGGGCAGGTCCGGATAGAAATAGTTCTTACGGTCGAAAACGGACCGATTATTGATCTTCGCCTTCAGCCCAAGGCCTGTGCGCACCGCCTGCCGAACGCATTCATCATTGATCACCGGCAGCATGCCGGGCATGGCGGCATCCACCAGACTGACATTATCATTCGGAGCCGAGCCAAAACTGGTCGATGCGCCGGAAAAAAGCTTGCTCTCGGAGGTGACCTGGGCGTGCACCTCCATGCCGATCACGATCTCCCAATCTCCGGTCGCTCCCGACAGGAAGCGTTTCTCATCGGGCGTTCGGCTATCGACGATGGCCATGTCTGCATCTAGTCCCTGGCAAGATTGAAGGCAGCGACATCGCGGCTTTGTTCAGAGCCGGATATTGCCTGCCACTATTGCCGACCGCCTAGAGCAAAAGGCAGACCCGTTCAAGGCGTAAGGCGGCCCATCCCGGAACTGGTGACGGGCATCGGACCGCCCAGTTGCCTCTAGCTCGCAATATACTGCTTGAGCGAATCCGCTTCCTGCTGCGCTGCGCGAATGCGGCGCTTCACCACATCGCCGATCGAGACGATTCCGACCATCTGGCCTTCGTCGACAACGGGAAGATGGCGAAAGCGCCCATCCGTCATCTGATCCATGACCTCTTCCACGGTGCTGCTTTCACTGCAGGTCTTCACATCGCGGGTCATGAAGTCGGAGAGCGGCCGGTCGAGCGCTGAAGCACTATGATCCGCAATGGCGCGGACAACATCCCTTTCGGAGAGGATGCCGACGATCTTGTTGTCTTCGAGAACGACCAAAGCGCCGATGCCCTTCTCTGCCAACAGTTCGATGGCCTGCCGCATCACTGTCTCAGGATTGAAGGCCGCAACGTCACGGCCCTTCTGTTCGAGAATCTGACGAACTGTCATTAGCTTTCCTCCCACTATCTGACTGCTCTCATCGTGCGCGCCCAAAAAGGCTTTCGCAAGACATTACAGAAACATGCAGGTCAGATCCCGGGTCCGCGCCGGAGTCGGGCCGGGAAAAAGGGAAGGATCAGAAAGCCGGCAACGAAGCCGCCAATATGGGCCTGCCATGCGATGGCGCTTTCGCCGACGGACACAAACAGCCCTGTCAGAATATTGACCAGCAGCCAGATCATGATGAAGCCGAGCACTGTGCGAGACCGAACCACTTCTCGCATCGTCATCGGCCTGCCGGCAAACGCCTTCTTCTGGCCGGTCCGGTCGATACGGAAGCCGAGGCGCGCAGCGGCCCCCATCATGCCACTGATCGAACCGGAAGCCCCCACAAGAATCGAATAGCCATAGGGGTCGATCGCAAAATGAAACGCCGCCGCCGCAAAGGCCGTCACGACCCAGAACAGGACGAACGGCGCGAAACCGATGCGCATCGCCAGAGGCGATCCAAAAATAGCCAGCCACACGGCGTTCATGAAGTAATGGGCCCAGCCGCCATGAAGGAGCGAATAGGTGATGGCCGCCCACAATTCGTGGACGAGGCCAAGCAGTCCGAATGACGCGATTTCTGGAACGAAGGCAAACCAGTAGAGCACTTCGTTGTCGATGGGGACGGGCAGCAGAAAGCTGCGTATCGCCTGGATCGCTCCCATAAGAACAAGAAAGAAAATGACGGCCGGAGCCAGGTTAACAGCCTGCTCTTTCGTACGGGGCGACGCCTGATCCACGTCCGTGGAATGCGTTGACGCATCGGTGAGGTCGGAAGGGTTCGGACGCGCCCAGGGTGACGGCCGCGGCGATCTCATCGCGCCACCGCCCGCCTCTTGTTCATCACTGGCATTCTGGTCGGTCAAACGGCGTCCCCCTTTTCTAGCCAGAAGATGGGCCCTCCTGACAGGTGCGCAAGCCTTAGGGCACGTTTCCCCGACAACACCTCGCTCATCCAACTCGCTTTTATCGTCTCTCTTCCCCGCCGTCCCGTCGGAATTCGGGTCGTTGGCACGGTCGATGCAACGCCACGGTCAAAAGCCAATCCGAAGCGCTTTTCTGCTCCGAACTGGCACAACACAGACCGATTGAGGAACGCATGCGACAGAAAAACACCCGAGACCTGTTTCTTTATTGGAATCGTCTGCGTGGTTCGGACGCCGCGCCGCACCGGAACAGGATTGAGCCAAGTGATATTCGCACATTGCTGCCGTCGACTTTCATTCTCCAGCGTCTTGAAGATGGAACGATCGAGTTTCGCCTGGCCGGGACGGCCCTTTGCCAGCAGTTCGGCACGGAATTGCGCGGAACCCGTTTCCAGAGCCTGTTTCACGCTCGCGACCGGCGCATGCTGCTTCGCCTGACCGACCAGGCTCTGTCCGGACATGCCATTTCCGTCATCAGCATGGACGGGCACAGCAAGAACGGAAGCCGGATCGGCTACGAGCTTCTGCTTCTGCCTCTGGCCAGCGAGGAGACGGGAAAACGCGCCTTCGGCTCGGCCGTCGCGTCGTCAAACCCGTACTGGCTCGGTACCGATCCTATCGTCGAGTGGAAGCTTCGCTCGGTCCGAATCATCGACCCGGAACGAGAGTCCGACCTTCTCTCCCAGCGGGCACAGATCGACGTTCCTCCGCTTGCTCCGAGCCGAGCCGCCATTCAGGAGGTGCCCGCAGGCCGCAAGATCGCGCATCTGACCGTCCTGGACGGCGGACGCAATGACTGAAAACCAAGCGACTTATATTACCTGACCTTAACTTTTACACGGCAATAGTCCTGTTGAGGACATGCTTATTATGGACCAAGGCCTAGCAGATATGAGTCTGGCGCAAGAGCTACCGATGCCGGAAAAACCGGAGCGCAGGGCTTTTCAGCGCGTCCATGCCAATATCTATGGCCGTTTCATGCTTGAGGATGGCAGCGAGCACGCCTGCTTCATAGTGGACATGAGCCCAGGTAGCGCCGCGCTCCGCACCGACATGACCGGCGAGCCGGGCGAGAAATGCATCTGCTATCTCGACCACATCGGCCGGGTGGAAGGTGTTGTAACCCGTTCGCTTGATGACGGGTTCGCCATTACGATCATCGCCTCGGATCGGAAGAAGGACAAGATCGCTTCCCAGCTGACATGGCTGGCGAACCGTCATGAACTCGATCTTCCGGAAGACCGACGTCACGCACGTGTCGAACCGCGCAATCCGATTTCCGCGATGCATCTGGACGATGGGCGCAAATATAAATGCCGCATCATCGACCTTTCCCTTTCCGGCGCCGCCATTGCCACGGAGGTGCGTCCGGCACTGGGTACTGCGGTCACGCTGGGCACCATGAAGGGACGCGTTATCCGCCATTTCAATGACGGTATCGCGATCGAATTCATCGATCTGGCGAAAATGGCCTGACGGTTTCAGAAAAGCCGCTCTCTCCGACGTCTATCAGCTCTCTGCCACTCATCACGTGAGGTCTTCCTCACGGTGCCGGACCTGTACGCCCCTGCTCCACTCTTAGGGAATGCCAGGCTAACAGGCCGCATCCGCACCTTGTTTTGACGGGCATCACATCCGACCGAAAAACGACGTCTCAAGGCGCCCGCACAGGGTTAACAGATCCCTATCATGACTGTTAACGCGGTTAACAAACCAATATTCAAATCGCGCAAATTTGATTTTCGTTTGTACTTGTTTTGATTAGAAAGCAACGTCGCTTTTTTGCGGGGCGACAAAGTCTTTCTGCGAGGCTGTCTTCCATCAGGGGAGACAAGTCATGCAATCTATTATCAAGACGATCGCAATTTCAATATCTGTTTTATTCTTTTTTTACGGCAGTGCCAATGCCCGGCCCTTCATGCAGACCGTCGGCGCTGCCAATCCTCCACTCGGACATGCCGAATTCTGCTGGCAGGCACCCACAGAGTGCAGCGACCGTGAGGCATCGCCCAAGCCCTACCCTCTGACCCAGCAGTCCTGGCAGGTTATCCTTCAGCTGAATGCCACCGTGAATGCGGAAGTCATGCCGCTGACGGATTGGGAGATCTGGGGACAGGAAGAGTTGTGGTCTTATCCGCAAGGCGTCGGTGATTGCGAAGACTATGTTCTGGAGAAACGCCGCCGTCTCATCGAAAAGGGCGTTCCCGCCTCAACCCTTCTGATCACGGTTGTTCTGCAGCCCAATGGAGACGGCCATGCTGTCCTGACGATCCGGACCGATCGCGGCGACGTCGTGCTGGATAATCTAAACGATCGTGTGCTTCCGTGGGACCAGACGGAATACACATTCCTGAAGCTCCAGAGTCCCTACAGCAGCGCGCAGTGGAACCTCGTCGACGATGATCGTGTCACGGTCGTCGGTGCGGTCAGCCGCTAAGAAACGATCACATCGAACCTGGCCGCCTCACGTCCCTGCTGCGGCCCGACCAGAAGCCGGTCTCTTCCCCTGGAGGCCGGCTTCTTTTATCGCGGATCTATGCAGCCGGAGTAGCAGTCCGCTTCACAAATCGCGGGTCGCGATCGATTACGCGGCGTTTACCATAATCGGGCAATGTCGAAACAAGTTCGAACAAAGGTGACGCGCCGGGCTGCCAGGCTCGAAGCAAGAGGCAAGGCCGGCATCGCTCATGGCCCATATTGGAACACGTGATCTGAATTGCGGTTGGTTGAAGCGCCAAGTGATAATCGGTGCAGCGATCCTCGTTGGCGCGACGTTTGCCACGGTCGCAGGCGGCCAGAAGATCGGCCAGTTCCTCGCTCTGGCCGGGCATAGCGAGCGGACGGCGCCGATCGAGGCTGTTGTCGGAAACAACGTCCTCTTTGTCCCTGAAAATATGATCCGGCGAGCAGAGCAGCGAAGTAGCGGCGAGTATTCGCGTCTCGACCTCTATATGCGCTGGCCGGAGCTGACAGGTTATTCCCGCAACGCTGCCGATATTTTCAATGGCAGAACGGTCCCGCGTTCGCTTATCTTCGTCACAGTTGAACCGTCGACGACAGCGCCGGACATGAGTGCACGCTACGCCGGCGTCTATCGTCCCTTACTGAAGAGCCCTGGAATCGCTGGGCCGGCGGGTCTGCAATTGAGCGCTTTTCGACGCGATACCGGATTCGAGAAGGAACTGCTCGCCCACGGCATTTTTGCCGATGGCAGCCTCTATGTCGCGAGATGCCTTGCTGGAACTGATGGACGACAGGCGCTCGCCGGCTGCGAAAGAGACGTGAACATCGGCGCTGGTCTATCCATCACATACAGATTTCCGCGAGAGCTGCTTGGGGACTGGCGCACCATGGAACCTGCCCTCAGAGACCGTGTGAATGCATTGATCCGATAAGGTATGGGGTCATCAGTCATCAGCGGTTTCCTGCGCGTGGCGAAGACAGGTTTTGCTTGGCAAGACATCGGCCCTGGATACGGTCAGCCGACGACTACAATTGCTCCGCCATCTGGTCTCGCGACAGCTTCCTGTCGATCGTCACGTCGCTGCATTAAATACGTTCTGGGTGTGACAGAGCAGCATCTTACCCTGCGACTATCGTCGGAGCGGTCACGCTGACCACTTCCACGCATTCGTTGTTGCTTGCAATCACGAACGATGTCCCATCGGACGCGAGGAAGGAAATCATGCTTTCGCGTGTCCAGGCGTGATTGCGGACCCGAAATGTTGTCCGTCCGGGTCGACCGCCAAGCTCGGCCGTTTTTTCCCAGAACTCGAGCAACTCGCCCTCATCCAGCAGCCTTACTGCCGAAATCGTTGAAAAAACCAGTCGGTAGATTGTATCCGCATAAAGATCACGAATACGAACCAGCAATTCGCTGCCGCCTTGCTCGCGCACAACATACGCGACTTCGAGGATTTCAACCTCAGCATCGGTGAACGGCGTTGTCCATTCTCCGAATTCAAATTGGCCCGATCCGAACTCTCCAGCCGGCCTCAATCTCTCTGACTCAATCATCGCACATATCTACCACACGCCTATGAATGAGTCTGTAACCTCGTCTGCTCGACGGACTTCGTCACAACCATCGGCGGCAAGCGCATGTCGACCGCCGCGTTTTCGTGGAAATAGAATGACAGCTTGTTCTGACTGGCCGAAAAAAAATGAGCGGGCGAAGGCGCTGCCTCCACCCGCTCTGTTTCTAGACGAGGGCGACCGTAGTGGCCCGGTCAAAGGATCAGTTCGCCGACGTCTCTGCGTCGTCCGTCTTGTCGTCGCCCTCCATCGAGGCGTCATCGCCAGAGGAGGTGCCGGACTGCTCGGAAGACCAGCGCTTGACGAGATCGTCATAGGCGATGGTCTGCGGCTCTTCATTCTCGTTCTCAAGCTTGGCTTTCGGAGCGCCTTCCTGGCTGAGCCATTCCTGCGGGTCTTTTTCCTCGTTCAGCTTCGGACCGAGTTCACCCTGCACGCCGGCCCTTTCGAGACGGGAGAGCACGTTCTCCATATCGGCGCAGAGCTTGTCGAGCGCTTCCTGAGACGACTTCGCGCCGGACATTGCGTCACCGATATTCTGCCACCACAGCTGTGCCAGCTTCGGATAATCCGGAACGTTGGTGCCGGTCGGGCTCCAGCGAACGCGGTCAGGCGAGCGGTAGAATTCGACAAGGCCACCAAGCTTCGGGGCGCGTTCCGTGAAGTGCTCCGAATTGATCGTGCTTTCGCGAATGAAGGTCAGACCGACATCGGACTTCTTGACGTCGACCGTCTTGGAATCGACGAACTGAGCGTAGAGCCAGGCCGCCTTGGCACGATCGTCCGGCGTGGACTTCAGAAGGGTCCAGGAACCGACGTCCTGATAACCGATCTTCATGCCGTCCTGCCAGTAAACGCCATGCGGGCTGGGAGCCAGGCGCCATTTCGGCGTGCCATCGTCATTCATGACCGCATCGGACGCGACCAGAGGAGCCACGAAGGTCGTGTAAAGGAACATCTGCTGAGCGATGTTGCCCTGCCCCGGAACCGGGCCAGCCTCGGAGAACGTCATACCGGCAGCCGCGGGCGGCGCATATTTCTGCAACCACTCGATGGCTTTGTCGACAGCGTAGACAGCGGCGGGGCTGTTGGTCGCACCACCGCGTGCCACGCAGGCGCCGACCGGCTGTGACTGCTCATTGACCCGAATGCCCCATTCGTCGACGGGAAGGCCGTTCGGCTCACCCTTATCGCCCATGCCGGCCATCGACATCCACGCATCGGTGTAGCGCCACCCGAGGGACGGGTCCTTCTTGCCGTAATCCATGTTGCCATAGACGCCGGAAGACGGGCTGCCATCAATGTAGCTCATGTCACGGCCGGTGAAGAATTCTGCGATATCTTCGTAGGCGCTCCAGTTGACCGGCACGCCGAGTTCATAGCCGTATTTTTCCTTGAAATCGGCCTTGCTCTTCTCGTCGTTGAACCAGTCGTAGCGGAACCAGTAGAGATTGGCGAACTGCTGGTCCGGAAGCTGATAGAGATTGCCGTCGGGGCCGGTCACGAAGTCCAGTCCGATGAAATCATCCAGATCGAGATTGGGGTTGGTGACGTCCTTGCCTTCGCCGTCCATCCATTCTGTCAGGTTGCGGGCCTGCTGGTAACGCCAATGGGTACCGATCAGGTCAGAATCGTTGACGTAGGCGTCATAGATATTCTGGCCCGACTGCATCTGCGTCTGCAGCTTTTCAACCACATCGCCCTCACCGATCAGATCGTGTGTGACCTGAATGCCGGTAATGGCGGTGAAGGCCGGCGCAAGCACCTGGCTTTCATATTCGTGGGTGGTGATGGTTTCCGAAACGACCTTGATCTCCATGCCTTCGAAAGGCTTGGCCGCATCGATGAACCACTGCATCTCCTGTTCCTGCTCTTCGCGGGAAAGGGTGCTGACGTCCCCGATTTCATTATCGAGAAACTGTTGGGCTTCCTCCATCCCGGCAAAGGCCGGGCTCGCCATCGCACCTGCCAGAAAGGCCAGTGCGGTCGTCGTCTTGAATGCGTTTTTCATTCATTCCTCCCAGGTTTGTTGCAGTCTATCGGGCACCGGGCTCCTCTCGGATCCCGCCCCATCAAGCCACGTCGCTACACCCAACGGAAAATTGGCAATGCGACGATGAGGCTGATTACGAGCCCCCACCATTGGCTGAGGTCTGTCAGACCCAGCCAGGCAAGGTTGACGAAAGCGGCCGCCAGAAGCGCGATGAACAAGCGGTCGCCACGCGTCGTCTCCATTCCGAGAACGCCGTGGCGCGGCGTTTCCGGGTAGCGGATCGCAAGCGCGGTAAAGACAAGCAATAGCGCCGCGATCGAAGCGAAGAAGATGACTGTCGGTATAGTCCAGGCCATCCATTGCATGGTCAGATCTCCTCCAGCCTAGACCCGCCCGAGGGCAAAGCCCTTGGCGATGTAGTTGCGAACGAAATAGATGACGAGAGCGCCGGGGATGATGGTGAGGACGCCTGCGGCGGCCAGCACCCCCCAGTCGACCCCCGCCGCGCCGACGGTGCGCGTCATGGTGGCGGCAATCGGCTTGGCATCGACGGATGTCAGCGTGCGGCTCAGCAGCAGTTCGACCCATGAGAACATGAAGCAGAAGAAGGCCGCGACGCCGATACCGCTTGCGATCAGCGGCATGAAGATCTTGATGAAAAAGCGCGGGAAGGAATAGCCGTCAATGTAGGCCGTCTCGTCGATCTCGCGCGGCACGCCGCGCATGAAGCCTTCCAGAATCCAGACCGCGAGCGGCACGTTGAAGAGGCAGTGCGCGAGGGCGACGGCGATATGGGTGTCGAAGAGACCAATCGACGAATAGAGCTGGAAGAAGGGCAATGCGAAGACCGCCGGCGGCGCCATCCGGTTCGTCAGAAGCCAGAAGAACAGATGCTTGTCGCCCATGAAGCTGTAGCGCGAGAAGGCATAGGCAGCGGGCAATGCGACCGTAATCGAGATGGCCGTGTTCATGACCACGTAAATCATCGAATTGACGTAACCCATATACCAGGACGGGTCAGTCAGAATGGTCGCGTAATTGTCGAGCGTTGGCCTTAGCGGAATCAGCGTGAAGGTCGACAGAATCTCCTGATTGGTCTTCAGGCTCATGTTCAGCAGCCAGTAGATCGGCAGCAAAAGGAACAGAAGGTAGAGCCCCATCACGAATGCCGAACCGGACGGCTTGAAGCGGCTTTTCAGGCGCGCATTCGCATTCGCCCGGCTCGTGGTGACATCGCCGGGAATTGAGGCCGCGCCGGGAGCGGCAACAGTCGATTTCATGGTCGTATCGCTCATGCCACGCCGTCCCTTTTATCCAGATTGGTCATGACCGTGTAGAAGACATAGGAGATCACGAGGATCACCAGGAAGTACATGATCGAGAAGGCCGCCGCCGGACCGAGGTCGAACTGGCCGAGCGCCATTTTCACCAGGTCGATCGACAGGAATGTCGTCGCATTGCCTGGGCCGCCGCCGGTCACGACGAACGGCTCGGTGTAGATCATGAAGCTGTCCATGAAGCGCAGCAGGATCGCGATCATCAGAACGCCCGCCATCTTCGGCAGTTCGATATAGCGGAAGACCGCCCAACGGCTGGCCTGATCGATCTTCGCCGCCTGATAATAGGCATCGGGAATGGACTGCAGGCCGGCATAGGCGAGAAGCGCCACCAGGCTCGTCCAGTGCCATACATCCATAACGATGACGGTTGTCCAGGCCGCAAAGAAATCCTGCGTATAGTTGTAGTCGATTCCGAGAGACCGCAGCGTATAGCCGAGAAGTCCGATATCGACGCGCGCGAAAATCTGCCAGATCGTCCCGACAACATTCCACGGCACCAGCAGCGGAAGGCTCATCAGCACGAGGCAAAGTGATGCCCAGAACCCGCTTTTCGGCATGTTAAGCGCCACGAAAATGCCGAGCGGCACTTCGATTGCGAGGATGATCGCCGAAAAGACGAGCTGGCGTCCGAGCGCATTCCACATACGGTCCGAATGCAGCATCTGCTCGAACCATTCGAGACCCGCCCAGAAGAAGACGTTGTTGCCGAATGTGTCCTGAACCGAATAGTTCACGACAGTCATCAGCGGAATCACCGCGGAGAAAGCGACCAGCACCAGAACGGGCAGGACCAGGAACCAGGCTTTGTGATTGACGGTCTTTTCCATCAGACTGCCCTCCCCTCGACGCGCCAGTCATCGGCATAGATATTGATCCGGCTCGGATCGAAGGTGATCCTCGCATTTTCGGAAGGAACCGGCCCGCCTTCACTGGCGATGATGTTGATCGGGCGGCCCTGCATCGTGGTGCGAACAAGGCGGTGACGGCCGACATCCTCGACCCGATCGATGGTCACCGGCAAGCCGACGTCGTCGCTCAGGCGAACAAATTCAGGGCGGATGCCGATCTCCACCTTGCCCGACATATCCCCATATCCAGCCCCGAGCGGCACTTCATGGCCATCGATGATCGCCCGATCGCCCTGCACCTCTGCCGGAAGAAGATTCATGCCCGGCGAGCCGATAAAATAGCCGACGAAGGTGTGGGCCGGACGTTCGAACAGTTCTTCAGGCGTGCCGATCTGCACGACGCGGCCATCATGCATGACCACCACATGATCGGCGAAGGTCAATGCTTCGGTCTGGTCGTGCGTGACATAGATCATCGTATGGCCGAACTGACCATGCAGATGTTTCAGCTGGGTCCGCAACTCCCATTTCATATGTGGGTCGATCACGGTGAGCGGTTCGTCAAAGAGAAGCGCGTTCACGTCGTCGCGAACCATGCCACGGCCAAGACTGATCTTCTGCTTGGCGTCCGCCGTCAAGCCGCGCGCTTTACGGTCGAGTTCCCTCTCCATACCGATCATGGACGCGACACGCTGCACACGTTCGGTAATGGTAGCCGCCTCGACTCCCCGGTTTTTCAACGGAAACGCCAGATTCTCCCGGACCGTCATGGTGTCGTAGACGACCGGAAACTGGAACACCTGAGCGATATTGCGCTCCGCGGTCGGCATGTCCGTCACGTCCTGACCGTCGAAAAGGACGCGGCCGTGGGACGGGCGCAAAAGCCCCGACACGATGTTGAGCAACGTGGTCTTGCCGCAGCCGGACGGACCAAGAAGCGCGTAGGCCTCGCCATCGCGCCAGACATGGTCGACTTCCTTCAGCGCGTAATCAGCCTCCTTGGAGGGATCCTCCATGTAGGAATGCGCGATATTCTTCAGTGTGATCTGAGCCATGGGTCCTCCCTCACGCCGCCGCCGCATAGGAGGCAGACGCGACCAACGGGCCCTCCTCGTCGAAAATGTAGATGTGCTCGAGCGAAAGATAGACATCGAGCGAGCTGCCGGGCTTGAACTCATGAACGCCGTGCATGAGGCCCACCCAGCGCTGGCCATGGTGATCGAGGTGGATGAAGGTCTCCGACCCGGTCAGCTCCGAAACATTCAGCTTGCTATTGAACGAGAGCGCGTCGGGGCCCTGCGGCTGGAGTGCCAGATGGTTCGGCCGGAATCCGGCGGTGTATCGGCCATCGGAAAGCGCTGCGAACGGGCCCGTCGCCTCCACCTTCGCGCCGTCGGCAAACGCCACCTGATTGCCGCGCTTTTCGAAAGGCAGGAAATTCATCGGCGGGTCCGAGAACACACGTGCCGTCGTGGCATCGACCGGCTGCCGATAGACGCTAAGGGTCAGGCCGAACTGGGTGATGCGCCCCTCCCACAAGGTCGCGGCGTTGCCACCGAGGAGCAGCGCCTCTTCCGGCTCGGTCGTCGCATAGACGAAGATCGAACCGCTCTCCTCGAAGATTTTCGGAATTTCGATGCGCAATTCCTCGCGCAGCTTGTAGTCGAGATTGGCCAGCGGTTCGTCGAGCAGAACGAGGCCGGCATTCTTGACCAGAGCTCTCGCCAGCGCACAGCGTTGCTGCTGACCGCCGGAGAGTTGGAGCGGCTTGCGATCGAGCATCGGCGTCAGCTTCATCAGCTCTGCGGTCTGGCGAACCTTGCGATCGATCTCGTCTGACGGGCGGCCCGAAAGGCGCATCGAACTGGCAATGTTGTCATAGACGGTCATCGAGGGATAATTGATGAACTGCTGATAGACCATTGCGACGCCGCGGTCCTGAACCCGCACATCGGTCACATCTTCGCCATTCCAGAGGATCCGCCCTGTAGACGGCTTGTCCAATCCCGCCATCAGGCGCATCAGTGTGGTCTTGCCGGCCAGCGTCGGGCCGAGCAGAACATTCATCGTTCCCTTCTGCAGCGTCAGATCGGTCGGGTAGATATGGGTCTGCCCGTTCACGACCTTGGAGACATTCTCCAGTTGAAGCGTCATGGTTCTCCTCCTACCCGGCGGCCGTCATCGGCGCGGCCAGGTCCAGCGCGCTACGTTTTTCTTCCATGAAGTCATCGAGCCGCCCAATTTCCTGATCCGACATTCGCAGGCCGAGCTTGGAGCGCCGCCAAACGACATCTTCGGCAGTCCGTGCGAATTCGCGCGTCATCAGCCATTCGACCTCGGACTGGCTCAAATCGGCCCCGAACATCTCGCCGAGATCCCGCTTTGCACGGGCCCCATCCAGCATTTCCAGGGCATCTGTGCCGTAAGCGCGAACGAGGCGCTTGGCCCAATTCGCGTCCAGAAACGAATGGTGTTCGCGCAGTGACGCGATGAGCTTGTCCACCTCGGCCACCGGAAAGTCGCCGCCGGGCAGTGGCACACCGGCAGTCCAGCCTTTGCCAGATCGATTGGCCGCCTCGCTCAGCCTGTCCACGGCCTGCTCCGACAGGCGCCGATAGGTGGTGATCTTGCCCCCGAACACGTTGAGGATGGGCGCGCCGCCATTATCGTCCAGCACCATCACATATTCGCGCGTCGCAGCGGTCGCCGATGAGGCACCGTCGTCATAAAGGGGTCGGACGCCTGAATAGGCCCAGACGATGTCGTCTGGCGTCAGTTTCTGCTTCAGATATTCGTTCGCGAACCCAAGCAGGTAATCCCGCTCGCTTTCTGAAATCTCGGGCGGCACATTCGGGTCGTGATGTTCCCTATCGGTGGTGCCGATCAGCGTATAGTCCTCCTCATAAGGCAGGAGGAAGATGATCCGGCCGTCGCGGCCCTGCAGGAAGTAGGCTTTATCGTGCTCGTAGAGCCGGTGGGTGACAATGTGACTGCCCTTCACCAGACGCACATCGGTTTTCATGTTCGAACGGCTGGTGCGGTCGATGAGGTCGCGAACCCACGGCCCGCCGGCATTGGCGAGCATACGGGCCTGCTTTGTGAAACGCTCTCCCGTTTCGACATTCTTGAGCGTCACGAGCCATTGATCGGCCTGCCGCTCGGCGCCGATAAGTTCGGTCCGGGTCAAAACGGAAGCGCCGCGCTCTGCCGCGTCTCTGGCATTCAGCGAGACAAGCCGGGAATCCTGAACCCAGCAATCGGAATATTCGAAAGCCTTTTCGAACTCGTCCTTCAACGGAACGCCGGCAGGATCGGTTGCGAGATCGACGGTCTTCGTTCCCGGCAGAAATTTACGACCCGCGAGGCTATCGTAGAGAAAGAGGCCCGCCCGGATCAGCCATGCCGGGCGGCGTCCCTTCATCCACGGCATCACAGTCGACAACAACTTCGAAGTCGGTGTGTCGTTCTCGAAGCGCATCGACGGCGTGTAGGGAAGAACGAAGCGCATCGGCCAGGCGATATGCGGCATCGCCTTAAGCAGTATTTCGCGCTCTCCCAGTGCTTCACGCACCAGCTTGAACTCGAAATACTCCAGATAGCGCAGACCGCCATGAAAAAGCTTCGTCGAGGCAGATGATGTGCCGGAGCCGAGGTCGTCTTTCTCGACAAGGCAGACCGACAGGCCCCGCCCGGCCGCATCGCGGGCAATACCGCAACCATTCACACCGCCGCCAATAACCAGCAGGTCGAAAACAGGCGCATCATGATGCGGATCGTTCGCCATGCGCCCTCCCTAGCCTCATGCGACGTATCGAGCCGGGAACCTACGCCCGCCAACCCGTCCGCGTCAACAGTAGAATGTTCGTTTATTTTCGCTTTAGGTTCTTTTGCGCGGCATTATGTGTTCGCATTCCAAGGGAGACCCGCCATATGCATTCTGTTTTCTTCGCTCGCACTTGCTTTTGCCGAGATCACTGCGCACTGTGCAGCTCGCTTTCGGAGGGTCTACGGGATGAGCGAAACGCTGCGGCACCCGGAAATATTGGAGCTGGCACGCCAGCAGGGCAAAGTCAGTGTCGAGGATCTGGCTGGCCGGTTTGGCGTGACAGTCCAGACGATACGGCGCGATCTCTCGGAACTTGCCGATAGCGGGCATCTCAAGCGCGTCCACGGCGGGGCGGTTCCGGTCTCCGGCGTCACGAATTTCGGATATGAGGAGCGTCGCAACCTCAATCAGGAAGGCAAGGAACTGATCGGGCGGACTTGCGCGGCCGCAATTCCGGAAAACTCGTCGATTTTTCTCAATATCGGCACTAGCACCGAGGCGGTGGCGCGCCAGTTGCTCTCGCACCGCAATCTGCTGGTCATGACCAACAATCTGAACATTGCCAATATTCTGGTCGCCAATGAAAGCTGCGAGATCATTGTCGCTGGCGGTGTGCTGCGCAGAAGCGATGGCGGACTGGTCGGCGGGATGACCAACCGTGTCGTGGAGCAGTTCAAATTCGATTACGCCATCCTTGGGTGTTCGGCGCTCGATTATGATGGCGACATTCTGGACTTCGACACGCAGGAGGTCGGCGTCAGCCAGACAGCACTAAGCCGTGCGCGCACCAAGATTCTGGTTGCCGATCATTCGAAATTCGAACGCAGCGCACCGGCGCGCATCGGCAGCCTGTCTGCTATCGACCTCTTCTTTACCGACCACCCCGTTGGGGCCGATCTCAGCAATCTATGCCAGGAGTGGGGCACGGATATCCGTCTGCCCTGAACGATGGTTCGACTGCCTGGATGCGTCTGTCATTCTTCGCCAGCGTAAAAAGGGCCGAAACCGCAAACTCCGCCGATAGGAATTATTCGCTAGTGGATCAGACGATGGCGATCGTCCGCGTGAAGGGACGATCGCAACCTCTATGGTAATCACTCCAGATCGATATCGAGGATCGCCATTGCGAGATTGTAGGACACTTCGCCTTCATCCTCGATGCGATCGATAACGCCCAGGAACTCATCGTCCAGATAGAGTTCGCAGGAATCTTCCTTTCGCGGACGTGCGCGCACTTCGATCTTGTCGGTCCGGAACAGGCTCTTGAAATAGGCATCCAGCTTGCGGATCTCGTCAGGTTTCAAAGGATTCTCCAATTTGAATTCATAGCAACAGGGTAAATGCGCAGTTTCCGGTAACTCGCCGGCAATTAGCGCGGGCATTCGGGCGGGGTAGAGGCGAACTCAATCAGGGATGTACAGAAGGTGTTTCCTGCACGATCGAAGATCAGTCATCCATGGAAAGCATCTGGTCCATCGCACGGGCCGGTTCGGCGCACGTGCTTTCGCCGACGATTCTCGCAGGCACGCCGGCCACGACAGTATTGGGCGGCACAGGGCGGAGGACCACCGACCCGGCTGCCACCTTCGAGCAATGGCCGATCTCGATATTGCCGAGGACCTTCGCGCCCGCACCGATCAGAACACCGTGGTCGATCTTCGGATGGCGATCGCCGTTCTCCTTGCCGGTTCCGCCCAGCGTGACGCCCTGAAGGATCGAGACATCATCACCGATACGTGCGGTTTCGCCGATAACGATTCCACTGGCATGATCGAGAAAGACACCCCTGCCGATCTCGGTAGCGGGATTGATATCGACACTCAAAACCGACGATGCCCGGCTCTGCAGA
This sequence comes from Notoacmeibacter ruber, assembly GCF_003668555.1. NCBI lineage: Bacteria > Pseudomonadati > Pseudomonadota > Alphaproteobacteria > Hyphomicrobiales > Notoacmeibacteraceae > Notoacmeibacter > Notoacmeibacter ruber. The sequence goes on along the minus strand of NZ_RCWN01000001.1, from coordinate 1,155,604 downwards.
TAGAGGGCAAAATCCCGTCGGCCTTGCTGCCAGAGCCAGTGCGCCACCCGGTGGGCCTGAAGAGCATGAAAGCCCTTGAAATAGAGAAAAGCATCGAGATAGCGCCGGCAGGCGGGGTCACGATCGTAGACCGCCTGCAGATCAGCCCGCAGCGAGGACGCAAAGCCCTCGCCCGCATCAAGCATCTGGGCATAGGCCTGCTCGATCAGCGCCGGAGCCATCAATTCGTGACCAATCCGCTCGGCGACACGACGGGCGATAGCGTTTTCCATATTGCGGTTGTTGAGAACGTTCGCGCACAGAAACGCGCCCATCATCGGCTCGCGATCGACGGCCTCCTCGGCTTCCTTCCGCAAGGTATCCCAAATCGGGTCCAGGCTCTCGGGAGCGGTGTGTTCTGCGCGCTGCGACAGGGCCATGGTGTACTGCTCCGATAGGTAGCGGCTGTCTTCGCGGTGATATAAGCCATTCGGAGCGACAGTCCAACCGCCCCAGGGAAATGAAGGCTAACGATCGATGACGGGTTTCATCCGACGCACGCAGGACCACGTCTCCACACTGACAATAGAGCGGCCGGACAAGCGCAACGCTTTGACGCTGGCGATGTGGGAAGAACTGGCAGCCCATATCCGCTCGATCGAAGATGACGGCCAAACCCGCGTCCTGATCCTGAACGGTGCAGGAGACCATTTCTGCGCCGGAGCGGATATCGGCGAATTCGACACGACCCGCAAGGATGCAGAAAGCGCCCGGCACTATGAAAGCAGCAATGTCGAAGCCTTTGCCGCTATTCGAAACGCACACTTCCCCATCATCGCGGCCATACGTGGGACCTGCTTTGGCGGTGGTTTCGGCCTGGCTGCCGCTTGCGACATTCGCCTTGCGGATGAAACGGCGCGCTTCTGCGTTCCGGCCTCGCGGCTAGGACTGGCATATCCTCACGAGGCCATGATCGATATCGTCAATGCCGTCGGGCCACAGCTAGCGCGTTATCTCGCCTTCACGGCCGACAGTCTGAGCGCCGAAGAGGCGCTATCCCACGGCTTCCTTCTGCGGATCGAAAGCAAAAGGCCGGTGCTCGAGGCTGCGGAGGCTATGGCGAAAGCCATTGCGCAGCGCGCGCCGCTCTCCGCCAAAGCGTCCAAGGCTGCCATTCTTGCCACCATCGACCCGGCACAGCCGCTGGCCTCAAAGACGGAGGCGCTCGGCGCGGCCACTTTCGACAGCGCAGATTATCAGGAAGGGCGTGAAGCCTTCCGCCAGAAGCGCAATCCGATCTTTCACGGCGCCTAGGGTTGTACGTCCCCTAGAAAGGACAGAAGCGCCTCCGTGAACGCGTCGTTCCTGTCGCCAACGATCATGTGGCCCGCCTGCTCGATATCCACATAGCGCCCATTCGGCAGCCGCGAGGCCGCGTCGCGCGCCTCTTCCTCGCCGACAAGTTCGCTGGACATGCCCCTGACCAGCAAAACCGGCAACTGAAGACGCTCGATCGCCTCATCGAAACGCAGAAGATGTTTCGGCGCCTCCGCCATGATCGACCGTTCGCCTCCGGAGGCGAACACGGGATCCCAGTGCCAGCGCCAGCGGCCATCATCGTGCTGACGCATATTCTTGCGCAGACCGCCGAGCGATTTTGGCTTAGAGCGGTGCGGCATGTAGGCGGAGATAGCATCGGCCGCCGCCTCCAGATCGGGAAACCCCTCTTCTGCGGCAGCGGTCATGAAGCTGATGATGCGCTGAGCGCCGTCCTGGCGCATTCTCGGCACGATATCGACCAGAGCAATGGCTGCGAAGCGGTGCTGCTCGTCCTCCGCTCCAATCATGCTGAGGCCGCCCAGTGACGCCCCCACGCCGATAGGCATACGGCCCGTCTCTTCGGTCAGCCAGTCGGCGAGCACAGCGGCATCTCGCGCATAATCATGAAAGCTGTATCCAGCCTTCGTGACCCAGGCACTGTCGCCATGCCCACGCATGTCGAAGGTGAACGCCCGATAGCCATTCTCGGCAAGATGAGAGGCCGTCTTTTCCCAAGCATAGCGGGTCTGTCCGCCGCCATGGAGCAGGAGAACCGGAGGCCCCTCTCCTATGGCGTCCCCGAAGAGAGGATTGTCGTCGGCACCGATCGCTTCGACCGTCCTTTTGTTCAAAGCGGGTGATCCTGCAAAAAATCGAGCACCTTCGCCTTGAAGGTCTTGTCGCCTGTGGCGATCAGATGGCTGCGCTTCTCGATATCGAACGCCTCTGCCTGGGGCATGAGAGCGGCCAGATCATGTGGTGATCCAGCCACCTCGTCCTTGGTGCCGACCGCGATAAGAGTCGGCTGACGTATGGCCTTCAGATCCTCGGCGGGCATCAGGACACGATTGCTCGCGATGCATGCGGCCAAAGCGCGCCGGTCCGAGCCGGTACGGTCCGCGAAGGTACGAAATTCCATGCCGCTCTTGTCAGCCAGCGCCTCGGGATCCTCAGCCAAAAGAGCGTCCGCGACAGGCGCCCAATCGCCAGATCCTTCGACCAGCGCCATGCCGAGCCCTCCGAGAACGAGCGTCGCAACGACCTCGCCATGATCGCGCGCCAGAAAGCTGGCGATCCTCGCCCCCATCGAATAGCCCATCACGTGAGCCTTTCCGATGTCGAGATGCCGTAGAAAAGCCAGCGCATCATCCGCCATGAGGGTCGGAGTGTATCTTTCCGATTCGTAGAGCTTGTCGCTCTGCCCATGGCCGCGGTTATCCAACGCGACAACACGGTAGCCAGCCTCGGTCAGCGTCTGGACCCAGTTGGTCTCTACCCAGTTGATTGTCTTGTTGGACGCAAATCCATGGATGAGCAGAACGGGATCGCCATCGCGCGGTCCCTCGTCGAGATAGGCCAGTTGCAGCCCGTCATGCGTAAAGTTCTTCATGGCGTCTGGTTAAGCCGCATGTCCTTACTGCGCAAGACAAAGTGCCGTTTAGACGGCATGCCAGCCCGCTTCGGTGCTTATCCACCGATCACGGGATGGTTCAGCACCGTTCCCTTAGTAATGCCGAATTCTTCTGCCTGCCCGGCCTTGAGCTCCAGTACAAACTTCGCCGTGCCGTCCGATCCAAGCGGCGTTTCGTCCAGCGGTTTGCCACGACGGATGGAGTCGACTTTCCCATCTTCTCCGACAAAGATGATATCGAGCGGCATCAGCGTGTTGCGCATCCAGAAGGACCGCTTGCTCGAGCGATCGAAGACGAACAGCATACCGTGATCGTCCTCCATCTCCTTACGATACATCAAACCGGCGGCAGCCTCGGCGGGCGTCGTCGCGATCTCGACCATAATGGCGATGTCTTCGCGACCGTCGACCGTCACTGGAACCGGATCGGTGGAAAGGACCATCGGCTCACCGGCAACAGGCAGATCCGAGCGTGCAGCCCCGCTTCCCGTGAGAGCCAGAACACCACCAAGGATGATGGCAAAAGCCAGGACCATCGACAACAGGTCGAACGAAAATCGCTTGTGCTGTCTCATCCCACGTCTCCTCATGCCCGACCTTGCGATCGATAAAATTCAAGATGAACGAGGTAAGCGGCGGGAATTTGGCGATGGACAGGCAAATGGATGATTCTGCAGCCTGAATTCAGCCGCCTTCATTAACGCAAGATGTATGCTGCGCTGTTTGAGACAGTAAGGGGGTTCAGTTGGAGAAGGCTGGCGTGCCGAGATCCGGATGGATTTCCGCAGCCATAAGCCCCTTGCCCGAACGGCCGTATCGCACAAGCACGGTCTGTCCCGGCCGCAATTCGGTCAGGCCGTAGCGACGCAAGACTTCCATGTGAATGAAGATGTCCTCGGTCCCCTCGCCCCGGGTCAGAAATCCGAAGCCCTTGGTACGGTTGAACCATTTCACCAGGGCTCGCTCCAGACCGGTTTCCGGTTCGACCGACACGCGTGTCCGAGGAGCGGCACTTTCGGCTGGATGGACGCCGGTCGAATTGTCGAGAGACAGGATCTTGAAGCTTTGCAGGCCGCGGTCTCCGCGCCGTGCCAGAACATGGATGCGCGCAGCTTCCAGTGCGGCCTGATGGCCATCCTCCCGCAGACAGGTCACATGGAGAAGGACGTCGCCCAGCTCAGGCTCTTCGGGGACGATGAAGCCGTACCCCTTGGCCGCGTCAAACCATTTTATATGGCCATGGATTTCGACAACGCTGTCGTCGGCGGAGAGAGACCGATCAGATGCAGCCGCATCACTATGTGCTGTCATATCGTCGTCCATCGGCGATACGCACTCCCTCAAACCAACCGTACTCGCGAATCTAAATGCAAGCTTAACATGAGAAAATCGCAGCCTGACAAGGCCGGTTCGTCAAAATCTTACGTATCGTCACCGAAAAGGCGGGCGCGAGCCCGCCGCTAACCGACCGTAGCTGCTTGGAACTTTCATCTCCTACCCTAGAATTTCGGGCCTGAAATTATCCCCAGCAAGAGGTACAAGAGATGCGCTATCTGCACAGCATGATCCGAATCCGCGATGTCGACGAATCGCTGGATTTCTGGGTCGGAAAGATGGGACTTGTCGAAACGCGCCGCTTGGAGAACGAAGCGGGCCGCTTCACTTTGATCTTCCTCGCAGCGCCCTCCGATGTCGAAAGAGCCAAGGATGAGCGTTCGCCAGAACTGGAGTTGACCTACAACTGGCCCGGGGACGACGGCGAGCAGGAAGATTACACCAATGGCCGGAATTTCGGCCATGTCGCCTACAAGGTGGATAACATCTACGAGACCTGTCAGAAGCTCATGGATGCCGGTGTGACCATCAACAGACCGCCCCGTGACGGCAATATGGCTTTTGTGAAAAGCCCCGACGACATCTCGATCGAGCTCCTGCAGGAGGGCGATCCGCTTGAGCCGGCCGAGCCATGGAAGAGCATGGAAAATACCGGTAGCTGGTAGACCCCGCTCACACGAGCATTGCGATTGCCTCTCGCGCCATTGTAGGCGCGAAGGCAAGACCCGTCTTGTATCCGCCCGAGGCGACGACGGCGTACTCTCTGACCCGTTCTACTAGCGGGTTGGCGGTTGGGCCTTTGGGGCGCAAATGCGCCCATCTTTCAAGAACAGTCGCGCCCTCCAGCCACGGGCAAAGAGTCTTGGCCTTTCCTAACAGTTCATCCAGCTTGCCATCGGTCTCGAATGCATGCTGCCAGCTCTTCTCAGTCGTTGACCCAAGTCCGATTGTGCCGTCCGCATGAGGTACGAGATACAAGCCGTCTCCGTAGATCATCGGCATGTCTTCCGGGACAGGATCAGCGGGACGGATCAATGCACCTTGCCCCTTGATACCGACGATATGAGGCGTGGCCGTCCTGTCGAGGCCGAGCGCATGGAGAGCGCTTGTGCTGTTTGCACCGGCTGAAACGAGGATCCGCTTCACGCCGATTTCACCAGAGCTGGTTTTGAGCACCTCGCCAGCGGAGCTCCATTGGCCGGCTTCGCAACCCTCAAGAATCGTCACGGAAGGCTCGACCGACGCACGCAAGGCGGCAAGAAGCTTGCGTGGGGAGACGATGGCGCTCAGATTGTCGAAGGCGTAGCCGAATCTCGTCGCTGATGCGGACAAAAGTCCATCCGGCGCTTCAGTCTGTTCAACCCGCCATGCAACGCCTGCATCACTTCGCCAGTTTTGCGCGGCAGCCCCGGACCAGTGAGTTTGACGCTCTCGCTGCTCCTCCGTAGCGATCGGCATCAGGCGCCCGGCGCGCCGATAGCCTGTCGCAAGGCCAGTCTCGCTTTCCAGCACCGCACAGAGCGAACCCAGCTCCACCAGGGCATCGAACTGCTTCTGTTTCTTCAAATTCCAGGGATGCGGCTGATGCGGCATCAAAGCGCCGAGCACACCGCCGGATGCGCCCGCGCCGATATGGTCACGTTCGATCAGGATGACGGACAGTCCCTGTTCGCTTGCAAAGCGCGCTGCCCAAAGGCCAACGATTCCGCCACCGATAATCGCAAGGTCAAACGTGCCGTTTTTCTCAGCGATGGTTTGTCTCCCCTCGGTGGTCCTAGTATGAAGCGCGCCACACAGAGCACCCCAAGCATCCAGAGCAGTTTCATGGCCCTTTTCGATCCGCGTAACAAACATGCGTCGCAGAAACATCAGAAAATTCATGCCGCATACGCGATTGCGGAAACTTTTGTGTCGTTCAGCGCCGCGATGCTTTTTCTGGTTGGGTCATGGATGTTTTTCTACAAGGATCTGCAGGTCCCAGCGATCTGGTGCTTCGTAATCGGCTCTGTGTTCTTCGCCATCAAGCCGACGCTCCGTCTGATCCGTGAAATCCAGTACGCACTGACCGGCGATCTGGATGATCTGGTCGGATCCTAGCCAGGATGGATCGTCACCCGCTTCACTGGGATATCGAGGGTCGCGCGCATTCCGACCTGTACGACGATGTGTTCTTCAGCCGTGCCGATGGGCTGGCTGAGACGACGCACGTCTTTCTTGAGGGCAATCGGCTGAAACAGCGCTTTGCCGCGCTGCCTTCCGGCGCAACCTTCACCATTGGTGAACTTGGTTTCGGCAGCGGCCTGAATATGCTGGCCACGATCGAACTGTGGCGGTCAGCGGCGCCTGCCGGCGCGGTGCTCCATCTTGTCAGCTTCGAGAAGCATCTCCTGCCGCCCGACGCTGTGAACCGCATGCTCGCGCCATGGCCTCACCTTCTGTCACTGGCCACGCCGCTCATTAGTGCCGCGGCCGACCACGAAACAGGAGAGCTGGAGATGGATTTCGGCCATGACGTGCATCTGAAAGTGATGATTGGCGATGTCGCGGACCGCATTGCCGACATGGCCGCTCCTGCGGATGCGTGGTTTCTCGACGGATTTTCGCCCGCCAAGAACCCGGCCATGTGGTACGCCGACCTGATGGCCGCGCTCGCCACGAATACTGCAGAGGACGGCACGTTTGCGACCTATACTGCCGCCGGCTGGGTTCGCCGCAATCTCGAGGCTGCGGGTTTCGCGGTCGAAAAGAGGCCTGGCTTCGGTAGGAAACGGGAGATGATGGCGGGAACGCTCAAAAAGAACTCTGGTTCAGGAGAGGCTTGCGCTTAACGCCTCGAGTTCATCGACGATGGATGCCTCGGAAGGCTCGATGCCGGCGCGGTGATACCAGTACCGGGCATTACCCTCGTCGCCTTCGATACGATGCACGATCGCGTGGATGTGATCGAAGACAGCCTCGCCTTCATGCGCTTGCGCGATCTCGTGGGCTTTCTTCCATTGCGGGCCGGGAGAATAGTCATTGGCCCTCAACAGTGTCAGCGCTTCGAGGGCCTCTGCGGCGTCGGGATCACTGCTCACCACCACCGCTCCGGCGTAAAGCGACCCGCCGCGCTCTCAATGACACGGCCCGCCGCAAAGAGTGTCTCTTCGTCGAACGGCTTGCCGATCAGCTGCAGACCAAGCGGCAGCTTCTGCGCGTTGAGACCCGCCGGCACGGCGATGCCGGGCAGACCGGCCATGTTCACCGTCACGGTGAAGACGTCATTGAGATACATCGCCACCGGATCGACATGGCGCTCATTGTCGCCAATCGGGAACGCCGCGCTCGGTGTAGCGGGCGTCAGAATCGCGTCCACGCCGTCATCGAAGACGGTTTCGAAATCGCGCTTGATGAGCGTTCGGACCTTCTGCGCGCGCAGATAGTAGGCGTCGTAATAGCCTGCCGAAAGGACGTAGGTTCCGATCATGATGCGACGCTTGACCTCGTCGCCGAAACCGGCGGCACGCGTTTTCTCGTACATGTCGGTGATGTCCTTGCCGCTCTCGCGCAGACCGTAACGAACACCATCATAGCGCGCGAGGTTCGATGAGGCTTCGGCGGGAGCGACGATGTAATAGGCCGGCAGCGCGTATTTCGTATGCGGCAGGGAAATATCGCGGATTTCCGCGCCTGCATCCTTCATCATTGCGATGCCGTTCTGCCAGAGCGTATCGATCTCGTCGCTCATGCCTTCCATACGATATTCCTTCGGAATACCGATGGTCAGGCCCTTCACGCCGCGCTCCACCGCTGCCTCGAAGTCCGGGACCGGAACGTCTGAAGAGGTGGAATCCTTGGGATCGAGCGACGCCATGGATTTCAGCATGATCGCCGCATCCTGCACGGTGTGCGTGACAGGTCCGGCCTGATCGAGAGACGACGCAAAGGCAACGACGCCCCAGCGGGAGCAACGGCCATAGGTCGGCTTGATACCGACCGTGCCGGTGAAGGCGGCAGGCTGGCGGATCGAGCCGCCCGTATCCGTTGCCGTGGCTGCGGCGCACAGATTGGCGGCGACAGCCGTGGCCGAACCGCCGGACGAGCCGCCCGGCACGAGATCCGTGCTGCTATCCTCCGCGCGCCAGGGGTTCTTGACCGGTAGGTAAGCGCTGGTCTCGTTGGAGGAGCCCATGGCGAACTCGTCCATGTTCAGCTTGCCGAGCATCACAGCGCCATCGGCCCACAGATTGGCCGTCACCGTGCTTTCATAGGGTGGACGGAAGCCATCCAGAATGCGGCTGCATGCCTGGGTATGATCGCCTTCCGTCGCAAACAGGTCCTTGATGCCGAGCGGAACGCCTTCGAGCGGCCCACCCGCTCCCTTGGCAAGTCGTTCATCCGATGCCTTGGCCATGCTGCGTGCCTTGTCATAGCCAACGGCCACGAAAGCAGTCAGCGAACCATTGGCCGCGTCGATCGCGCCGAGATAGGCATTGGTGATCTCCGAAGAGGTGAACTCCTTTCGGGCCAGTGCATCGCGGATTTCTGCCAGGGTAAGCTGTGTGAGATCGGTCATGCGGAAAGAACCTTACGGTAAAAGCGGTTATGTTCTGATGTCGGATAGTCGAGCACGGCGCCGCAGGGCTGAAAGCCCGCGCGCTCATAGAGGCTCCATGCCGGCGCATATTCAGGTGAGGTGCCCGTTTCCAGGACAAGTTCTGAGAGGTCCAGCGCTTCGGCCTTATCGATGATGGCGGCAAGAACCGAGGCGCCGATGCCCTGACCGCGCAGATGAGGCGCGGACCACATTCGTTTGACTTCACCGATGCGGCCTTCATGCTGTTTCAGGCATCCCATGCCGACCGGCGCGCCACTATTGTCCCGCACGATGAAAACCATGCAATCGGCGCCGCTCATCTGTTCGGCGGTCATCGGAAACTGAAATTCCGGTGGCGAGAGCGGCGTCAGGTGGGCGTTCAATGCCGTCACCATCGTGCGGACATCCTCCTGCAAAGCAGCTTCCGTTTGAATGGCAAAGGCCACCGTTCTTACTCCACCACCTTCGGCACCAGGAAGAAATGGTCTTCCGTCGCCGGCGCATTCTTGACGATATCATCCGCCTTGCCGCCATCGGTGACTTCGTCATCGCGCCGGCGCATTCCCATCGGACGAACAGAGGTCATTGGCTCAACACCCTCGACATCGACTTCGGAGAGCTGTTCGACAAAACCAAGGATCGCGTTGAGTTCGCTGGTCATCCGTTCCGCCTCGCCCTCCTTGAGAGCAATACGGGACAGGCGCGCCACACGGTGGACGGTTTCGGTATCGACGCTCATATAAAACTCCCGGGATTCGGATCGTCTTGAAGGCCCACATTGAAGGAGCCGCTGCCGCGCCCGCTATAGCGAGGCGATATCGGCGGTGCAACAGAACCGGCACAAAGTCGAACCAGCAAGCTGTTCGGGAGAAGAAGCCTTATGGAAGAGAAAAAGCAGCGGATCGTGATTCTGGGCGGCGGCGCGGGTGGACTGGAACTGGCCGCCCGGCTCTGCCGCAACGACGACCTTGCCGTTACCCTCGTCGACAAGGAAAGCTCCCATCTCTGGAAACCGCGCCTCCATGAATTTGCAGCCGGGACTGCCGATTCCATGCTGACGGAGATGAGCTTCTACTCGCTGGCAAAGTCCCTTGGCTTCACCTTCGAGAACGGCTGTGTCGAGTCCATCGATCGTCAGGTTGGAAATGTTCGCCTCGCTGCGCATCACCCCGAGGGACAATCGCTCGAAGCGCCAGCCCGAACGGTGCCCTATGACCGGCTGGTGATCGCGCTCGGCGGAGTTACGCCCGACTTCGGCACCGAGGGCGTGGCGGAACACGCCATCCGACTCGATGAGGAGGCCGATGCGCGCCGCTTTCGCGAACTCTTCATCACCGCGCTGTTGCGTGCTCAGGCGACCGGCAAAGCGGCAAGGATCGCGATCGTCGGCTCCGGAGCGACGGGAACGGAGCTCGCGGCCCATTTGCGAACTGCGGAGCGGGCCTTTCAAAGGCCGCAAGAAGATCAGCGAAGCCACCCTTTGCTGGAAATTCGAATCCTTGAGGCGGACGACAAACTGATGGGCGGTGCCGACGACAAACTGCGGTCGGGGTTGAAAACCCGGTTGGACAGTCTTGAAATCGATACAGAAACCGGCGCTGAAATCTCTCAGATATGTGCCGGCGAGGTGCGTAGCGCATCGGGCGGTTGTTGGCCGGCCGATATCGTGGTCTGGGCGGCAGGGCTGGTCGGCCACCCTCTGTTGAGCGAACTGGCCGATTTCGAAACGGACAAGAAGGGGCGGATAAAGGTCAATTCACGCCTGCAAACGACGGTGGATCCGGCCATCTTCGTCATCGGAGATGCCGCAAGTTTCGGTCCCGAAGGGCAGCAACAGCCATTGCCGCCCACTGCGCAATGCGCAAGTCAGCAGGCGGCATGGCTTGGCACCTCACTACCGCGACTGATCGATAAAAAGAAAACGAAGCCCTTTCGCTTCAACGATCATGGCCGGATTCTTTCAATCGGCCGAGCCGGTTCCATCGGCTCCATCGGTCTCTTCAATGACAAGGATGACTTTCTGGTTCAGGGAAAGTTGGCGATGGCGGCCTATCAAAGTCTTCAACGCCGCCATCAATGGACCGTCCTCGGCCCACTCAGAGGTTCCGTCGCGATCCTGGCGGACATGATAACGCCAGCCAACGGACCACCCCTGAAGCTGCACGGCTAGAGCGCCGCGCTTGAACTCAAAGCTCGACAGCTTCGCCGACCTTGGGGAGCAACATGGAAGTGCCCGCGCCCTCCAGTTCCTTCTCGAACATATCGGACGTTCCGCTCAAAAACTCGAACGAGCCGAAATGGCTGGGTATGACCTTGTCGAAGTGGAAATACTTTCGGCAGGCCATGGCCGCAAATTTCGGACCCATGGTGAGCCTGTCGCCGATGCAGACGATACCGATCTTCGGCTTGTGGACCTCGTCGATCAGAGCCATGTCCGAATAGATACCGGTATCGCCCGATATATAGAGTGTCTCGTCCTGCGCAGAGGTCGGCTCGATCACATATCCCAGCGGGTTGCCGAGATAGATGGTCCGCCCATCGCGGAACGTGGAACTGGAGTGAAACGCCGGCCAGGCCGTGACCTTGAAGGCATCGAAAGCGACCGTTCCGCCATGGTTGATGGGGCTCCCCTGATCTTCGGGCAGTCCTTCCGCCGTGAGGAACTGAATGATCTCATAGGGAGCGACCACGACAGCTCCCGTCTTTTTGGCCATTTCGGTGGTCACGCCGATATGGTCGTCATGTCCGTGGGTCAGCAAGATATGGGTGATCCCCTCGGCGGGCCCCTCCCAACCTCCATCCCAGACCGGATTGCCCTCCAGGAACGGGTCGACGAAAATTCTGGCGTCGCCGGATTCCAGGCGATAGGTGGCATGGCCGTACCAGGTCAGTCGCATTTCGATCTCCTCTTGTTTCTCCTTCTTGAGGATAGGTCGCAGTGGCGGCGAGAAAAGAAAGGAACGTGCAGCGATGCCCAATGTCGTCACGATCGAAGAACTGGCGCAAAGGCTTGGTCGCGACGAAGTGCTGGCGGGCCTCGATCTCGGCGAAAAGACGATCGGCCTTGCCGTATCCGATGCAAGCCTCGCTTTCGCTCACCCAAGACCCGTTATTGCACGCAAAAAATTCAGCAAGGATGCGGAAGCGCTCCTTCTCGCCCTTGCGAGCGACAGGGTCGGCGGTTTCGTCATCGGTCTTCCCAACAATATGGACGGGTCAGCCGGGCCGAGGGTTCAGACAACACGAGCCTTCGTCCGCAACATGGAACGTGCGACCGCCCTGCCGTTCTGCTTTTGGGACGAGCGGCTCTCCACGGTTGCCGCCGAGCGAGCCATGATCTCCACCGATATGTCACGAGCCAAGCGCGCCGCGCGGATCGACTCGGCGGCGGCCGCCTTCATTCTACAGGGTGCGCTCGACCGCCTGGTTGCCTTGCCCGACCGCTAACGGATCGACGTTCACAGCGGCGGGTGTCATCTCAGAAACAGGTTCGCTGGCATGCGCCTTTCGCGCCTGCCACCAGGCCTTGATCTCGCGGCGCCGCCGATAGGCCAGGATGGCCAAAACGACGGCAAGGTCCCAGACGACAGCACGAATCAGAAGTGCGGGTATGATCGCCGGATCGATACCGAGCAGATTGGCGTAGGTCTGCATGACGATGTCGTGCATCTGCCGCGAGAGATAGATCGATCCGAAGTTGATATCGTTCGCCGACAGGATGAACCACAGGGTGTAGAGCGTTAGCGGCACGACCCAGAAAATGATGCAGACGCGAGTGATCATGAGCGCCTTTCCCGCACCAGCAGCCCGCGGAAAGGCGGGTAAACCTTCCTTTGCGGCTGGCTGATCGAAAACGGCACACGCCGTGGCATCGGAATCTCTCCTCGTTAACGATTTGGAAACTGTATTGCGAGACGCAGGCTGTCCATGGGAAGCGGAAATTATGGTTAACGGTTTTTCCTGCTTATCAAAAACAGCGACGGATCAGGCCTCGGACGGATAGAGCGTTTCCAGAATCGCTTTCGGCTCATGCCGGGAATCGAGCGTTCCGTAGGTGCTGCGCCAAGCGCCGCCAAGACGACTCTCGGCAAAGGCATCGGCAATACGGCCCGCTCCTAGCCGGCGCAATTCGGCCGCTGCAGCGGCAAGCGCGAGCTGCTCGGTAAGAAATCGTGCTCCGCCTTCATCGGTCTGCGTGACTTCCGCTGCCGCTCTCAACACATCGATCGTCGTATCCGCCGAACGGCCCAGCCCCTCATGGATATCGGCAAGAATGGTCTCCATCGCCTGTGGCGAGCGCTTCAGAACTCTCAGCAGATCGAGCGCCATGACATTGCCCGACCCTTCCCAGATCGCGTTGACCGGCGCCTCACGATAGAAGCGCGCCATCGGGAAGGTCTCACAATAGCCGTCTCCGCCAAGGCACTCCATGGCCTCATAGGTCAGAGCCGGAGCTGACTTGCAGATCCAGTATTTAACAACCGGCGTCATCAGCCGAAGCCAGGCGGCCTGTGTCTCATTGTCGGCCGCTTCATCAAAGGCGCGTGCCAGGCGGAAAGCGAGAGCGGTAGCACCGGCAACGTCCAGTGCCATGTCGGCCAGGACGCGCCTCATCAAAGGCTGATCGAACAGTTTCTTGCCGAACACCTCGCGATGGCGGCAATGATGAACTGCCTCGGCCAGGGCGCCGCGCATAAGACCCGCCGAAGCCAGTGCGCAATCCAAACGGGTCAGGCTGACCATATCCATGATCGTGCGGATGCCTTTGCCCGGCTCGCCAATCAATTGGCCAATCGTCCTCTCGAACCGAACCTCCGAAGACGCATTGGATCGATTGCCAAGCTTGTCCTTCAGCCGCTGCAACTGAAGCCCGTTGCTCTGGCCATCGCCGCGAATACGCTGAATGAGAAAACACCCCGGCCCTTCGCTTGTCTGCGCGAGCACCAGAAAGCCGTCACTCATCGGTGCAGAGAAGAACCATTTCTCCCCGTCGATCCGCCAGTAGCCGCCGCCGAGTTCGGTCGCCTCAGTCAGGTTGGTGCGCAGGTCAGTGCCACCCTGCCGCTCTGTCATCCCCATGCCGAGCGTCAATCCGGCCTTTCGTGAGGGTGGCCGGTGGGTCGGATCGTATTTCCGGCTGACAACACGCCTCTTCCAGTCGTCGAAGAGGGCTTCTTCGCTCGCAATGGACGCCAACGATGCGTTCGTCATGGTGATCGGGCAAAGATGGCCGCATTCCAACTGTGCCGTCAGGTAGAAACGCGCTGCACGAATATTGGCGCGCGCTCCTGCTTCCTCTTCGCCATTCTCCCAGAACGAGCCATGGAGGCCCTCTGCGACCGAACGGCGCATCAAGGCGTGATAGGCTGGATGAAACTCGACCCTGTCGCTTCGATTGCCGTGGCGATCGTGCGTTTCGAGCCGCGGCGCATGCTGATTGGCAAGCCGTGCCATATCCAGTGCGTCGGCAGACAGCACATAAGAGCCGAGCGCATCGAGGCTTTCGCGTGTCTTTCCCGAAAAGGAGTCCGTCAATTGCACGAGAAGCGGGTCGCGTCGCCAGGCATTCGCGCCAGCCAGAGGGGGCGTGCGGTTGTCGTCGCTTGCCATGATCTAAACAGTCCTTCTGCCGGGGTCGGTCGAATCGATTCCCACTATAACTTGCCGGCCCCATGTTTCACGGCATCGCAGTCAGGACAATCGCCTGTTATTGAATGACGAAGAGCGCTTGCGGCGAAACCGGTACAGGACTATCAGACGCAACTATGGTGGTCGGCACACACTCCCTTTCCTCCCGTCACTTGCTCGGCATTCGCAACCTTTCCGAGCTCGATATTCAATTTCTTCTGGATAAGGCCGACAAGGCCGTCGAGGTCTCACGACGACCCGACAAGAAAACGTCCGCGCTGCGCGGACGAACCCAGATCAATCTCTTCTTCGAAGCATCGACGCGAACGCAGGCCTCTTTCGAGCTCGCGGGCAAACGTCTGGGCGCCGATGTTATGAATATGAGCGTGGCCTCCTCTTCGGTGAAGAAGGGCGAGACACTCATCGATACCGCGATGACGCTCAACGCAATGCGGCCTGATATCCTCGTGATCCGGCATGGCAGTTCCGGCGCCGCCGAGCTTCTGGCGCAGAAAGTCGAATGCGCCGTCGTCAATGCCGGCGACGGCCAACACGAACATCCCACGCAGGCGCTTCTCGATGCGCTGACGATCCGGCGGCATAAGGGCTCCCTTCAAAATCTGACCGTCGCCATTTGCGGCGACGTGCTGCACAGCCGTGTAGCGCGTTCCAACATCTTCCTTCTCGGCAAGATGGGCGCCCGGGTGCGATTGGTCGGCCCCTCAACGCTCATGCCATCCGGTATCGAGGAATTCGGCGTGGAAGTCTTCAACCGGATGGAAGACGGACTTCGCGATGCCGATGTCGTGATGATGCTGCGTCTGCAGCGCGAGCGCATGGCAGGCGGCTTCGTGCCAAGCGTGAGAGAATATTTCCGGTTTTTCGGGCTCGATGCCGACAAGCTTGCGCTCGCGAAGGATGACGCCATCGTCATGCACCCCGGCCCCATGAACCGCGGTGTCGAGATCGCCAGCCTGATGGCCGATGCGCCGCAAAGCGTGATCGAGGAACAGGTCGAAATGGGCGTGGCAGTCCGCATGGCGGTGCTGGAGCTGCTCGCTGGTCCCTCTCATAATGAGGCGGGCGGCGTATGAGCACGACACTTCTCACGCATGGCCGCATCGTCGACCCTTCGCGCCGGATGGATACGATCGGCGCCGTTCTGATCGAGGATGACAAAATCGTCGGCGCAGGCCCTGACGGTCTCAACCAGGGCGCTCCGGAAGGCGCGACCATCATCGATTGCAGAGGTCACGTCATTGCTCCCGGGCTTGTCGACGGCAGGGTCTTCATCGGTGAACCCGGTTTCGAGCACCGCGAGACGATCCGCTCTGCTTCCGAAGCAGCGGCGGCCGGCGGCGTCACCTCTCTCGTGATGATGCCGGACACAAGTCCCGTGATGGACCAGCCCTCGCTGGTCGAATATGTCCTGCGGACAGCAAGAGCCACATCGCTTGTCCGCATTCATCCGGCTGCAGCCGTCACGCGCGGCCTGGGCGGTAGCGAAATGACCGAGTTCGGCCTTTTGCGGGAAGCCGGAGCGGTCGCCTTCACCGATGGTCGCCACACTCTGGACAATCCCGTCGTGCTGCGGCGGGCGATGAGCTATGCGCGGGATTTCGACGCTCTGATCGCCATGGAAACGCAGGATAATGCGCTGGCGGCCAACGGCGTCATGAACGAAGGTAAGCTGGCGACGCTCATGGGTTTGCCCGGCATTCCCCGCGAGGCCGAACTCATTCCTCTACAGCGCGATCTGGCGCTCGCCGCCCTGACGGGCGCGCGCTACCACGCGGCCAAGATATCCTGTGTAATGAGCGCCGATGCCATTCGCCGCGCCAAGGACAATGGGCATCGCGTGACGGCCGGCGTTTCTATCAATCACCTGTCGCTCAACGAGAACGATGTGCAGGGCTACCGCACCTTCTACCGGCTTTCCCCGCCGCTGCGCGACGAGTTGGAGCGCCATGCGATGGCCAATGCGTTGGCGGATGGGACGATCGATATCGTCGTATCAAGCCACGATCCGCAGGATGTCGATACCAAGCGTCTTCCTTTCGACGAGGCTGCGCCAGGCGCGATTGGTCTGGAAACGCTTCTGGCAGCACTGCTCCGTCGGGTCCACGACGGCACCCTTCCCCTGATGCGTGCCATTGAAGTGGTGACCAGCGCGCCCGCTTCCTTGTTCGGCCTGCCTTACGGTACGCTCCGCCCCGGTGCGAAAGCCGATATCGCGATTATCGATCTTGACGCGCCATGGGAGGTCTCGGACAAGGATCTCCGCTCGCATTCGCGCAACAGTTGCTTTGAAAACGCACGGATGAGCGGCCGGGTATTGCGGACGATGGTCTCCGGCGAGACTGTCTTCGAGCTCAACGACTAGGGGCCTCGCCCGAACGGTCAGAAGTCTGGGAGGGCATCTATGGAGCTATCGGGTCAACTACTCGCGGCCATATTGCTGGCGCTGGCCGGAGGCTATCTCTGCGGCTCGGTTCCCTTCGGTCTCGTCATTACCCGCATGGCAGGTCTCGGCGATATCAGGACGATCGGCTCGGGCAATATCGGCATGACAAATGTGCTGCGCACCGGCAATAAAGGCTTGGCTGCGCTGACCCTTCTCGCCGACGCGTTGAAGGGCACGCTGCCTGTTCTTCTGGCGCTTTGGTGGGGCCGTCAGAACGGTATGGCGTCCTATCCGGCCATGGCCGCCGGGCTCGGAGCCTTTCTCGGACACCTTTTTCCCGTCTGGCTCCGCTTCAAGGGCGGCAAGGGCGTCGCGACCTATCTCGGCGTCTTGCTCGGATTGGCCTGGCCCGGCTTCCTCGCCTTTCTCGTGTCCTGGATCGGGTGCGCAGCGATTACGCGGATTTCTTCGCTCTCTGCCCTGATCGCAACAATTGTCGTTCCGATCTTTCTTTACGTTCTGGACTATGAACGGATCGCCGTCTTCTTCCTCGTGATGAGTTTTATCGTCTATGCCAAGCATCACGGGAACATCCGCCGACTGATCAATGGCACCGAACCGCGCATGGGAAAGAAGCGTGACCAAGACGGCTGACGAGAGCGCTCCTGTCGCGCCCCGCCTTTCGGACCGGCAGCGTTTTGCCTGGCTACGACTCATCCGAAGCGAAAACGTTGGGCCCGCCAGCTTCCGCAGCCTCATCAATCGCTTTGGATCCGCCGAACTTGCGCTCGCTGCCCTGCCCGAAATGGCCGCACGCGGCGGTGCCAAAAAATTACCCCAAGTCGCCGATGAAAGCGCTATTCGGCGCGAATTCGAGGTGGCCGCCAAACACGGCTTTCGGTTCGTCGCGATTGGCGAGCCGGACTATCCCGCCATTCTCGCACGCTCCGAGATGCCGCCGCCTATCCTCTGCATGACGGGATCCTCTAGCGCCTATTCGGACCGGCTCGTCGGGATCGTGGGGGCCCGCAATGCTTCGATTACCGGCATCAAAATGGCACGAAAGATTGCCGCCGACCTGGGTGAAGCTGGGTATGGCACCGTTTCAGGAATGGCGCGTGGTATCGATGCTGCCGCGCATCAAGCCGCATTGCCCTATCGCACCGTGGCGGTTTTGGCGGGCGGTCTCGATCAGCCCTATCCTCCGGAAAATATACCGCTTATGGATGCCATCATCGCGGAACAGGGAGCGGTCATCAGCGAAAGACCGATCGGCTGGCGCGCCACGGCAAGAGACTTTCCCCGCCGCAACCGGATTGTCGCCGCACTCGGCATCGGCCTCGTCGTGATCGAGGCAGCCAAGCGTTCCGGCTCACTCATTTCGGCGCGGCTGGCAACTGAACTCGGGCGCGATGTTTTCGCCGTGCCGGGGTCACCACTCGATCCAAGAAGCGAGGGCAGCAACGGTTTGATCCGCAACGGCGCCATCCTTGTCACATCGGCGGATGATATCATCGAGGATTTGCGTCCGCAGGAAATGAAGTCAGAAGGTGAAGCGGCCATTCTTGCCGGCGAGCCCGAGCAACCGGATTATGAACCGGACGAGAATGAACGGGACGCTATTATCGGCGCGCTGGATTTTTCACCCGTCGAGATCGACGAACTGATCCGTCATACCGGTCTGCCGGCATCGGCCGTTCTGGTTCACCTGCTGGAACTTGCGCTGGCCGGCCGTGTCGAAAGACTTCCCGGCAACAGGGTCCAGCGATTGCCGTCTGAATAGAACCACGCGAACCGCGTGGGTCCAAGCGGTCAGCCGGCCAGTTGTTCCGGCGTTTCCGCACGCTCTTCGTTACTACCGTTTGTCGGCGCGGGAAGGCGATGCGGCCGTTCACCGCGTATTACGTCGCTACATTCGATATACGCCATCTCAATCATGTAGGCGAGTATGTCGTACCGTTCGGACTGCGCAAGAAGAACGAGCTCGCGTAACATGGACTGGAGGTAATCAAGCGTCTCAGTCCTGTGATTCGATCTGCTCATCCTGGCCTCCAGTCCGGCGGGTTCTCGCTAGGTAAGGTCAATTACATTTAAATCACTCCTTAAAATTGTAAAGAAAAATTTCCTACAACCATTGACTCACGCATTCTGAATGCTGACGAGTGCCTCATCTGAACTTCCAGAGTTCCCGATCTGTGACCTGATCGATGCGGGTCGGACTTGACCCGATGCGCTCACACAGCCATGTGAAGCGCCATTCGCGTTGCCGAGCGCAGCTAAGAGATATTGGAAATTCCATGGACGTTGTCGTCGTCGAGTCGCCAGCCAAGGCGAAGACCATCAATAAATATCTCGGCAAGGACTATAAGGTTCTGGCCTCATACGGGCATGTCCGCGACTTGCCTCCCAAAGACGGCTCGGTTCTGCCGGATGAGGATTTCGCGATGAGCTGGCAGGTCGACACGGCCTCCAACAAGCGGCTCACCGAGATAGCAAAAGCCGTGAAGGATGCCGATCACCTGATTCTCGCGACCGACCCCGATCGCGAAGGCGAAGCGATCTCGTGGCATGTGCTCGACGTTCTCAACAAGAAGCGCGCCTTGAAAGACAAACCGGTCAGCCGCGTCGTCTTCAACGCGATTACCAAGAAGAGCGTTCTTGAGGCGATGGCCAACCCGCGACGGATCGATGACGATCTGGTCAACGCCTATCTGGCGCGCCGCGCACTCGACTATCTCTTCGGCTTCACTCTTTCACCCGTGCTGTGGCGCAAGCTGCCTGGCAGCCGTTCGGCCGGTCGTGTGCAGTCGGTCGCCTTGCGGCTCGTCTGTAACCGCGAAGCTGAAATCGAACGCTTCGTCCGCGAAGATTATTGGATGGTGGCCGGGACGTTCCTGACGCCTCGCGGCGACAGTTTCTCCGCTCGCCTCACGACGTTTGACGGCAAGCGGACCAACAAGCTCGACATCAAGGACGAAGACTACGCCAAGCGGATCGAGACGGTTCTCAACCAGTCTAGCTTCCGCATCGAAAGCGTCGAAGCGAAGCCCGGCAAACGCAATCCCGGACCTCCTTTCACGACGTCGAGTTTGCAGCAGGCGGCGTCGTCGCGCATGGGCTTCGGGGCATCCCGTACGATGCAAGTCGCGCAGCGCCTTTATGAAGGTGTCGACATTGGCGGCGAAACCGCCGGTCTCATCACGTATATGCGTACCGATGGCGTCCAGATGGCGCCGGAGGCCGTCAGCGCCGCCCGCTCTGCCATTGGAGCGGAGTTCGGCGATCGCTATGTGCCGGAGAAGCCGCGGCATTATTCGACAAAGGCAAAGAACGCTCAGGAAGCGCACGAAGCGATCCGTCCGACCGACTTCACCCGAACGCCCTCCAGCGTGAAGCGCTTTCTGGATCCCGATCAGTTCCGCCTTTACGACCTGATCTGGAAACGTGCCATCGCCAGCCAGATGGCGGCTGCCGATCTTGAGCGCACCACTGTCGAACTTATCGCCTCTGGCGGCGGAGCCCCGGCGACGCTCCGCGCCAATGGACAGGTTATTCGATTCGACGGCTTCCTCGCCGCTTACACCGACCAGCGGGACGAAGACGACAAGGACGACGAGAACGACGAACGCCGCCTGCCGGAGATCCGTGCGGACGAAGAGGCCAGGCGCGAAGCAATCGAAGTCACCAAGTCGACCACCGAGCCGCCACCCCGCTACTCGGAAGCCAGCCTGATCAAGAAAATGGAAGAGCTCGGCATCGGACGGCCATCGACCTATGCCGCGACTTTGCAGACCTTGCAGGACCGCAATTACGTTAAGGTGGAAAGTCGCAAGCTCGTTCCCGAATCCCGCGGCCGCATCGTCACGGCGTTTTTGGAGAACTTCTTCGACAAATATGTGGAATACGATTTCACCGCCGGGCTCGAAGAAGAGCTCGACCAAATATCGGATGGCAAGGCCGAGTGGAAGGACGTGCTCGCCCGGTTCTGGCGCGACTTCTCTGCGCATGTCGACGACACGAAGGAGCTGCGCGTCTCTGATGTTCTCGACCGGCTCAACGATGAACTGGCCGCTGTGGCTTTCCCTGATCGGGGGGACGGAACGAATCCGCGTTCCTGCCCGAAATGCGGGACAGGCGAATTGTCCCTCAAGCTCGGCAAGTTCGGCGCGTTTGTCGGCTGTTCCAACTATCCGGACTGCAACTTCACGCGTCAGCTCGATGGGCCGGCGGAAGGAGACGAGGCAGCTGCCGGGCTGGGAGACGGTCCGAAAAATCTCGGCACTGATCCCCATACGGGCGAAGAAATCACGCTGCGAAGCGGACGGTTTGGGCCGTATATCCAGCGTGGCGAAGGCAAGGAAGCCAAGAGGGGCTCCATCCCCAAGGGCTGGTCGGTCGACGATATCGATCACGAAAAGGCGCTCGCGCTGATCAACCTTCCTCGCGACGTTGGCCAGCATCCGGAAAGCGGCAAGATGATCTCGGCCGGTATCGGGCGCTATGGACCATTCCTCTTGCATGACGGAAAGTATGCCAATCTGGAGACCGTCGACGACGTCTTCTCCATCGGCATCAACCGCGCCGTAACCGTCATCGCCGAGAAGGCCAAAAATGGCGGGCGGGGCCGCGCCAAGGCAGCGGCGCTCAAGGAACTCGGCGATCATCCGGAGGGCGGGACGATAACCGTGCGTGACGGGCGCTACGGCCCTTATGTCAATTGGGGCAAGGTCAATGCGACCCTGCCGAAGGGCAAGGATCCGGCCGGCATCACGGTGGAAGAAGCACTTCAACTGATTGCGGCGAAGATCGAAAAGGGCGGCGGGAAGAAGAGCGCCGCCAAGAAAGCCCCGGCCAAGAAAAAGGCGACAGCGAAAAAGAAGGCGCCTGCCAAGAAGAAGACAGACACGAAGGCGAAAGAGGACTGATGGCGAAGCGAAAGGCCGATGGTCCGTCCTCGAAGCGGGTGCAGGCCGTCCCGGATCGCGATAGCATACTCGCTTACCTGAAAGATAATCCGCATGCGGCGAGCCGGCGCGAGATCGCCCGGCATTTCGGCATCAAGGGCGCGGAGCGCGCGGTGCTGCGCGACCTGCTGCAGGAAATGGCCGATGAGGGCCTGCTCGATGCTGAAGGGCGAAAGGTGCGGATTCCTGGCCAGCTACCGCCCGTTACGCCGATCGTCATCATGAGCAGGGATGCCGATGGCGGCCTGATGGCCCGTCCGAGAAACTGGGACCAGGAGGCCGATGGCTTCCCACCGGCGATTGCCGTCAAACTGCGTAAGGACGAACGCCGGGTGCCAGGGATCGGCGATGAGGCGCTGGCAAAGATATTTCCATCTAAAAACGACGATGGCGTCGCCTATACGGCGCGGATCATCAAGATATTCGACAAGTCGGAAGGTCGTGTTCTGGGCGTTGTCCGGCAGTTGAAGGATGGTTCATTCCGCTTGGAACCCGTGGAGCGCCGGCAGGATGAGCTGGTTCTTCCCGATGGTGGACTTGCTGGCGCAAAGCCGGGTGATCTGGTCGAAGTCTCGCCGAACCGGGGCAATCGGCGAGGCCTTGCAAGCGGATCGGTCGAAGAGGTGATCGGAGAGCTCGGCACCGAGCGGGCTGTCTCGGGCATTGCCATACACGCCCACGGCATTCCACATGTCTTTCCTGCCGAGGTGATCGCTGAATCGCAGAATGCGAAGCCGGTATCAGCCGAGGGCCGTGAGGATTGGCGCGACGTGCCGCTCATCACCATCGACCCGGCTGATGCGAAAGACCATGACGACGCGGTTTTTGCAGAACCGGATGCGGACGAGAAAAACCCGGGCGGGCAGATCGTGACCGTCGCCATCGCCGACGTCGCCGCTTATGTGCGGCCTGGCACGGCCATGGATCGCGAGGCGCTGAAACGCGGCAACTCGGTCTATTTCCCCGACCGCGTCGTCCCGATGTTGCCCGAGCGCATCTCGAACGATCTCTGCTCGCTTCAGGAAGGTGAAGACCGCCCTGCTCTCGCCGTGCGGATGGTGTTCGATTCCGGCGGCAAGAAGGTGCGGCACTCCTTCCATCGCGTTCTGATGCGTTCGCCTGCCAAGCTGGCCTACGAGGACGCGCAGACGGCCATCGACGGCGCACCGAACGACAAGACGCAGCCTCTTCTGGAAACGGTTCTGGAACCACTCTGGTCAGCCTATCGTGTCCTTTCGCAGGGACGCAGAAGCCGCGGGCCGCTGGAGCTCGATCTGCCGGAACGGAAGATCCGCCTGAAAGAGGATGGTACGATCGACCGGATCGAAGTGCCCCCTCGCCTCGACGCCCACCGGCTGATCGAGGAATTCATGATCCAGGCCAATGTTTGCGCCGCCGAAACGCTCGAGCGTAAGAAGCATCCGCTGATCTACCGGGTTCACGACGAACCCTCGCTCGCCAAGCAGGAAGTGCTGCGGGAATTTCTGAAGACGATCGGCCAGTCGCTCCAGCGCGGCCCCGCTCTCGACTCCAGCGCTTTCAACGGCATTCTGGAGCGGACCCGCGGTGGCCCCTATGAAGCCATGGCGTCGGAGATCGTTCTCAGGACCCAGAGCCAAGCCGTCTACAGCCCTTATAATCTCGGCCATTTCGGTCTTTCACTTTCGCGCTACGCACATTTCACCTCGCCGATCCGGCGCTATGCCGACCTGATCGTGCATCGCGCCCTGATCGCCGCTCTCGGCCTCGGCGATGACGGCCTTTCCGACGAGAAGCAGGAGCGGCTGGACGATATTGCCGCGCTCATCTCAGGGACGGAACGCCGAGCCATGATGGCAGAGCGGGAAACCGTCGACCGCCTGACGGCAGGCTTCCTTGCCGAACGTATCGGCGAAGGCTTCGATGGCCGCATCACGGGTGTCACGAAGAGCGGCCTTTTCGTCCAGCTCGACCAGTTCGGTGCTGATGGTTTCGTGCCGATTTCGTCGTTGGGCGACGAATACTATCATTACGACGAAGCGGCTTTCGCACTGAGCGGCGATAGCACAGGCCTCGGCTGGCGCATCGGGGATCCGGTCCAAGTCAAGCTTCTGGAGGTGCAGCCGCTAGCCGGTTCGATCCTTCTTGAGATGCAAACCGATCCGCACAAGCTGGATGGTGTCGGACGTTCGCGCAGCAAGGCGAAGGCCGGTCAGCGCCGTGCCCGGTCCGCGAATGCCAAGGGCAAGAACGGCCAGAAACGGGTTCGCAAGGGGCGGAGCGGAGGAAAGAGTCGATGAACGACGATATTTCGCAGTTTGGCGGAGAACGACACAGCGGACGTCCGGCGCGACCCGTCGGCCGCTCGGTGCTGCGCGGCTTCCTCATGCGCTGCCCCCGCTGCGGCGAAGGGAAACTGTTTGCCAGCTATGTCACGACGGTCGATCATTGCGCCGTCTGTGAGGAACCAATCTTCCACCATCGTGCAGACGATCTGCCGGCTTATCTCGTCGTGTTCGTCGTCGGGCACATCATTGTCGGCGCCTATATGGGAGCCGAGAAACTCGTCGACTGGTCGATGGTCACGCACATGGTCGTCTGGAGCATTCTGACGCTTATCTCGGTGATCGCGCTCCTACCGCCCACCAAGGGCGCCGTCGTCGGCCTGCAATGGGCTCTCTACATGCACGGTTTTGGCGATGACGCCGATGACATCGAAGACCATCCCTCCGATCCGCGAGGACGGTTATGAGTGATTTCGCCTCGCAATTGCCGAAGGGGGCCCCGGCCGACCCGCGCAGCACCGATCCGAAGGATGCGACGCAAGGCAAGGGCCGCGCTATTCGCCCTAGGGACGCCGGGACACTCCTTGTGCTCGACCGCTCGGCAAAGGATGTGCGGGTTCTCGTGGGAAAGCGCCACGGCAAACACGCTTTCATGGCCAATCGTTACGTCTTTCCGGGTGGCCGAACCGACCCTGGCGATTCCCGGGTTCCTCTCAGCGAAGGTCATGACCTTCGCGCCGACGATCTGAAAAAGCTGACGGCAGGCACCGTGAAGCGGTTCACCCCACGGCGTGCGACGGCGACTGCCCTCTCCGCAGTTCGGGAAACTTATGAAGAGGCCGGCCTGTTCATCGGAAAGCGCGCCTCAACCGAGCGTTTTCTGGCCGCCGGATGGGAAGCGTTCAGCGATCACGGTATCGTTCCTGACCTTTCCAAACTGCGCTTCATCGCGCGGGCGATCACACCTCCGGGCCGGGTACGACGTTTCGACACCCGCTTTTTTGCGTGCTGGCGCGACGAGGCCGTTGCCCATGAACTGCCGGAGGGCGGTCCAACCCAGGAACTTTCGGACCTGACCTGGCTCCCCATCGAAGAGGCGGTCGGAAGCGACAATCTTCCCGGCATCACGCGCATCATCGTAGCGCACCTGGTGGAGCGTCTGCAGACCGATTCCGATCTCCAAAGACTGGTGAGCGTGCCGATGCATTTCGAGCGCCGTGGAGACATGGTTCTGGAGCGACTGTAAGGGAACGCTTGACATTGGCGCTCTGATCCTTATTGCTCCGCGCACGATTGTCGCCGGGCGAGCAACGCGCCCTCTGGCGCGTTTGCAATTCTCGAACAAGTGGAAGACACGACCATGGCGAAGGCCACGACCATCAAAATCAAATTGCAGTCGACTGCAGACACGGGCTTCTTCTACGTCGCAAAGAAGAACAGCCGCACCATGACGGAAAAGATGGTGAAGCGGAAATACGATCCGGTTGCCAAGAAGCACGTCGAATTCCGCGAAGCCAAGATCAAGTAAGGTCTCAACCTTACACCATCGAATATCAGGCCGGGCTGCAAAGTCCGGCTTTTTTTTATTTCAAACAGTTGCAGAAAAACGTTCAAGCGGTGCGTGATAAAAAAGGGCCGGCCGGCGGGCATTCTCGGTACGAGGAAACCGATGTGAACGCCGCCGGCCGGCTGACCCCAAGAACCCAGGAGATGCGGCGGACCTGAGCATCATGGGGTATTCGCTCAAGGCAGTATGAGCGCTGCCTGTTTCGTAATAATACGATTCGTCAACTCGGTTCTGAAATCAACCGTTTCTTAACGATAAGAGCGCGGAATGCCGTTTCGTGGTTAATTCCGTGCGGCTGGCCTTTGCGAGATCAGGCCGCGGTCGCAATCACCTTGTTGCGTCCACCCTCTTTGGCCGCATATAGCGCGCGATCAGCAGCCTTGAGAAGCGAGCTCACCGTATCGTCCGGGCTATTCAATGAGGATACACCGATCGATACGGTGATATTGATGCTCGGTTTGCCCGCACCGAGATCGAAAGATGTCGTCTCGATCGCCATGCGCAGACGTTCAGCAACCTGCTGGGCCGCACCTGCATCGGTATCGGGCATGACGATAATGAACTCCTCGCCACCATACCGGCAGGCCAGATCCATTCCCCGCACATTGCGACGCAATCTCTGCGCGAACTCGCGCAGCACCACATCTCCGCCATCGTGGCCGTGGACATCGTTCACCTGCTTGAAGTGATCGAGATCGGTCATCATCACCGATAGGGTACTTTTACGCTTCAGGGCGCGGTCAAACAGCGCCTGAAGATGGTTTTCAAGATAACGGCGATTATGAAGACCCGTCAGCGGATCCGTTATCGCCATTTGAAGGGTTTCAGTGAGGCTGGCGCGCAATCCCTCATGAAACTGCTTACGCTTTATCTGCGTGGCGATACGGGCCTTGAGTTCCTGAGGCTCGACGGGACGCGTCACATAGTCGCTTACCCCAAGTTCCAGTCCGCGCATAACCATATCGGTTTCTTCCGGATTGGCGACGAGAAGAAGCGGGGTAAAACGCGTGCGCTCAAGCGAACGCAATTGCGCGACAATGCGCAAGGGATCGTAGTCTTTGAAGCCTGTCCCGACCATGACCAGTTCCGGGAGGGTTTCCACGGCCTCGAAGAAGCCGGCCTGCGGGTCCGGCTGGTGCTTGATCGTCGCCCAGCCTTCCAGCAATGCACAAATGTTGGCGGCAGACGAGTCCCGCTCATCGATCAGAAGGATCTTGCGCTCGTGAGTCGCCTTTTCGGGTCCGTCGAGGAGCGTGTTCATCGCAATCATTCGCGAGGTCGCGGCCCGCAATCTCAGTTCGTCCGAGAGATTTTTCAGCCGAACGAGACTTTTGACCCGCGTGAGAAGCTGCAGCGTATCAACGGGCTTGGTCAGGAAATCGTCCGCTCCGGCTTCAAGTCCTCTCACCCGATCACTCTGCTGATCGAGGGCTGTGACCATCACCACGGGGATATGAGCGGTCTCGGGATCGGATTTCAGGCGTCTGCAGACCTCATATCCATCCATCACCGGCATCATGATATCCAGCAGGACGACGTCGATAGCGCTCTCCGCACAGGCCTGCAGGGCCTGCGGCCCATTCTCCGCCGTGACGACGTCGAAATATTCGGCGTTGAGCCGGCTTTGGAGTAACAGCACATTGGCCGGAACATCGTCGACCACCAGAATTCGAGCTGTCATGAGATCTGCCCCGCTAGTCGGAAACGATAGACCATTTAGCCGTCACCCAGATAAGAGCGAATCGTTTCCATAAATGAACCGACAGCGATCGGTTTCGAAATGTAGGCTTCACAACCACCCTGGCGAATGCGCTCTTCGTCGCCCTTCATGGCAAATGCCGTGACCGCGATGACCGGTATGGTATGCAACTCGTCGTCCTGCTTGAGCCATTTCGTGACTTCGAGGCCCGAAAGCCCGGGGAGCTGAATGTCCATCAGTATCAAATCAGGACGGTGCTCGCGCGCCAGGTCCAGTGCATCCTGTCCATTCCTGGTACGAACGGTCTCGTAGCCCGATGCTTCGATCAGATCGCGAAAGAGCTTCATATTCAGCTCGTTATCCTCGACGATCATCACGGTTTTGGTCATGGCCGACCTTTCTCCACCGTCCCCTCAGCGGACGTTTTACAATTCCCAAAAGCTTATTTCCGCAAGAGAATAGAGCGATTTGATTGATGAAACGCAAACCTGCGGCTATCCCATCAACAACCGGAATGTCGGGAGCAGATTTTCCCGATCCGGTTCGGGGGTAAGGTTATGGGTGCAGACGAGCCAAACGAAGCCGAAGCGATCGCGATTGAGGCACTAGGCTTCATCGCTGGAGATTCGGATCTTCTGCCACGCTTCCTGTCACTGACCGGGATCACGATCGACCGTATCCGGACAGCAGCCGCCGAACCGGGTTTTCTGGGCGGGGTTCTGCAATTCATTCTGGCGCACGAACCGACATTGATGGCGTTTTGCGACCAATCGGGGATATCGCCGGAGCGGGTCGCCAAAGCGGCGCGACACCTGCCCGGCGGACAGGATGAATGGGACCGACAACCTTGAGCGACGATCCTCAGACACGGCGGCAGATCGAGGCCATAGCAAACGATCACCGCCCCCTTCTCGTTCTCGATGTCGATGAAGTCGTTCTCGAATTTCTAGGCCCGTTCATGCGCTGGCTTCAGTCGGAGGGCTACACGTTCCGCCCTCTGACATTTGCCCTGAACGGCAATATTTTCGATGCCAAGGGAGAGGTCGCCAGCAAGACAGAGGTCGAGGCGCTCGTCACCCGTTTCTTCGATATTCAGCATGAATGGCAGGTCCTGGCAGACGGTTTTCCGGAGGCGCTGGAGCCGCTCGCCGACAGCGCGCAGATCGTCCTGCTGACCGCCATGCCGCACCAGCATTTCGAAGCGCGCGAAGCTCTCCTGACGTCTCTCTCCGTTCTCTATCCTCTGGTCACGACCGAAAAGGCGAAGGGTCCGGCGGTCGCCCTGCTGCATGGCGGGCGTGACGCGCCCGTCGCCTTTATCGATGATATGGCCTATAATCTGATCTCAGTTGCCAAATCTCTGCCGGACGCAACGCTCATCCACCTCATGGCGCACAGGCAAATGCGCGAACTCATGCCCCCGCTCCCGCAAGGGATCGTTGCCGCGTCGGACTGGTCCAGCGCGGCCGAGGCGGCGCGCAAGGCGTTGGGTCTCTGATCGGCGAGACCGATTGCGTCTCACAGCATCACAGCGCTAATCTGAAGCCGGTATTCACAGGCGATCGCTGACGATAATGCTCGATATCTCTAAAGGGCTATGCCGCGATTGTCTTCGCACGCAGACATCTGAGACGCGCCGATGCCCGCACTGCGGGTCGCCCCGCCTACTGCGTCACCCCGAACTCGGCACGCTTAGTCTGGTCCACGTCGATTGCGATGCGTTCTACGCCTCGATCGAGAAGCGGGATCGGCCGGAGCTCGCCGGCGTGCCGGTCATTGTCGGCGGAGGCAAGCGCGGTGTGGTCACCACCGCTTGCTATCAGGCGCGTATCTCTGGTGTCCGTTCGGCCATGCCGATGTTCAAGGCCCTGAAACTCTGCCCCAACGCCACAGTCGTACGACCCGACATGGCAAAATATGCGGCTGTCGGTCGGGAGATTCGCGCCATGATGCGAGACCTGACGCCTCTTGTTCAGCCCGTCTCGATCGATGAGGCATTTCTCGATCTTGCCGGGACCGAACGGCTACACGGCGCGCCGCCGGCCTATGTGCTCGCCACATTCGCCAACCGCGTACAGGCCGATATCGGCATCACCGTTTCGGTCGGCCTGTCACACAATAAGTTTCTGGCCAAGATGGCCTCCGATCTGGACAAACCCCGTGGCTATTCGGTTATCGGCAGGAGCGAGACGCTGGAGTTTCTGGCCGGCCAATCGGTCGGTCGGCTACCGGGCGTAGGCCCCGCGTTCCAGGCGACCCTCCGGCGGGACGGTATCGAACATGTGCGCGATCTTCAGGCAGTGAGCGAAGAGACGCTTCTTCGCCGCTACGGCAGCGGAGGCGTTCGATTGAAAGCGCTTTCGCAAGGCCGCGATGACCGAAAGGTTGTGCCCGATACGCAGCGCAAAAGCCTCTCGTCCGAGACGACGTTCAATAGTGATATTTCGGCCCTCGAAGAACTCGTGCCGATCCTCCGCAGCCTGTCGGAGAAAATTGCGGCCAAGCTCAAAGAGGAAGCGCTGGCCGGCCAGACGGTCGTGCTCAAACTCAAAACCGCCGACTTTCGCGGCCGAACGCGCAATCGCACACTGGCCGATCCGACCCGCCGACCCGGACGAATCTTCGATACCGCGCTCGACATGCTTCGAAGGGAGGCGGACGGCACAGCCTTTCGTCTTATCGGCGTCGGGGTAGCGGAATTGATCAGCGACACTTATGCGGACCCACCCGATCTGGTCGATCCTCGCGCCGAACGCATCGCCCGAGCGGAAGAGACGATCGACACACTCCGACGGCGGTTCGGTGGAGCCGTGGTCGAGACCGGCTACACCTTCGGCCACAAAATCTCCCGAGGCGCCAATTTCGCCCCGAAAGAGGATGACGAGACCGGCGAGTAGGTAGAGCGGACCTAGGGACCTAGCTCCGCAGCACGGCGCGGACCGCCTCCAGAGCCTCTTCGGCCTTTCCGGCGTCCGGTCCACCCGCCTGTGCCATGTCAGCGCGGCCACCGCCGCCTTTTCCGCCAAGAGCCGCGGAAGCCTCGCGAACGAGAGAGACCGCGTCGACCCTCTCGGTGAGATCGGCTGTCACGCCAACGACCACCGATGCCTTGCCATCCTCGCCGCGGCCAACAAAGGTGACCACGCCTGAACCCAGAGATTGCTTGGCCTCATCGACGAGGGGTTTCAGATCCTTCGGAGAAACACCATCGAGTATGCGGCCAAGAAACGCCGTATCGCCGATCGTTTCCGTGCCGGCGTCCGAGGAGGTGGCCCCGCCGCCGCCGAGAGCGAGCTTGCGTCTCGCTTCGGTCAGTTCACGCTCCATCCTGCGCCGATCCTCAAGGATAGCGTTCAGACGCTCAAGAGCTTCCGAGGGAGATGTCTTCAAAGCCCCCGCAATCTGCCGCAAGCGGTGCTCCTGCTGTCGCAGATAGTCACGGGCCGCCTCGCCCGTCAGCGCTTCGATACGCCGGACGCCTGAGGAGACCGCACCTTCCGAAACGATGCGAACCAAGCCGATATCACCGGTCGCCTTTACATGCGTTCCGCCACAGAGCTCGACAGACCATGCCTTGCCCCCCTCTTCCGCAGGATCACCCATGGAAACGACGCGGACCTCATCGCCATATTTCTCGCCGAACAATGCCATTGCACCCGACTCTATCGCGTCATCAACAGCCATGAGACGGGTCGAAACCGAGCTGTTCTGGTCGACAACAGAATTGGCCACCTGCTCAATCGTGTGCAATTCGTCCTCATCGATCGGCTTCTGGTGAGAGAAGTCGAACCTGAGTCGATCGGGCGCCACCAGCGAGCCTTTCTGCGCGACATGGGTGCCCAATGTCTGACGCAGCGCTTCGTGCAACAGATGGGTCGCGGAGTGGTTTCGGCGGATTGCGGCGCGGCGCGCACCGTCCACCCTCAACTCCAGCGGCATGTCGGGCTTCAGAGCGCCCTCCTCCACCGTCACGGCGTGGACGAACAGCCCATCAGCATGCTTTTGCGTGTTGTTCACGCTGGCGCGCACGCCTTCGCCGGACACGCGGCCGGTATCGCCAACCTGGCCACCGGATTCTCCGTAAAAAGGGGTCTGATTGAGGATCAGAAAGCCGCTTTCGCCGGCAGACAGGCTTTCGACCTCCTGCCCGTCGCGGACAATCCTCAAGACAGCGCCTTCGGCCTGCTCGGTCTCATATCCAAGAAATTCCGTGGCACCCAGTTCGTCGCGAATGCGGAACCATATCTGATCGTCGGCAGCCTCACCCGAACCCGACCATGCCGCGCGCGCTTCCGCTTTCTGGCGCTCCATGGCTGCGTTGAAACCTTCGAGGTCGACGCCGACACCGCGCTGCCGAAGCGCGTCCTGCGTGAGATCGAGAGGGAAGCCATATGTGTCATACAGTTTGAAAGCCGTCTCTCCGGCAAGGACGTCACCGCTGCCGAGAGCAGCGCTTGCATCTTCCAGAAGACCGAGTCCGCGGCTCAAGGTCGTGCGAAAGCGTGTTTCCTCAAGCTTCAGCGTCTCCGAAATCAAGGCTTCAGCACGAACCAGCTCCGGGAAGGCCTGCCCCATTTCTCGGACAAGGGCCGGCACCAGACGGTGCATCAGAGGATCCTGCGCGCCGAGAAGCTGCGCGTGGCGCATGGCACGCCTCATGATCCGCCTCAGCACGTAGCCCCGCCCCTCATTGGAAGGCAGCACGCCATCGGCAACAAGAAAGGCCGAAGCCCGCAAATGGTCGGCAATGACCTTGTGGCTCGCCTTCTGGGGGCCATCCGGATCGACGCCCGTCAACTGTGCCGACGCACCGATGAGGGCGCGAAAGAGGTCGATCTCGTAATTGTCGTGAACGCCCTGCAGAACGGCCGAAATCCTCTCCAGCCCCATGCCGGTATCGATCGAGGGACGCGGCAGCGGAATGCGGTTTCCCGGTTCGATCTGGTCGAACTGCATGAAGACGAGATTCCAGATCTCGATGAAGCGATCGCCATCCTCGTCCGGGCTTCCGGGAGGACCGCCCGGAATGCCTTCGCCATGATCGAAGAATATCTCAGAGCACGGCCCACAGGGGCCGGTATCGCCCATCGACCAGAAATTGTCGGAGGTCGCGATGCGGATGATCCGATCATCGGAAAGACCGGCGATCTTCTTCCAGTGGCCGGCAGCTTCCTCGTCATCGTGGTAGATCGTGACCAGAAGACGATCCGCAGGCAAGCCATATTCCTTCGTGATCAGGGTCCAGGCCAGTTCGATGGCCCGCTCCTTGAAATAATCGCCAAAGGAAAAATTGCCGAGCATCTCGAAAAAGGTGTGGTGGCGTGCCGTATAGCCCACATTGTCGAGATCGTTGTGCTTGCCGCCTGCTCGTACGCATTTTTGCGACGAGGCCGCCGTTGAATAGGGACGCTGTTCGAGACCGGTGAAGACGTTCTTGAACGGCACCATACCGGCATTGACGAACATCAGGGTCGGATCATTGCGCGGAACGAGCGGTGCCGACACCACTTTCTGATGGCCATTCTTCTCGAAGAAATCCAGAAAGGTGGACCGGATTTCATTGACGCCGCTCATGCGATGCTATCCTCGGTTCTGGCGCCGGCGAGGCCGGCAGGATTATGGATTAGCGGCGTTCTAGACGGAGAGCCGGTGCCTGTCCACGGCGATCCGCATCCGCAGGCAAAGTGGGCGGCGAATCAATGGGTAAAACCGAAAAGGCCCGCTCATGAGAACGGGCCTTTCGTCAGCCATGGCGCTAAAGGCGAAGGGCCTCAGCTTTCGGAGGCTTCATCCAGATCGTCGCCGCCCTGATCGGCCAGAAGGCCGTCGGCAATCAGGCCCGCATTCTGGCGAAGCGCCATTTCGATCTCGTCGGCAATCTCCCGATTGGTCCGAAGGAACTCCTTGGCGTTCTCCCTTCCCTGTCCGAGACGCTGAGAGTTATACGAGAACCACGATCCGCTCTTCTCGACAATGCCGGCCTTGACCCCGAGATCGATCAACTCACCGGTCTTGGAGACTCCCTCGCCATACATGATGTCGAACTCGACCTGCTTGAACGGCGGGGCCATCTTGTTCTTGACCACCTTGATCCGCGTCTGGTTGCCGACAACCTCGTCACGATCCTTCACCGCACCAATGCGGCGAATGTCGAGACGGACCGACGAATAGAATTTGAGAGCATTGCCGCCCGTTGTCGTTTCGGGCGAGCCGAACATGACACCGATCTTCATGCGGATCTGGTTGATGAAGATCACCATGGTGTTGGAGCGCGAAATCGACGCTGTCAGCTTGCGAAGCGCCTGAGACATCAGACGCGCCTGCATGCCAGGCAGAGAATCGCCCATTTCACCTTCGATTTCGGCGCGCGGCGTGAGCGCGGCGACCGAATCGACCACCAGAACATCAATCGCCCCAGAGCGGACCAGCGTATCGGCAATCTCCAACGCCTGCTCGCCTGTATCGGGCTGAGAAATCAGCAGATCCTCAAGTGCCACACCAAGCTTGCGTGCATAAACCGGATCGAGCGCATGTTCCGCATCGACGAAGGCACAAATGCCCCCGCTCTTCTGGGCTTCGGCGATCGTCTGCAACGCCATCGTGGTCTTGCCCGAACTTTCTGGGCCATAAATCTCGATAATGCGGCCTTTTGGAAGCCCGCCAATACCAAGCGCAATGTCGAGGCTGAGCGAGCCGGTCGACACTGTCTCGATTTCAACCACCTGTTCATTCTGGCCGAGCCGCATGATGGAGCCCTTGCCGAATGAACGCTCGATTTGAGAAAGGGCCGCGTCCAGCGCCTTCGATTTGTCCACAGTCTTGTCCTCGACCAATCGCAACGAATTCTGCGCCATTTTAACACCCGTGCCCTTGCTTCGTTAGCCCGCCTATCAGGCTGTCCTATACTTATCTGTATCCTTTTTGTTCTCTTTTTTCAAGGTCATTAAGACACTGTTTTCGTAGGAGAATTATTTTTTGTTCTCCTGTCGTTCCAGCGTCAATCGTCTTTCTCGAGCATTTCCTTGACGGTTGCGGCGAGCTGCTTCAGCGAGAAGGGCTTGGCCAGGAATCCGAAAGCGGCGTCTTCGGGAAGGTTCTTGGCGAAGGCTTCTTCGGCGTAGCCGGAGACGAAGATGAACTTGACGGTGTCGTTGCGCTTGCGCAGTTCGCGCAACAGCGTCGGCCCGTCCATCTCCGGCATAACCACGTCGGACACCACGATATCGACCTGGCCGTCGAGTTCGTCGAAGATTTCAAGAGCCTCGACACCTGTTGAAGCCTCGTGGACATCGTAACCGCGGGTCGACAGAGCTCTCACATTACCGATGCGGACCGCGTCTTCGTCTTCCACAAGAAGGACTGTCGCGGTTCCTGTCAGATCTTCGCGCTGCGACTGCGCTTCGGCCTTGGCGGGTGCGGGCGTCTCGGCAGCGGTATGCGGCACATCGCTCTCGGCGATATCTGCGACGGCGGCCGGTACATAGCGCGGCAGGAAGATGCGGAATGTCGTGCCGTCTCCCTCTTCCGAATCGGCATAGATGAAGCCGCCCGACTGCTTGACGAAGCCGTAGACCATCGAAAGGCCGAGGCCCGTGCCCTTGCCGACCTCCTTGGTGGTGAAGAAGGGCTCGAAGATCTTCTTGATGACGTCGGGCGCAATCCCGGTGCCCGTATCCTGCACCTCGATCGCGACGTAGTCCGCAGGTTCCAGCTCGCGATAATCGAAGGCGCGGCTCTCCGGCTCGGAGATATTGCGCGTGCGGACCGTGACCGTGCCGCCCTCCGGCATGGCGTCGCGCGCATTGACGACCAGATTGACGATGACCTGCTCGAACTGTCCGAGATCGGCGAAGACGCGCCACAGATCGCGGCCATGCTCGACCTTCACGTTCACCTTCGTGCCGGCAAGGCGGGTCAGCAGCATACGCAGATCCGCCATGACGTCCGTCAGATCAAGAACCTCCGGCCGCAATGTCTGTCGGCGCGAGAAGGCCAGCAACTGCCGAACAAGCGAGGCAGCACGATTGGCATTCTGCTTGATGTTCATGATGTCCTGGAAGGACGGATCGGTTGGCCGATGGTCGATCAGCAGCAGATCGGTCGCCATGATGATGGCAGTTAGAACGTTGTTGAAGTCGTGGGCGATGCCGCCGGCAAGCTGGCCCACCGCCTGCATTTTCTGGCTCTGCAGCATCTGCTGCTCAAGAGCCTTCTGTTCCGTTGTCTCCACGGCGTAGACGATGGCAACTTCGCGCCGGGCCTCTTCCTCGCCCTCGGCTGTACCGGCATCAACCACCGCATGAATGTAACAGCGAAGCTGGCGATCGGACGCGTTCGGCATGGAGGCTTCGAGCGGCGCGATATCGGCCTGTCCTTCGCGGGCCAGTTCCAACGCCTTGCGGAAGGCCGGCACGTCATCGTCTGCAATGACCGTTTCGAACGAGACGTCCCGATCGAGCGCGGCCTGGTCGACAAGGCCTGCAAAGAGGCTGAGGAAAGGAGCATTGGTGCGGACGATGCGTCCCGAATCGTCAACCGATGCAATCGCCATCGGCGTCGAATTGAAGAATCGGGTAAAGCGCGCTTCCGCCGCGCCCGTGTTGGCCGTCACATCGTGTGCAAAGGTGCGGTTCAGCACAATGGTGCGTGCACTTGAGACCGAGCCGTCCCGGTTGGTGGTGACGCGATGCATCAACCGGACGGGCAAGGCTGCGCCGTCCACTGTGGCGAGATCCAGATCGAGGACGGCATCCCGCGTATTACCTGCCGGTGCGCGGACCGAGCGAATCTGCGCCATGCCGTCTCCGGCCACGATCGTCGCCAGAGAGACCTGGCCCGGCAGGAAGGTTCCGAGATCAAAGCCAAGCCATTCGGCGAGCGTGGCATTGACGTAAGTGAGTCGGCCGTCGGTATCTGTCGAAAAATAGCCCGCAGGCGCGTGGTCGAGATGATCGATCGCGTGCTGCAATTCCTGAAAGAAGCGTTCCTGTTCGGCCCGCTCGTCTGTGATATCCATCAACTGCCATGCGCTGGCAGGCTTGCGCTGACCCGGCACCTGGAAGGTTCGCGCCCGCAGCCGATACCAGTGCGGGACAGGTTCGGCACCCGCGGCGATGGCAGTAGCAAGGCGGAACTCCCCTTCCCCGGACTTGCCATCGGAAAGGACCTTCTCCAGACGAGCCACCGTGGGACCGGCATTGGGCTCGTCGCCAAGCAGCGCACGCGGCGTACGAATGTCCTTGGCGTCAACCGCCCCTGTCAGCGCGGCCCAAGCACGATTGGCATAGATGATCCGGCCCCTTCCATCGGCGACGATCAGCCCATGCTCCATCGTATCGACGAAGGCGCGGGACAGTTCGTCGCTGGCGGAACGCGGCGCAATCTTCACGATTCCGACCACGGTGGCAAAAAGATAGCCGACGCCGATCATCGCCAGAAGGCCGAGAAACGCCAGAAGAACCGGCTCCTCCAATTGTTCGCGGAAGAGAAAAAAGGCGACAGAGGCTGCGGTAAGCACCGCAGCGAAAATCAGCAGCCTTGCCACCGGGCCGGGCTGCATCGTCTCGTCGATCATGGGCGTTGGATAAAACCGCTCCGTTGCCGCTTGCTGCTTGGCCGTCACGCCGCCTTCCCCGCTTCGGCCATTCGGATCAAAACCGGATGGCGAATCCCGATCCATCCTCTTTGCCATAGCAAAGTCGCAGCGTCACGTGGCCTGACGACGTTGCGCACGGCGAAAGAGAAAAAGGGCATCGGTCATGGACCGACGCCCTCTTCGAAATCATAGAGACTTGGCATTTCAGCCGTCAGTCGTCCCGATAGACCTTCT
Source organism: Notoacmeibacter ruber (assembly GCF_003668555.1). Taxonomy (NCBI): domain Bacteria; kingdom Pseudomonadati; phylum Pseudomonadota; class Alphaproteobacteria; order Hyphomicrobiales; family Notoacmeibacteraceae; genus Notoacmeibacter; species Notoacmeibacter ruber. The sequence continues at coordinate 1,118,409 of NZ_RCWN01000001.1, read as the reverse complement.
CACGCCGTTCGTGGCGTTCCTGTGCCTCGATCGAGAGGGTTGCGATGGGTCGCGCATCCAGTCGCTTCAGAGAAATCGGTTCGCCGGTTTCTTCGCAGTAACCGTAGGTCCCCTCGTCGATCCGGCGCAGCGCCGAATCGATCTTGGCGATCAGCTTGCGCTGACGGTCACGCGCTCTCAATTCGATGGAACGGTCTGTTTCGGAAGACGCCCGATCGGCCAGGTCGGCATGGTTCGCGTTTTCCTGCTGCAAATTCTCGAGGGTCTCCCGAGCTTCTCGCAGTATATCGTTCTTCCAGTTCATGAGCTTGGCGCGAAAATAGATTTTCTGACGCTCATTCATGAACGGTTCTGTTTCGCTGGGCCGGTAATCGTTTGGAAGCGATTCCTTTTCCAGTGCATCAAGCATACGACTCTCCCCGCGTGTCGTTTCATGAAGCTAGACTGCCGTATACGAGAACCCAAGATTCGGCACAAGTGCGGTTTGCTAAAAGAAAGCCCCTCGACTTTTTCCTTCACCCGAAGACCGCCCATGGTCTGCTTGCGCAGAAAGGGGCGTTCCGCTTAGCTGGCAGTCCACTGATTTGGGGGCCGACGCTCGAATGAGCAGACTTTATCTCTTGCGCCATGCGGCTGCAGCCTGGCCGCAGCCGGGAATGAAAGATTTCGACAGACCCTTGGAGCCAGCCGGCGTCACCGATGCGCGCCGCGTCGGTAAAGCAATGAAGCAACGGCATTTTCTGCCCGACCGGACCCTGTGCTCCACGGCGGTGCGGGCAAGGCAGACCTGGGGCGAAATCTCGTCCGGGATCGAAGTCGAAACCGATAGCGCAACCTTTTCGGACGAACTCTACCACTCCGACATCGGCACCTATTCGGACCTCATCACGGAATCGGCGGGCGACGGTTCGCTGCTCGTCATCGGGCACAACCCCATGCTGGAGGATGTCGCTCTGGCCCTCTCCGGCGAAAGCGAGCCCGATGCGCGGCGGGCGCTCCGTGCCGGCTTTGCGGCCTGCGGTCTGGCCGTCATCGATTTTGACGGGCCGATCCACAGCGCGCGACCGGACAAGGGCTTCCTGAAACTGTTTCTTCGGCCGCAGGATCTCTGCGGATCGTAACGGCTCCGCTTCTCAAATTCCGACACCGCCCCTATGTAGGTCTCCAACGAATTTTCGGGTGAGAAGGACGATGTCTTGGCGCGAATGACAGGGATTGCCGACGAGGCGCTCATAGCGGTCGACACCGTGATGGATCGCATAAGCGGCCTTGCCGATCCCACACTCCGTCTCGGCGTGACGGGTCTATCGCGCTCGGGCAAGACCGTCTTCATCACTGCTCTCGTCCACAACCTCCTGCATGGCGGCCGCCTGCCACTCTTCGAGCCGCAGAAGTCCGGACGGCTCCGCCACGCCTATCTGGAACCGCAGCCGGATGATGCCGTCCCGCGTTTTCAGTATGAAGATCACGTCGCGGCCCTAATCAAGGACCGGGTCTGGCCGGAGTCGACCCGCGCTATTTCCGAAATGCGGCTGACCATCGATTACGACGCCGGCAGTTTCATGGGCCGCCTCTTTTCCGGAGGCCGCCTGGCGCTTGATATTGTCGACTATCCAGGGGAATGGCTGCTCGATCTGCCGCTCCTCAGCAAGGATTTCGAGGCTTTCAGCCGCGAAGCGATAGAGCTGGCAAGGCTGCCGATCCGCGCCAGGCTGGCCGAACCGTTTCTCTCTCGACTGCAGACGATTGATTCGCAGAAGGAAGCCTCCGAGAGCGAGGCCCGTGAGCTTGCTGCCCTGTTTACGGATTATCTGAGGGCCTGCCGCACCGACGAACTGGCGCTTTCCACCCTGCCCCCGGGTCGCTTCCTGATGCCGGGAGACCTGGAGGGATCGCCGGCCCTGACCTTTGCGCCTCTTCTACCGGCAGAAACCGGGGGGGGCCGCAATTCGCTGAGAGCGATGATGGAGCGGCGCTACGAGGCGTACAAAACGCATGTGGTGCGCCCATTTTTCCGCGAACATATTACCCGGCTCGACCGGCAGATCGTTCTAATCGACGCCATGCAGGCCATGAATGCCGGCGCGGACGCCGTTGCCGATCTGGAACGCGCGCTGACAGGCATTCTCGAATGCTTCCGCCAGGGTCGCTTCAACGCCGTGACCGGCCTGTTTTCACGAAAGATCGACCGGTTGTTGATCGCCGCGACAAAAGCCGATCACATCCATCATGAGAGCCATGAAAGGCTGGAAGCGATCGTACGCCGCCTGGTCGACAAGGCGTCCGAGCGGGCGCGCTACCACGGGGCGGATGTGGGCACGCTCGCCATGGCTGCGGTCCGCGCCACGCGCGAGGGGCTTGTCGAACAGTCCGGTCAGTCGCTCCCTGTTATCTCCGGTGTTCCGATCGCCGGTGAAACGATTGGCGGCGAAATCTTCGATGGCCAGACCCGAACCGCCATCTTTCCCGGGGACCTGCCAGCCGATCCCAATTCGATCTTTCAAAAGGGTCAGGACGGAGAACCGGCTCATCCGATCCGCTTCGTCCGCTTTCGGCCACCAATGCTGGAAAAGACAGCCGGCGGCGCAGCCTTGTCTCTCCCCCATATTCGCCTCGATCGCGCATTGCAGTTCCTGATCGGAGACCGGCTGGTATGACCGACACACCCCGCGCGCCCCAGAGTTTCAGCTTGCCGGAAGATGAGCCGAAACCGCGATCGCCAGAGCCGGCAGTCGCGCGCTCGCCCGCCGCCTTTCGCGAGATGGAGCACGTCAGCTTCACGCCCGAAACTGACGATCCCTTTCTTGGAGAAGCTGGTGGTATGCCGCCATCGCTTCCACCTCGAAAGCGGCGTCTGATGACCCTTCCGCGCCTTTTCTTCGGCGCGCTCGGTCTCCTCATTTCCTTAGCCATCGGCCTTTGGATCGATGATCTCATCCGTGATCTCTTCACGCGGTCGGACTGGCTCGGCTGGACCGCTGCTGCTCTGGCCGCGCTGGCGCTTCTTGCTCTTGTCGCGGGCGTTGCACGCGAGTTGTGGGCGTTGCGGCGTCTCGGCTCGGTCGAGCGCCTTCATGCGCGGGGTGTCGAACAGATCGCACACCCGACGCGGGACGGCACGCGCGCTCTGGTCGGCGATATCTCTCGCACCCTCGCCGATCGCCCGGAATCCAAGGCCGGCCGCGCGGAAATGGCGCGACTGATGGACGATGTCATCGATCCACCGGACCTTTTGAAACTTGCCGAACGGGAAATGCTGGCACCGCTAGACGACAAGGCGATTCCTATGATTCTCGATTCGGCCAAAAGGGTCAGTGTCGTTACCGCCGTTTCGCCGCGCGCCATCGTGGATCTCGCTTATGTGCTGTTCGAATCGGGCCGCCTGATCCGCCGAATCGCGGAGCTCTACGGCGCCCGCCCCGGAACGCTTGGCTTTATTCGGCTGGCTCGAGATGTGCTCGCCCACCTCGCCGTCACCGGTTCAATTGCGGTTGGCGACAGCCTTGTGCAGCAGGTGGTTGGCCATGGACTTGCCGCGCGCCTGTCCGCAAGGCTTGGCGAAGGCGTGGTCAATGGCTTGATGACGGTGCGGATCGGAATTGCCGCGCTGGATACCGTGCGGCCGCTGCCCTTCAACGCCAGGAGAAGGCCTGCAATGAGCGATTTTCTCGGCGAACTCGCGAAGCTGGGCAAGGCAGAAAAAGGGGAGCAGGATCCGCTCCGCTCATGATTGATTAACCGCTTTCGGTAACACTCGCCTCACCCTGTTCTCTTGTGTGAGCGTTGTCCCTCATGTTCCGCCCAGCCCTAATTGCCGCAAGTCTCGTCGCGTTTTTCACCAGCTCTGCGATAGCCGGGCCACCGCGTGAAGACCGCACCTTCTTCCGGTCGGTTGAAGGCGAATGGGCGGGTGCTGGCGAGATCGTTGCCGGCAAATACAAGGGCACCAAGTTCAACTGCAAACTGAGCGGCGCCGAAAGCGACGGCAAGAATGTCATGGCGATCGGCGGCACATGCCGCGTCGGGATTTTCTCGCAGAAGATGGAAGCCAAGATTCACTGGGCGGAAGGCGGCTATCGCGGCGCATTTCTGGACGGCGCCCTCGGCAAGGGACTCGATGTCGTCGGTGGGAATATCGGCGGCGGTCGCGCGATCTTTTCGCTCAAGCGCAACGATTTGAATGGCGCCATGCTGGCCCGCATGACAGCGCACGACAAGATGAACATCACGATCTCGGTGCGCGTCGGTGAAGGGATGGTGCCGGTCATCGGCCTTGGCCTGACCCGGGTCGATGCCGTGGCGACCAGCTCCATACGCTAGGCTATCCGGGGCGCCACCACTCCCCGGGCGCCGCGATTTTCTCCAGCCCGCTGGGGTCGGCCGCCTCTGCAAGGGAGCGTATGGTGTCTTCACGATAGCACCAGTCCGGCGCGATCTCTGCCAGCGGCAGCAACACGAAGGCCCGCTCGGCTAAGCGGGGATGGGGAAGAACAAGCCCCTCTTCGTCGATTGAATGCGCGCCGAAAAAAAGCAGATCGAGGTCGATATTGCGCGGGCCCCAGCGTTTCTTGCGAACGCGGCCTTGAGCTAACTCGGCCTCTAGAAGCCTCTGCAGAAGCGATTGCGCAGAGAGCATTGTTTTCCCTCTCACGCAGGCATTCAGATAATCCGGCTGATCGGCAACGCCCCATGGCGGCGTGCGCCAAAGTGACGAGACGGCCGTTACCTCAAAAGATTCTTCCGCCGCCAGCCTTTCAAGAGCGTGGATAAAGGCCGATTGCGGATCGCCGAGATTGCCACCGAGCCCGATCAGGGCCTCGGTCGCCTCACTGAGGCCAGGCAACCTTCACCTCCACGAAATCCAGAACGCCACGGACGGGCGCGTTCGGCTTGCGAATAGTGACCTCCGCCCCGATCACCGCATCAAAGCGTTCGACAAGGGTTTTCGCCGCGGTCAAAGCGATCGACTCGATCAGGTAACGCCGCTCCCCGAGCACCACTTGTGCGATGAGGTCATAGGCCTCTCCGTAATCGACCGTGCCCGATAGCGAATCGGTCTCCAGCGCGTCGCCGACCTCCAGTTGCAGAACAACATCGACATAGAAGCGCTGGCCGAGAACCTCTTCCTCCTGGAAGACCCCGTGGCGGGCAAAAAAGCCGCAATTTTCCATGCGGATCGCATAACGCATCAGGCGTCTCCCGACAGATCGAACAAGGCTGGCTGACGAACCGCGTCGCAGACCGCAAGGCCGTCGACATGGCTCGCCACATCGTGCACGCGGAATATCGCCGCACCGGCCTGGCGCAGCATAACATGAGAAGCAAGTGTGGCGGCATCGCGCCGCTCTGCGTCCTTCCCCGTAATGCGACCGAGAAAGCGCTTTCTCGAAGTGCCGACCAGCATGGGGAAGCCAAACTCGTGAAGACGGGAAAACCCGGAAAGAAGCGCCAGATTTTCCGCCGGCGTCTTGGCGAATCCGAAACCGGGATCAAGCACGATTCTATCTTCTGCCACGCCCCACCGGCGGGCCAGTCGAAGCGTCTCGCCCAAAAAGAGCCGCTGATCGACGAAAGGATCGGATAGCCGCTCACGGCCGCGCCCCGTATGCATCGCGACCAAGCCCGATCCCGTCTCGGCCACCACGCGCGCCATATCAGCATCGCGCTGCAAACCATGGACATCGTTGACGATATGAGCCCCGGCCCTGATGGCCAGTCGGGCTGTTTCCGCGCGCCAGGTATCGACGGAAAGAATGAGTTCAGGCCTCTTCGCAAGCGCTTCGATCACCGGGATGATGCGAGCCTGCTCTTCAGCGGCATCGACAGGGTCGGCATCGGGCCGGGTCGATTCTCCGCCAATATCGATAATGGCGGCCCCATCGGCGGCCATCGCGGCAGCGTGCTCCAGCGCGGCGTCCAGATGGGAAAAGCGCCCGCCATCCGAAAAACTGTCTGGCGTGGCGTTGAGAATGCCCATGACGATGGCGCGCGGACCGATTTTCAGGGTGCGGCCGTGCGCAAGGCGCCAGCGTCTCTGCTCGAAAGGGTCGATGCAATGCTGAGAAGACTGTTTCATCACGGCGCTTGTCTCACCCGACCGGATTGTGTTGTGCCGACCGGCCTTGCCACATCGTAGCGCAAGAAAAAAGGAGGGCCGCCAAACAGCCCTCCTCTTCCGCTCCCCTCAGAGTATCGGTTCAGCGAAGCCGCCCGCTAGCGTGCGCCAGCATTGTGAAGACCTTGCCCTGATCGCTGCCAAGATAGCGTTCCATTGCAGAACCATCCTGGCCGACCGAGCGCAGCAGCTTCTCGAAATCCTCACAGTAACGGTCCACGGCATTGCGGAAGTCCCGATCCTGATCGTATTTCGAGCGGATCTCGTCGAATGTACGCTGCCCCTTCAATGTATAGAGCCGGCGGGTGAAGACGTTACGCTCGCCTGACTGGTACCGCTTCCACAGATCGATCGCCGCATCCTGGTCGATCGCCTGAGCAATATCGGCCGAAAGAGAATTGAGGCTTTCGACGACCTGCCCCGGCGAACGCCGCTCTGGCTGGGCCGCCGGAGCCTCTTCATCGCTCGCACGGCGAAGAAGATTGCGCACCCACGAGCTTTCATCATCCCCCTTGGAGGGCTCCATTTCCGCCGGGCGATAGGGAGCCGGGTTTTGAGCAGGCCGCGACACACGGCTTTCGGTCCGCGCCTCAGGCTGACGGGCAGGCGCGGATGAATAGGAGCCGCCCCCCCCGCGGGGGGCGTCCATTCCCACGGCTGCCTGTACCGGCTCGGCGACCTGTTGCTGCTGCGGCAGCGCCGAAGCAGACTGGCTGACGATCTGCGAAAGTTCGCGCAGCGCGTTGATCTGATCGGCGACAGCGCGGCGCATCTTGCTCGTACTTTCGCGGGTCTCATCCGGCAGATCGAAGGCGCCGCGCTTCAATTCGCTGCGGGTTTCCTCCAATTCGCGGCGGATTTCCTCGGCCGTTTTACGCATCTGCTCGGTGGCATCGGCAAAGCGACCGGTCGCCGCTTCGACGGCCGACGAGACCTGGCGGTCAAGCTGCTCTGTCGTCTCGGACACACGATGACGCAGGTTCTCCGTGGTTTCCGAAACACGGCTGTTCAGCCCGTCCGTTTTCTCGGCCAGTTCCGAAGAAAGGAGTTCCGTCGCATTGCGTGCCCTGCTCTCCACGTTGGAAAGCGAACCGGAAACGAGCGCTTCGAAGCCCTTCATCGAATTCTCGATCTCCTGGCTCCGCAGGACGAGACCATCGGCCAGGTCGCGCAACGCATCGTGGCGATCGCTGACCGTCGACGACAGATTGGACTGCGCCGCATTGATAAGATCCGTTGCCTCACGCAGCATCGATCCATGCTGATCGAGTGTCGCCACGATGGCAGCAACCTCGCGGAGCGTACCGCCGGAGACCTCCTCCAGACGTTCCGCATTGGTATCCATGAGGCGCGCAGAGGCGGCGAACTTGCGGTCCGCTTCCTCGCTTCGGCTTGCAAGACGATCCACGGTCTCCGACAGGTTGCCGTCAATCTCGCCAAGGCTGTTGCGCGCATTGGCGACGAGTTGATCAAGGCGGCCATTGGATGCCGACAGACGGTCGATCAGGCTGCCGACATCCTCCGTCAGAGACGAACGTGCGCTTTCCATCGCCGTCAACGTTTCCGCGGTGCGATGGGCCAGAGCATTGACCAGCTTGGCATTTTCAGCCCGCAAATGCTCGGTTGCGGCGCGGCTCGCCTCTTCCAGTTGGCCCTGCAGGCTCGATCCCTGCTCCGCCAGGCGGTCGATGAGCGGTAGCGCTGTCTCGTCCAGGATCCGATTGAAATCGGTCGCCCGCATGGCAAGGCTGGTATTCAGATCGCGGCTGCGCTGATTGAGCGTCTCCTCGATCTCCTTGGCCCGTCCCGATAGTGTCTCATTCAAATCGTTGACGCGGCCGGAAAGGGTGTCTTCGATCTCGCGGGCACGACCCGAAAGCGCTTCGTTGATGTCGCTGGCACGTCCCGAGAGGGTTCTTTCGATCTGCTCTGCGCGCTCGGAGAGCGTCTTGTCGATTCCGCCAGTGGTCGCCTCGATCGTCTCGTTGAGTTCACGGGCGCGAATGGCGATGCTGTCGCTCAGTTCGTTGGTACGACGCTCCAGCTCTTCGCGCGTATTGCCGACCGTCTCGGCAAAACGCTGCCCGGCTTTTTCGGCGCCGGCGTTCAGAGCCATTTCGACGTCGGCCACACCGCTGCTGAGCCGCTCGTCGATCTGCTCGAAGGCCTTGGCGATTGCCTCGGCGCGGCTGCGCAGATCGCTGTTGGTCAAGCTCGTGCGGGTGCGGATGCGATCATCGGCCTCGCTGAATGCACGTTCAACCTCGGTCACCGTCTCGCGGACACGCTCGCGATTGGAATCGAGCACATTGGCGAAGTCGCTATCGGCCGCAGCGATCGTCTGCATGATCGCTTCGACGCGGTCGTTGAGCTGGCTGCCGCTCTGGGCAACACCATCCGCCAGCCGCGCTTCCGCTGCGGTCAGCAGGGTCTGCAATTCGGCAATCTGCTGAGCAACACCTTCAGCCGATCCGGCGACCGAACGGCCGAGCTGATGGCCAGCGGCTTCAACCAGACCTTCCATGTCGCCGACCCGTGCCCGCAACGCATCGCCGGCCCGTTCAGCCGATGCAACGAAGCGATCGCCGAGGTCGGAAAGCGTGCGATCGACAGTGTCGGCTTCGCTGGTCAACGAACCCTTCAGGCCTTCGACCCGCTCACCCATGCGCTCGACCTGCTGATCGACATCGCCGAACAGGCTCCGAAGATTTTCCGTCCGTTCGACAAGGCGGCGCTCGGCCTCTTCTCCGGCCCGTCCAGCATCATCGGCCAGCCTCTGACCGGCGTCCTGCACGACGTCGCGGAGAGATGCGGCCACCGTGACCGCCGATTGCTCAATCGCACGACGGACGCCATCGGCACCGACATTCAGCGCGTTTTCCATGGTGGTGGAGCGCTCGTCGATCATCGACAGCCGTTCGGCGAAGACGCTATCCAGTCGATCGCTGCCATTGCGGATCTCATCCATCATCTGGCTGACGAGGCTGGAAAGATGTTCGCGGTTCTCGTGCCCCTTGGCGAATTCCGCGGCGATCTTTTCGGAAAGCTCTGACTGAAGGCGCTCGGCCTCGCTGACATCGTCCCGCAGAGCACTGGCGATCCGGTCACGGCCTTCTTCTAGGCGCGCCACCATAGCGTCCAGACGATCATCGACCATCCGTGCCATCTCTCCGGAAAGCGTACTGACGCGGTCAGAAAGACGCGTCTCGCTCTCATCGATAGAGTGGGTCAGTTCAGTGCGCGCATTGTTCAGCGTGCTGACCAGATCGCGCGTGCGCTCCAGCAAGGTCGCGTTCATCGAGTCGGCGCGCGTCTGCAGAGCATCGTTGAGACGCTCCGTATTGTTTTCCAGCGCCTGGGCACGGGCGTCGAATTCGCCCAGCAGGGTCTGGCCGCGTTCATCCATATTGAAGCGAATGGCTTCAAGACGGCTGTCGAACTGCTCTCCGAACTCGCCTGTGGCGGTATTCATGCGGTCCAGCGTCTGTTGGGTCCGACTCTCGAGCATGTCGCCTAGACCGGCAGCAGCGCTGCCCATGCGATCGACCGCCTGCTGCGTGCGGCTCTCCAATGCATCGCCAAGGCTGGCCGCGGCACCATCGATCCGCTCAAGGCTTTCACGGCTATGATCGGCCAGAGTATGGCCGAACGAGGCTGCCGACTCGCCCATCTTCTCGTCGAAGGACTGACGGTGGTGGCCGAGTGTTTCATCGAGCCGGTCGAGATGGCCCGATATCGTGCCGACAAAATTCTCTTCGCCGGCGCTGACCGTCTCTGCAAAGGACCGCGTTCCGTCCGTCAATGTTGCCGAAAGCGTTCCGGCCCGCTCTTCCATGATCTCGGACAGCTCGGCAATACGCGCGTCGAGCGAAGCCGCAAGGCCTGCGCCGATCGCCGAACCCTTGTCCTCCAGCCGCGACAGGCGCTCGTCCAGAGCACCCGCGATGGCGGTTTCAAATGTAGCACCTTTCTGTTCGAATGCCCCGAGACGCTCGTCCAGCGAAGAAGCAAGGCGATCCTGGATGGATGTGCCCTTGTCCTCCAGCGCGCGCGCGCGCTCATCCAGCGTGTTGGCAAGCGTCGACGTGATGGCTGTGCCACGTTCGTTGAGCAGCGCCAGCCGGGCATCCAGAACCTCGGCCACTTTCCGCTCGATCTCGCCGCTCTTGCCGTCCAGTGCTTCGAGGCGGCCGTCGACCGTCTCGGCAAAACGCGTTGCGAAGGCATCGCTTCGCTCGTCGATCGCAGCAAGGCGTTCGTTCAATACGCCGCTTACGCTGTCTTCGAAGACACGTCCGCGTTCGCTCATTCTTTCAACGGACTCGTCGAGCCCCGTGGTGGTCTCAGCGATACGGGCAAGAAGCGGCGTGGCGGTTTCGTCAAGGCGCGTGCCGACCGATTCAGCAATCTCCGCGATCTGCGCCACCCGCTCATCCAAGAGATTGGTCAGTCCCTCGCCCGAGAGCGAAAGCTGAGAAGACAGAGACGTTGAAGCCTTGAGGATATTATCGCGAATGAAATTGGCGGATTCGTTCAGATCATCGCGGAAGGATTCATGCGATACCCGAACGGTCTCACGCATGCGCTCGGCATGATGGGACACGGCGTCGCGTTCGGCCGCGAGACCGTCCAGCAGACCGCGCATACGCGTCTCGTTCTCGGCATAGGCGCGTTCCAGTTCGTTCATCTCGCCACGCATGGTGCTTTCCAGACCGGCTGCACGCGTCATGGCGGAGTCGATCCCTTCCTGCATCGCGCGCACCTCGCGGCGAACGGCCGAGCCGACAGTCTGGACGCGATCGACTGCCAGTTCTTCCGGCTCAACGAGACGGTAGGCGATCTCGGTCATCGACTGGGCCACCATGCGCATCTCCTGCGCTCGCCGGACAAGCGAAGCGAAGGCGAAGAAGAGCAGGCAAGGAATAAAAGCGATGAGGAAGGTAATAGGCAGCGCAGGCGACGCCGTGGCGGAACCAAGCGTGCCGGCCTCCCAGACGGGCGTGTCGAAAAGCAGACCGGCGATGAGGAATGTGCCGATGAACCAGACGACGGAAACGGCGGCGGCAACCCAATAGGCAAGCAGCGGAGCGCGGCGACGCAGCGAAGCGACAGTGGCGCGATAATCCTTGCGCCGGTCGTCATCGTTGGCGGGAGCGAAACGGCCGTTTTCACCCGACTGCTCATTGGCGGCCGAAGGGACGCGCGAAGCCGTGTCGGGTAGCCCACGGGCTGCCGTCGCAGCCGCAGCGGCGGTTGCCGTTTGCGCATCGACGCCAGCCGGCCCGCTCTGCGCTGCGGCCGCATCGACCTTGTCATGGAAACCGGACGAGCGCAATTCCGCCTCGAAATCGAGGTCGGCTTCATCGGCAGCCATGGAAAACTCATCAGCCGCATCTGTCCAGGCCGACTGGTCGGCACCGAAACTTTCGGCCGTAAGAGCCTCTTCGTTGTTTTCGGCGTTCAGGTCGCGGGCGGCGTTTTCGATCTGCGCGGTGAAATCGTCGAGATCGAATTCTTCCAACTGGAAGGATTGCCCCACCGCGGCAGCCGGCTCGGCCTTCTGCACCTGTTCGTTACCGAACTCGGCTTCAAGCTCTCCGATATCCAGATCGAAATCACCATCGAGCAGACCGTCGAGGTCCTCGAAGTTCTCTTTCGGTTTACCGGCCATACGCAACACCCTTGTTCACCGGTTTCAGCTCTCTTCCGCACGCCATGACAGGCGCCCCATCCGTCATCATGACAGATGCGTGAGCCAAAACGCTCCAGCCTGCATCGTAAAGACACGCAGTCCGGTTTAAAACCGCTTCAGCTCGGCTTCGTCATTTGTCTTTAAGTTTAGTTAACGGGCGACGGAGCCGCAAATCCCCTTACGCACAGCTCTGTGGCCTCGTTAAGGCAAGGTTAATCCTATCCACGGCATTCTACATGTTCGGAATGGCAAGCCCTCAGCGCCAAGGAGTCCCTCATGATTCTTGCACGCAAAATCGACACGGTCGCCTTCGATCGACCAGGCGGAGAGACATGCGCAAAATCACATGGCCGTCCGATCGATCTCGACCACCTCTCCGATCAGACGTTCGGTGACCGGGCTCTGGCCGAAGAGGTGCTGCGGCTTTTCTGCACGCAGGTAAAGCAGGCTCTGGCGGGGCTTCAACACGGCAGCGCCAAGGAGCGGCACTTTCTCGCACATGCCCTCAAAGGATCGGCTCGCGGTGTCGGCGCGATGCAATTGGCCGAAGCAGCCGAGCGCCTGGAACAAGACAGCGCAAGCGAAGAGGCTTTGAGCGAGCTCATCGTTTCAATCGAGAAAGTTCAAGAATTCTGCGCTTCGATCCTGCGCTGACCGGCATCTCGTAAGGCGACCCCAAGAGTTGACAGCACTGCGCGGCTTTGCCAATCCGGCAGCGTTGCCAATATCGGCAAACGCCGATCCGGGTCTTTTGTCTCCCCGAGGATATCATGCCGAAAGTCACGTTCGTCGCGTCCGATGGGACGCGCTTTGAAATCGATGCATCCAATGGCGCGACGCTGATGGAGACAGCCGTGCGAAACGCCGTGCCCGGCATTGAAGCCGAATGCGGCGGCGCGTGCGCCTGTGCGACATGCCATGTCTATGTCGATGAGAAATTCATGGACGTCGTCGGAGAGCCGGACGTCATGGAAGAAGACATGCTCGATCTGGCATATGATGCACGCGATACGTCCCGCCTGTCATGCCAGGTCATCCTCAATGACGATATGGACGGACTTGTCGTGACGGTACCCGAGCGGCAGGCCTAGGCAGGACACCGCGCGTTCACACCGGCATCATCTTACGATGCCGTTTTGGGAAAGCTCAGATGAGCCCGAGAGTCCAGTTCACGACACGAAGGGCAACGTCCTCGAACGCGCTGTTCAGCGCACTGGCATAGGCTTGTGAGCCTGCGCCGGTGACGGCGACTTCCGTCTCAAACGCGGCTTGCCTCATAACCTGCCCGTTGCGATCATTAAGGAGTCGTACTGACAGCTCGACATAGGCGGTCTCCGGACCGTCCGCGCGAATCTCGAAAGCCCGGATATCCGTGATGAGCTGGTAATCGATAGCCAGCCCCTCGCCCGGCGTACCAACACCAGCGATGCCAGCCATTTCGAAGGACTGGAGAAGTTTCGACTGCACTAGAACGGGCAGGCGATCGCTCCACTGTGCCCCTTCCAGATATGTCACCATGGTGGGACTGGTCATGACTACGATATTCTGGTCATCCAGCGCCTTCACGGCACTCGGCTCCGGCAGAAGGATCTGCCGGCGGGTCGAGCGGCTGACGGCGGGATCGGGAGCGGTGAGGCCAAACGTATCGAGAGACGGCGTGCCACCGCCCACAAGAGCACAGCCCGAAAGCATGGCGGCAAGCGCCAGGATCGCTCCTACTCGCGGCGCACCCTTCAGCGCGGTTGCAAGACCTTCTCCGATTGAACCTGAATCTTTCACGAAATTCCGCTTCTCTTCCTGTTGTCCGTCCGTCGCCAGGCTGATCGTCGGCGACTAGGCGACAAGGGCCATGGCAAGTCAAGCAATGCCAAGGCTCGCATCGGCCTCACGCTCACTTTACAGGGGTCGTGTCGCCTGCAGGTCACGCTTTGTCAGCGGCGCTGACGGCCCCCATAGGTTCTCACCTCGCCCTCGCCGCCTGTGATCACACGCTGCGGGTTGCGCCCCAGATCCGTCAGGCTACGTTCGATCCGCTCGATGGAGCGACTGGCCTGATTGACCAGATCACGCACATCGGACAGCCCGCGATCGGTAAAGTTCTGGATCGAACCGGCAATCGGATCGATCCGGCCATTCAGCGTATTTGACGTCTGCTGGATGGTCGCGGCAGCCTCGCGGATACTCGCCAGAGTGCGCTGCGCTTCGGTCATCAGCGTATCGCCCGAGTCGGCGTCCAGGCCACCCATAAAGGCGTCCGCCTTGGCAAGAATACCGTCGATCCGTACCGATGCCGCATTGAGACGCTCGGCGAGTTCGCGGGCGTTCTCCATCGTTTGATCGACCTGCTCCGGCTCAACCGAGTCCAATATGGCTTCCGTCCGCTCAACCGAGCGCTGGACGCTCTTGACGATCGGGTCGATCCGCGAGCCGACATCCTGCGTGATCTCCTGCACGGAAGAAAGCGTCGAGCGTGCATCGGCGACAAGGGCACTGCCGGCCCCGGGCTCGACATCGCCGAGGAAAATATCCGCCTTCGCCACGATCGTATCGATCTTCTCGGCCAGACCCGTGAGCTGCTGCGACACCTGCCGAGCATTGGAAACGGTCTGGCGAATATCTTCAGGATCGACTTCGTTGAGAACCGACTCAGCCTTCTGAAGAGAATTCTGCAAACTCTCGACGATGGGATCGATTCTCTCATCCAATCTGTCGGCCACATCACGAACGGATGAGAGCGTCTGTGTGGCGTCGGCGATGAGGCGTTGCCCTGCTCCGGGCTCCAACTCGCCGACGAACCCTCGGGCCTCTTCGACAAGCGCAGAGATGCGTTCGGAGGCCCCAACGAACTCCTGTGTGATCTGGCGCACATTTGCGACGGATTGGCCAAGATCCTCGGGATTGACGGCGGCAAGCAGTTGTTCGATTCGCTCCACGGAGGTCGACACCGTGCCTGAAAGGCCGGAGATCGTTTCGGAGAGATCACCCGCAGCGGCGAGGAAATCGCCAATACCGTCCGAGTTCGCCGCGAGTGCCGACGTAAATTCTTCAACGTTCTGGAGAGATTGCGTCAACGGTTCACGAGCATCCGTGGTGAACCCTTCCAACTGGCCGACGACCTGATTGACACGGTTCAGAATACTCTCGCCCGTTTCCAGGATCGTACTCAGCTGAGAGGGCCGCGCCTGGATCACCGCCGGCCGATCTTCCGCCGCGGCCTTGCGCAGAATATTCTCCTGGTCGGGGTCGCCGCCGGACAGTTCGATATTGGCCGTCCCTGTGAGCCCGGCGATACCGACGGACGCTTCCGTCGAAGGCGTCACCGGCGTCATGATATCGACCTGTGCGTTGGCCAGAGCGACATCCGGCCGGTTTCCGTCGATGAAAACGGAAGTGATCGTACCGACCCGCACGCCGTTGAATGTCACGAGACTGCCGCGCGAAAGGCCACCGGCCGAACCGGGAATCTGGAACTGGACGGTGACCGTTTCCGTCTTGTCGCCTGCTCCGCTTGTCCAGAGGACAAAGCCGAATGCGGCGAGGAGCAGCACAATGGTGAAGACACCGACTGCGACATAGTTTGCGCGTGTTTCCATCAGTCGTTCATCACTTCGCTGTGACCGCTCGCACGATCATCGCTTGATCTGCCTGGCACGTTTTCCGTTGAAATAGGACTGCACCCACTCGTCCTCACATACCAGCATGTCGTCTATGGTGCCAGCAACGAGGACCTTCTTGTTACCGAGTACGGCAATTCGGTCACACACGGAGAACAGACTGTCGAGATCGTGCGTCACCATATAGACGGTCAGCCCGAGCGTCTTGGACAATTGCCCGACCAGTTCGTCGAAATCCGCCGCGCCGATCGGATCGAGCCCAGAGGTGGGCTCGTCAAGAAAGACGATCGCGGGATCGAGAGCCAGTGCGCGGGCCAGTGCTGCCCTCTTGATCATGCCGCCGGAAAGTTCGTCGGGAAACTTCCACGCCGCTTCAGGGGCTAGCCCCACCATCTCGATCTTCAACATGGCGAGCTCATCCATGAGAGCTTTTGGCATGTTGAGATATTCGCGCATCGGAACCTGGATATTCTCCAGCACATTCAGCGACGAGAACAGGGCGCCCTGCTGGAAGAGAACGCCCATGGCCATATCGATGGCCTTGCGCTCATCCTGGTCAAGCTCCTCGATATTCTGATCGAAAAGCTTGATGGTCCCGCCCTGCTTCTTGTTGAGGCCCAGAATGGTTCTGAGGAGCACACTCTTGCCGGCCCCTGATGGGCCGATGAAGCCGAGTACCTCGCCCGCATAGACATCGAGATCGAGCCCGTCGAGCACGGTCTGGCTTCCGAATCGGACTGTGATGTCTTCTGCCGAGAGAATGACTTTTCGTTCACCGGCGTGGGTGGACTGCCACTCGGTCTTGTCGACGGTCTGTTCTTCTTCCATCAATTCAGAACCCGATCGAGGCGTAGAAGATGGCGAAGAAACCATCGAGCACAATGACCACGAAGATGGACTTGACAACCGAAGCGGTCACGCGCTGACCGAGACTTTCTGCACTGCCGCCAACGCGCAGGCCCTCCATCGAGGCGATGACCCCGATGGCGAGCGCCATGAAAGGCGTCTTTATGAGACCCGCAAGAACTGTGGAAAGATCGATCCAGTTCTGCATTCGGTCGATAAAGGCCGTGTAGCTGATATCGGAATAATAATTGGCGATCACCATCGCCCCGCCCAGGCCGGCCGCATCGGCAGCCACGGTCAGCAAGGGCAGCGAAATCATCATCGCCACCAGTCTGGGAAAAACCAGGACGCCGGTGGGATTGAGCCCGATCACCTTGAGAGCATCGACCTCCTCGCGCATTTTCATCGATCCGATTTCGGCGGTGATAGCGGAGCCCGAACGGCCCGCGATCATGATGGCCGTTATCAGAGCACCCGTTTCTCGAAGGACGAGGACGGATACGAGATCGACCACGAAGATTTCGGCTCCGAAATAGCGAAGCTGAAACGCGCCCTGCTGGGCGACGATCGCGCCGATAATGGCATTCATGAGCAGAACCACCGGAATGGCGCCCACTCCGATCCGGTCGATCTGCGCGGTGATGGCCGTGATCGAAATTCCGTGTCCGGACGAGCCGGCAATCGCGGAGCCAAGGATTCCGAAAGCGTCCTTGATTTGTCCCAAGGCGGTAAAGACGAAGCGACCGGTTGCCGCAAACGGCGTCAAGAGGCCGAAACTGGACGATGGCTTCTCCGGCAGATTCTGCCCCGCGGCTTCCGCGACAGCTTCGAGCAGCGTTTCGTCGTTGGCATCGGTATTGCGGAGTTCAACCGACTTCCCCGCCTGACGGAGCTGTTCGACGGTTCGCCGAATGACAAACGCCCCGGCCGTATCGATATTTTCCATCGGACCGAAATCGAAGATCACATTATCGGCCGAGCCGTCAGCGACCTCGCGCATGCGGCTATCGACCTGCGCAATGCCGCGGGTTGTCCAGTTGCCGGTCAGCGCCAGTTCCTGAGCGCCGTCGGAGCGGCTTTCCTCAACCCCGGCAGCCGCACGGGTGGAAGACGATTCGGCCATGTTGCCTTCATTTGCCATACGATCTTCAATATCCGCGTCGCCGACTCATGTCATCTGCCAATAGAGGCGACATTTCATTTAGGAGATCGCATGTCACGGACGCTAACGGTCACGCCGGAGAGTTTTCCGATCGCGGGTGCCTTCACGATATCGCGAGGCGCGAAAACGGAGGCGCGCGTCGTCCGGGTCAGTCTCGGGCAGGATGGCGCTCGCGGTCAAGGCGAGTGCGTGCCCTACGCCCGCTATGGAGAAACCGAAGAAAGCGTCATGTCGCAAATCGAGCAGTTGCGCGGGCCGATCGAGAACGGAATGGACCGCTATGCACTGCTGGAAGCTCTGCCAGCCGGCGCCGCACGCAACGCTATCGACTGCGCATTGTGGGACATTGAGGCCAAGCGCTCGGGCCGACGCGCTCACGTCGATATCTGCTCCATGCCGCCGGTCCCAGTCACCACGGCCTTTACGGTCTCGATGGGCGACACCGCGACGATGGCGGCTCACGCACGGGTTGCCTCGCACCGCCCTCTCATCAAGGTGAAAGTCGGCGGGGACGACGATCACGCGCGGCTGCATGCCGTTGCCGGAGCCGCTACCTCGTCGCGCTTTATCATCGATGCCAATGAGGCATGGACCCCCGACAATATCCGGGAGTATCTGCTTTCAGCTCTGCAATACCGCGCCACACTCGTGGAACAGCCCCTGCCCGCCGGCCATGATGAGATTCTCCGCAACGTGCCCCATCCCGTGCCGATCTGCGCCGATGAAAGCGTCCACACGATGGACGATCTCGACAGGCTCGTCGGCCTTTATGACGTCGTGAACATCAAACTCGACAAGACAGGCGGACTGACCGCCGCCCTGCAGATGATGAAACGTGCTCACGAACTCGGCTTCGGCGTCATGGTCGGCTGCATGGTCGGAACCTCGCTGGCGATGGCACCCGCCGTTCTCCTGGCGCAGACCGCTGATTTCGTTGACCTTGACGGCCCCCTCCTCCTCAAGCGCGACCGCCAACCGGCACTGTACTATGCGGGCTCGCTCGTCTCGCCACCCGAACCGGAGCTTTGGGGCTAAAAAAAAGCTCGCTTGCGGCGCGTTAATCCTGTTCGCTAGGAGCGCATTAAGCCTCCCCGCTTATACAGATCAGTCTCTCGTAATCCGTTGACAAAGCACCCGACGGATCGACGAGATATTCCTTGAGCATCAGGATTCCCCATGGCCAAGACGGTCACGATCACCATCGCGCTCGGCGTCATCGCCACCATCTCGATTCCGCTTTTCGACGAGGGGATCGCAAACGATCACGTGTTGACGCAGATATCATACCTGCCGAATGAATCTCGGACCACGGAAACAAGAGATGAAGCGGAAGGGCGCATCCGGCTTCGGGGCCTGTCACGCCGCCAGGTGTCGGAAGCCGCGGGGTCCGCCGCCCCTTTGAATGAGCTGGAGCTGGCCGATATCGAGCCAGTGGAGACCGCGCCGGTGCAGGCATCACAAGAGGATGCGACGGTTGTCGCCGCGTCTCGGGAGCCGGAAGCCGAGCCAGTGTGGCGTGATATGCCGAAAGGGCCGATCAGGGCCGTCGGGCCAGTGTTCTTTCCCGACCGAGAAGCACGACCAGGTCTGCGAGTTCCGGGCCAGCCCGCCGACCGGTGAGCGCCAGCCGCAACGGCATGAAAAGCCCACGACCCTTACGGCCCGTTTCGGCCTTCACCGCATCGGTCCAGCGCTTCCAGATAGTCTCGTCCCACTCGCCTTCCGGCAGGTGATCAAAAGCCGCCCGGGCAAAATTCCGGTCATCATCCGATTCGAACGAAACTGGCTCTACCGGCCCGTCCTTCACAATGTGCCACCAGTCCTGCACGTCTTCGAACCGGTCGAGATTGGCACGGACGATCATCCAGAAGCCGGGCGCCTCTTCCCCATCAATACCGAGCGCACCCAATCGCTCCTCGACATCGGCAAACGGCGTTTCATGAAGAATGGAGCGGTTGAGAGCCCAAAGCTCCGTCTCATCATATCGCGCCGCGCTCTTGGAGGCCGAAGCCGGATCGAAATCCTCTGCCAGCGCATCCAGATCATCGAAAACCTTGACCGACTGGGAGGTCCCGATCAGCGTCGCCATGCTCGCGACCGCCATCGGCTCGAGCCCGGCTTCGCGCAGCCCGCGGATCGACTGGGCGCCGGTGCGTTTGGACAGCCCTGCTCCTGTCGGATCGGTGAGCAGATTGTGATGACCAAAGTTCGGGCGCTTGAGCTCAAGGGCGTCGAAAAGGGCCAGTTGCACGCCTGTGTTGGTGACGTGATCGTCGCCGCGGATGATATCGGTGACGCCAAGATCGCCATCATCGACAACCGAAGGCAGTGTATAGAGCCATGTTCCGTCCGCACGTATGAGGACCGGGTCTGAAAGTGAAGCCAGATCGACCTGTTGCGGCCCGCGCACAAGATCATCCCACTCGACCGGAGTCGGTTCGGGCTGGAAGGGGTCGTCCCGGAAATTTGGCAGGCGAAAGCGCCAATGAGGCTTCTTGCCGCTGGCCTCGAGGTCTGCCCTTTCCTCTTCACTCAGCTTTAGCGCCTCACGGCCGTAAATCGGCGGAAGACGTCGCGCCAGACGCAATCGGCGGCGCCTCTCCAGTTCTTCCTGTGTCTCATAGCAAGGGTAGAGCAGGCCTTCCGCCTTCAAACGTTCGGCAGCAGCGGCATAGGTTGCAAAGCGATCGGATTGCCGCACCGTTTCGTCGGGCTCGATGCCGAGCCAGTTCAGATCGCCGACAATGGCCTGCGCATAGCGCTCTTCGGAGCGCTCCTGATCGGTATCGTCCAGCCGAAGGATGAAACGCCCGCCATCCCGCTTGGCATAGAGCCAATTGAACAGAGCCGTGCGGGCATTACCGATGTGGATGTAGCCGGTTGGGGAGGGAGCGAAGCGTACGGTTTTCATGAATAGACTCGCTAGGCGGATTTCATTTTGGGATCAAGCTGCGGCGAAGGCTTGCAATTCCAGTCGGCGGCGCAACCGTGCCGAAAGAGGGACGAAGAGGAGCGCTGAAAGAGCCGCGACCGCGCCCATGGCCAGGATCTGCGCCGAATAATCGACCCCCTGATCGATGAGAATGCCAGTCAGACCGGGCCCTGCCGCAGTGGAAAAGACGGTCGCCGCAATAATGACGGAGCGTATGGCCCCAAGATGCTTGGTCCCGTAGACCTCGGGCCAGACCGCTCCGAGAAGCGTGCTGGACGTTCCCTGAGCCATGCCGAAACATGCCATCCAGGCAAAGATGCTCCATTCGCCGCGCCCCAGCCCGAGAACGAGGGCGCCGGCTGTCAGAGGCAGCAGAAACAGGGGGAGGATGCGCAGAGCCGTGAAACGGTCGATCAGCCATCCGCACAGGAGGGCCGAGGCAACGGTGGCGATGCTGAAAACAGGATAACCCGAGGCGAATGTCGCCAGCGACCAACCCCGCAGCTCCGTCAGGTAGACCTGATGAAAGGCGATTGTGGTGCCGACGAAAGGCGGCACGAGCACACCCGCCAATATAGCGTAGAAGAACGGATCACGCAGCGCCTCTTTTCTCGTCCAGTCACGCACGGCGGGACGCTCGGAAACGGGGTCGGTACTCTGCGGCTCGCGCTCGATCCTCAAGAGCCCGCCGACAACCGGCATGACGACGAAAAGCGCCAGTCCGGCCGCTGCGAGCCACGCGGATCGCCAACCAAGGTTGCTCATGATGAAAACAAAGGCGAGAGGCAGAATGGCAGCTCCGCAGTCAATGCCGATTGCTGTCAGAGACAGAGCGCGACCGCGCTGTGCGGCGAACCATTTCGCTATCGCCGTGATCGCGACATGGACGCACATGCCCTGCCCCGAGAGGCGCAGAAGCCAGACTGTGACACCGAGCATCACAATACCCTGCCCCAGCCCCATCAGGAGGCAGCCCAGTGCGAGACTGGCCAGCGAGGCCGCTCCGACCAGACCGGCGCGCCACACATCGACGGAACGCCCGACCCAGGGCAGCGTCAGCGCGCTGGCAAGCGTCGCGACCATGTAGAGAGTGCCCCACTGCCCGTTGGTCAGGCCGTACTCCGCGCGGATTTCACCTGCCGAAAGCGAGATAAAATAGGTCTGGCCGAAGGATGAGAAAAAGCTGAGAAGAAAACCGCCGGCCAGCCAACGAGCGTTGGAGCGGAGAAATTGGAGCATGAGTCAATCCGTATTGCAGGTCGGGCCGCACTGCACATCCGGGCGGTCTCACGCCCTGCGCAACCCGCTCCGCCTGATGAACAGAAGAGAGCACTCTTCAGACGAGTTGCACGTCCACTACGCCCGGCAGCGCCTTCATGGAAGAGGCGATTGACGGATTGACCCGATAACGACCGGGAAGTGCGACCTCGACCTCCCCGCCATTATCGGGTTTGAGCACGACAAGACTGATCTCTCCTTCACCGCGAGGCGCCAGATTGCGTTGCAGCGCCGCCAGCGCATCATTGCCACGCAGGAAGACACGCAGGGCGGAGTGCTGGCTTTCGGCAGCCGCATCCAGACTGCGCAGCGACCCGATGCGGACACTCGGCCCTTCCGGTCTGTTTTCTGCGGTAACGGTCAGCAGCACGGGACGGCCCGGCTCCAGAAGATCACGATATTCGACCAACTGTTCAGAATAGAGAATGGCCTCATACGTGCCGGTCGGATCCGACAACATGACGATTCCCATCTTGCTGCCGGTTCGGGTGCGGCGTTCCTGTTTGCTGGTGACGGTGCCTGCCAAACGGCCTGCCTTGGCGCCGCGCCGTACCGCGTTGGCGAACTCGGCCCAGTTCTGCACCCGCATGCGTGACAGGACCTCTTTGTATTCATCCAGCGGATGGGCCGAGATGTAAAAACCGGCAGCCTGATATTCGCGGTGAAGTTTTTCGGCGCTGGTCCATCGTTCGGCGGCGGGCAGGCGAAGGCGCTCGCCAAGCGCGTCCGATCCCGAGCCGAAAATATCGGCCTGACCGCTGATCTGGCTTTCCTGTGTGCGCTGGGAAAGACCGATCATCCGCTCCAACCCGGCGATCATCGCTTCGCGGCGCTCGCCGAAACCGTCCAGCGCGCCGGCACAGATCAGGCTTTCCAAGACACGCTTGCCCACGATGCGCGGATCAAGCGCTTCGCAGAAATCCGCAAGAGATGCGAAGCCGCCAAGAGCATGGCGTTGCTCGACAATATGATGGACGGCCGCTTCACCGACCCCCTTGATCGCCGAGAGTGAATAGAGGATCGCGCCATCCTGCACCTCGAATAGGTGACGGGAATAGCGGACATCGGGCGCACGGACCTCGATCTCCAGCCTTTCCGCGTCGCGCCGATATTCGTTCAGCTTATCCGTGTTGGCCATGTCGAACGACATGGAGGCAGCCAAGAATTCTGCCGGATGATGCGCCTTCATATAGGCGGTCTGATAAGAAACGATCGCATAGGCGGCGGCGTGCGATTTGTTGAAACCGTAATCGGCGAATTTAGCCAGAAGATCGAAGATCTGGTTCGCCTTGGGCTTGGCGACGCCACGCTCAACCGCGCCGTCGACGAAGCGGACACGCTGCTTGTCCATTTCGGCGCGGATCTTCTTGCCCATGGCGCGGCGCAACAGATCGGCTTCGCCAAGCGAATAGCCCGCAAGTTCCTGGGCGATCTGCATCACCTGTTCCTGATAGACGATGACGCCCTGTGTCTCACGCACGAGATAGTCGATCTTCGGATGGATCGACTCGATCTCCGAGTGCCCATGTTTGCGGTCGTTATAGACCGGTATGTTTTCCATCGGACCAGGCCGATAGAGCGCGACCAGTGCGATGATATCCTCGATGCAGTCGGGCTTCATGCCGAGCAGCGCCTTGCGCATACCCGCGCTTTCAACCTGGAAGACGCCGACCGTTTCGCCCCGCGACAGCATTTCGTACGTCGTCGCATCGTCGAGTGGCAACGAGCCCAGGTCGATATCCTCTCCCTTGCGGGCAATGAAACGCTTCGCCGTGTCGAGCACGGTCAGCGTCTTCAGACCGAGAAAGTCGAATTTGACGAGACCCGCCTGCTCCACCCATTTCATGTTGTACTGGGTGACCGGCATGTCGGAGCGCGGATCGCGATACATCGGCACCAGTTCGGAGAGTGGCCGGTCGCCGATCACGATGCCCGCCGCATGCGTGGAGGCGTGGCGATAAAGACCTTCCAGCTTCTTGGCGATCTCGATCAGGCGACCGACGACCGGTTCCTTTTCGATCTCCTCGGCAAAGCGAACCTCGTCCTCGACCGCTTTCGCCAGGGTCACCGGGTTGGCGGGATTGGCGGGCACCAGTTTGCAGAGCCGGTCGACCTGGCCATAGGGCATCTGAAGAACGCGCCCAACATCGCGCAGCACAGCGCGGGCCTGAAGCGAGCCGAATGTGATGATCTGTGCGACCTGATCGCGCCCGTATTTGCGCTGGACGTAGGCGATCACCTCCTCGCGTCGCTCCTGGCAGAAGTCGATGTCGAAGTCCGGCATCGAAACACGTTCCGGATTGAGAAAGCGCTCGAACAGCAAGGAGAAACGAAGCGGATCGAGATCGGTAATCGTCAGCGCCCAGGCGACCACCGACCCCGCACCCGAACCACGCCCCGGCCCGACAGGGATATCTTCGCTCTTGGCATATTTGATGAAGTCCGAGACGATCAGAAAGTAACCCGGAAAGCCCATGCGCTCGATAATGCCGAGCTCGTAGTCGAGACGATCGCGGTAGTCCTGCTCGTTGTGCCCCTCCCAGGGACCGTGCTGCGCGAGGCGGGCACTCAGACCCTCATGCGCCTGGCGCGCCAGTTCGGCCGCCTCAGCCGCGACGACGGCCGCCGGATCATCGACGTCAGCGCCGGCGAAGCGCGGCAGGATCGGCTTGCAGGTCCTCGCACGAACGCTGCAGCGCCGCGCGATTTCAACCGTATTATCAGTCGCTTCCGGAAGGTCGCTGAAAAGTTGAATCATCTCCTCTTGAGAACGGAGGTGATTGTCGGGTGTAAGCCGCCTGCGCTCATCGACCGCTATGACGGTTCCCTCCGCAATGGCGACGAGAGCGTCATGCGCCTCGAAATCATCGCGTGTCGGAAAGAAGGCTTCATTCGTCGCGACCAGAGGCAGATCGAGATCATAGGCCAGACGAACGGAGTGATATTCTACCGCCCGGTCATAGCCCGACGGTCTCTGCAATTCGACATAGAGTCGATCAGCGAAAATCGTCGTCAGCCTTTTCAGACGCGCCTCGGCGCCGGAGAGACGGTCATCCCTGATTTCCTGGCCTATCGGCCCGTTCGGCCCGCCAGTGAGACAGATAATTCCCTCGGCGAGGTCTGACAGATCGTCCGGCGTCACATGCGCCGGTTCGCCCGCGGGGACGTCGAGATAGGACCGGCTGACGAGCCGAACCAGATTGGCCCATCCGGTTTCGGTTGCGGCCAGCAGGACCAGGGACGGCTTCGGCGCGTAGGTCGCACCACGGGCTTTCCCGCCCTCCTCGGCATGATCTCCGAATTCCACGGCCAATTGACACGCCAGCAAGGGCTGGAGCCCGGCTTTCGATGCCTTTTCGGAAAATTCGAGTGCTCCGAATAGATTACCCGTATCGGCAATCGCGATGGCCGGCTGATTATCGGCCAAAGCCCCTTTGATGATCTTGTCGAGCGGCAGCGCGCCTTCAAGGAGCGAATATTGGGAGTGAACGCGCAGGTGCACGAAACGTGGCATCGCTTGTTCAACAGCACCCATTGCCTGCTCCTTGATCGGGACGATTCGGTTCAAACCTCCACCATCCTAGAAGTTTGAACCAGGTTCGTCGCCCGAAGCGTCGAAACGAGTGAGCGCCTGAACGGGCAATCCCCAGTTTCAACAGGGTCGGCTTTCAGAGCGCCCCAAGCCAGAATGCGCTGGCGACAAGGAAGCTGCCAATGGAGACCAGAGCTGCCACGTCCTGGAGAATATCGCTCATCATCGGTACCTTTTGTTTATGGTCTATGCGCTTTTTGTATCCTTTTTGTTCTCATATAGCAAGCCGTTCTGGAACAACCGAGTTCCGCTTGGTTAATCGCCGATCAGGCGGCGACGACTTTTCCCGCAGAGAGGGTAACGCGGCGATCCATTCGGGAGGCGATGTCGAAATTGTGAGTCGCGATGAGGGCGCTCAATCCAGCGTGCCGGACCAAAGAGCTCAGGGCTTCGAACACGTAGGACGAGGTTTTCGGATCGAGATTCCCGGTCGGCTCGTCGGCAAGGAGAAGGGCCGGCGCGTTGGCCACCGCACGCGCGATGGCGACACGCTGCTGCTCTCCCCCGGACAGTTCCGCCGGGCGATGGCTGGCCCGTGGGCCGACCCGCATGTAATCGAGCAGTTCCTGAGCGCGGGAGCGGGCCGTCGCGTTGTCTGTGCCCTTGACCAGTTGCGGCATCATCACGTTCTCCAGAGCGGTGAACTCGGGCAAAAGATGATGAAACTGATAGACGAAGCCGATTTCACTGCGACGCATGGCGGTGCGCCGATCATCGGTCAGGTCGCCACAGGATTTGCCGAGCAGGCGCACATCGCCAGCGTCGGGTTTCTCCAGCAGCCCGGCCAGATGGAGAAGCGTCGATTTTCCGGTTCCCGACGGGGCGACCAGCGCCACCATCTCTCCGGGAAAGAGCGTGAAATCCGCCTTCGACAGGATGACGAGCGGCTTCGCCGCCTCTTCATAGGCGCGGTCGACCGCGCAGAGCTCCAGAACCGGCTGTGTCTTACTCATAGCGAAGGGCCTCGACCGGATCGATTCTGGCCGCACGGAGAGCTGGCAAGAGCGTTGCGAAGAAGGACAGCGTCAAGGCCATGATCATCACCGCGACGGTCTCTCCAACATCCAGCTTCGCCGGCAACTGGCTCAGAAAATAGAGATTGGGATCGAAGATCGTGGTGCCGGACAACCAGGAGAAGAACTGGCGAATACTCTCGATATTGGCGCAGACGAGCAAACCAATCAGAAGGCCCGCTATCGTGCCAGTCACGCCGATCGCCGCGCCCGTCATGATGAAGATGCGCAGCACCGATCCGCGCGAGGCACCGATGGTTCGCAAGATGGCGATATCGCGGCCCTTGTCCTTCACCAGCATGATCAGCCCTGAAATGATGTTGAGAGCCGCAACCAGCACAATCAGCGTCAGGATCATGAACATCACATTGCGCTCGACCTGAAGGGCGGAGAAGAAACTGCGATTGCGCTCCCGCCAATCGGTCAGGAGGACGGGCCGCCCGGCCGCCTCTCTCACCGCCTCGGCCATGGCATCAACGTCGTCGGGTTCGTCGAGGAAGACCTCGATGGAGCCCACCTGCCCTTCCTGATTGAAATAAAGCTGCGCTTCCGACAGGGGCATATAGACGATGGCCGCGTCATATTCGCTCATGCCGATTTCGAAGATGGCCGTCACGGGATAGGCCTTGACCCTCGGCGCCATCCCCATCGGCGTCACGTCGCCATTTGGCGAGGTGAGCGTGATCAGATCACCGGCGATAAGACCAAGGTTTTCGGCCAGTCGAATGCCAACAGCCACCCCTTCCGAGGTCTCGAACCCGTCGAAGCTGCCCTGCCGAATATTCTGCGTCACCATGTTGAGCTTCGGCAGGTCCTCATCGCGAACGCCGCGGACGATAACACCGGTGCTGACGTTGGATTTACCGTCGGCCAGCGCCTGCCCCTCAACGACGGGCAAAGCGGCCTGAACCCCGGCCAATGCCGAAATCCGGCTGGCAATCGTCTCGTAATCATCCAGCGGCGAGTCGATCGGCTGGACGATCAGATGACCGTTGGTTCCCAGAATGCGGTTCAGCAGTTCCTCGCGAAAACCGTTCATGACAGCCATCACGATAATCAGGGTCGCAACGCCCAGCAGAATGCCGATGAAGGAAATCAGCGCGATGGCCGAGACGAAAGTGTCCTTGCGGCGTGCGCGCAGATAGCGGAACGCCACCATGCGCTCGAACCGGCCGAACGGACGGGCCTTGCCGTCATGATCCGCTATCGCCTCCTCCGCACTCATCGAAGGGCGCCTGCCGTCAGCATGTTCAATGCTTCGTCGAGCGACAACTCACGCTTTTCGCCACTGGCGCGGGCGCGCAGTTCCACCTTGCCTTCGGCAAGCCCTCTGGGGCCAGCGACGATCTGAACCGGAATGCCGATCAACTCGTGCGTTGCGAACTTGGCACCGGCCCGCGCATCGGTATCGTCCAGCAAGGGATCCAGCCCACCCTCCTTTGCGGCACGGTAGAGCTTTTCAGCGGCGTCGTCGCACAGATCGTCACCAACCTTCATGCTGATGATCGAAACGTCGAACGGCGCGACGCTCTGCGGCCAGATGATGCCGGCCTCGTCATGGCTGGCCTCGATGATCGCGCCGAGCAACCGCGTCGGCCCGATGCCGTAGCTTCCCATGGAAACCGGCACCTGGGCGCCAGCGGGTCCGGTCACCTTCGCGCCCATCGGCTCGGAATACTTCGTTCCGAAATGGAAGATGTGACCAACCTCGATACCCCGTGCGCTGATACGGGTGTCATCGGACAATGCCCCCCAAGCCTGCTCGTCATGCATTTCGTCGGTCGCCGCGTAAGGGGTGGTCCACTTGGCAACCAGATCGGACAACGCCTCGGCATCCGAGAAGTCGGTATCCGCGCCGGGAGTGTCATATTCAAGAAAGGCTCGGTCGCAGAAGACCTCCGATTCACCGGTCTCCGCAAGGACGATGAACTCATGAGACAGATCGCCGCCGATCGGGCCGGTATCGGCACGCATCGGGATGGCGGTCAATCCGCAGCGCTGGAATGTCCGCAGATAGGCGACGAACATCCGGTAATAGGCGATCTTCGCACTCTCGTAATCGAGATCGAACGAATAGGCGTCCTTCATCAGAAACTCGCGGCCCCGCATGACCCCGAAGCGCGGGCGGACCTCATCGCGGAATTTCCACTGAAGGTGATAGAGATTGAGCGGAAGATCCTTGTAGGATCGTACATAGGTCCGGAAGATATCCGTCACCATCTCTTCATTGGTCGGACCATAGAGCATGTCGCGATCATGGCGGTCGCGAATGCGCAGCATCTCGGGACCGTAAGCGTTGTAGCGTCCACTCTCCTGCCAAAGATCGGCCGGCTGGACGGTCGGCATCAAGATCTCGATCGCCCCTGCCCGGTCCTGCTCCTCGCGGATGATGTCGCAGACCTTGTCCAACACCTTCTTGCCGAGCGGCAGAAAGCTGAAAATGCCCGCCGCCTGCTGCTTGATCATGCCGGCGCGCAGCATCAGACGGTGTGAAACGATCTCGGCTTCACGAGGCGTTTCTTTAAGGATGGGCAGAAAGTAGTGCGACAAACGCATGTGAGGCAGCCCTTGAATTCCGGAAGGGGTGAGAGAATCGGTCGCGATGACCGGAGTTTGAGCGGACTTCTAATGCAGAGTCGATGCGATTAAAACCGCCAAGGCTGCGGCTCATCGTCAAGGACGATGTGACGATCATGGACAGTCCCGGCTTCACCGGACGCCCCTCTTAATTGACCTTTTCGTAAACGTCACAGCAGTATTGTTCGACTGTTGAGCAAACATTCGGACCTTTTGCAGTGCATCATAAGTTTTTCGCCGCATAAGCCAAAATTCGGGTGACAAGAGGCTTTCGCTCTGCTTGTGTGCCCGGCACATGCAAGAGCCGGGTTCAAACCGGTCAAACAGAACGCGTCTTTTGTCTTGGGAGGATGAGATCGCGGCGCGTCACTCGCAGCCGACCCGCATTGCGGGGGTAGATCACGCGTTCGAACTTAAAACGGGACCGCTTAGCGGTCCCGTTTTCCTTAGGAGGGACGTTCCGTCCTTACATATTGGGCACCAGCACCGGCAGGTCTGCAAGCGACCAGCCCGTTGCCCAACTCACCAGCATGTAAGCGCCAAGCAGCAACGCGGAAACCAGGGTTGTCCGAAGGAATGCCCTCAGCACATGGTGTCGTCCAACTTCCGGCGCGCTATCGCTGGTTCCGAGCGTGACTCCCTCATCGCTCTCATCCTGTGTGCGGAGCGAAAATGGCAGAACCGCGAATAGCGTGATCCACCATAGCACGAAGTAGACAGCGAAGAGAAAAGCCCAATCCATCTCGCCTAGACCTGCTCCAGCTCCACGAGCGTGCCGGTAAAGTCCTTCGGATGAAGAAACAGAACCGGCTTGCCATGCGCCCCGGTCTTCGGCTCGCCGTCACCCAGCACACGTGCGCCTTGTGTTTTAAGACGCGCCTTTGCGGCGACGATATCTTCGACCTCGTAACAGATGTGGTGCATTCCACCTGCCGGGTTCTTTTCCAGAAAAGCCGCTATCGGCGAATTTTCGCCGAGTGGCTCCAGAAGTTCGATCTTGGTGTTCGGCAATTCAATAAAGACCACCGTCACCCCATGCTCTGGAAGAGGCTGGGGCTGGCTGACATTGGCGCCGAGCGTATCGCGGTAAACCGCGACGCCAGCGAGAAGGTCGGGAACCGCTATAGCCACATGATTGAGACGACCGATCATTGTCAGCCTCCTTCTCCGTTCAAACCTGCGATACGAATACGGTAACCAGGGGCTTTTTGCCCCACACGTCGCGTGCCTGCGCGCGAATGGCGCGACGAGCCGCTTCCGCGACGAGATCTAGATCGCGGCGGCGCTTGCTCGGAATGCTGTTGATCGCCCCGATCGCGGCTTCCAGAAGCACGTCTTCCATATCGTCGCCCTGCCCGTCGGCTTCCGGCAAGCCTACCGCCTCAATGTCGGGATCGTCGAGAAGCTGCAGTTTCTCGTCGAGGATAACGTTCAGGCAGACAATCCCTGCGAAGGAAAGCTTGCGGCGATCGCGCAGGCCAACCTGCCGGTCATCGCCATAAAGAAGACCGTCCTTGTAATCGCGGCCCGCCTCGATCTGATGGACGATCTCCGCGTCGCCCGGCGCGAGCCGGAGCACATCGCCATTCCGGATCGACGCCACCTGCGCGATGCCCTCCTCGGCGGCCAATGCGGCGTGAGCGGAGAGATGCGCTGCCTCGCCGTGGACCGGGACCGCAATGGATGGTCGGGTCAGCTGATACATGCGCCGCAATTCATTCCGGCGCGGGTGCCCCGAAACATGGACGAGCGCCTCGCTGTTTTCGAGAATCCGCACGCCCTGCTCGATCAGGCCGTTCTTGATGTCGTTGATCGCTTTTTCATTGCCTGGAATGGCCCGGGACGAAAAGATCACCATGTCGCCCTTGGTCAGGCTGACGGCGCGCATCTCGTCCCGCGACAGTTTCGCCAGCGCCGCCCTCGGCTCGCCCTGGCTTCCCGTGCAGAGGATCGCAAGGTTTTCCCGCGGTATGTTATCGGCCTCGTCTTCGGGGATCGGTTCCGGCAGTCCGTCCAAATAGCCAAGGTCGCCCGCCACATCCATGACACGCCTCATCGAGCGCCCCAGCACCAGAAGCGAACGACCGCTATCGCGGGCCGCTTCCATGATCGAACGAATCCTGCCGACATTGGAGGAGAACGACGTGATCACCACCCGCCCGGGCGCTTTCTCGATCTGCTCGCGCAATCCTTCATTAACGGCCTTCTCCGAAGGGCTTTCGCCATCCGTCATCGCATTGGTGCTGTCGCAGACGAGAGCCAGCAGTCCGTCATCACCAATCTTGGCAAACTGGTCCTGATCCACGGGCTGACCGATCGCGGGCTCGGGATCGAACTTCCAGTCACCCGTATGGAGCACACGGCCGAGCGTGGTTTCAATGAGCAGGCTGAACGGCTCGGGAATGGAGTGAGTGACCGGAATAACCTTGAGGCTGAACGGGCCAAGATCGAACGTGTCATTGGCCTGGAAAAGGTGGATGTCCAGATCGAGCTGATGCTCCGGCTCCCGTTTGGCTTCCAGCATCGCTGCGGTGAATGCACTCATATGGATGGGGCACCGCAGCCGCGGCCAAAGATCCAGTATAGCGCCATAATGGTCTTCATGGGCATGGGTGATGACCATGCCGAGCAGGTTCTCCCGCTCCGCCTCGATAAACGCGATATCGGGCAGAACCAGATCGACGCCCGGCAATTCCGGTCCCGGAAAGGTCACGCCGCAATCGACGATGATCCATTTGCGTTTTTTCGGCGGGCCAAAGCCATAAAGGCCGAAGTTCATGCCGATTTCGCCGACGCCGCCAAGCGGCGCGAAAACGAGTTCGTTCTTACTGTCGTTCATTCATATCTCGTTTGAAAAAAGAGGTCGCCGGCAGATATACGGCTCAGCTCGCCATTGGAGCGCTCCAGCAACAGATAGCCCTCGGAGTCCAATCCGGCAAACCGGCCCGTCAGGGTCGTGGTTTCCATGTTGACGCGGATCGGCATACCGACCCCTTGCGCTCGCTCCAGCCACAATTGGCGGATCGTTTCGAAGTTCCGTCCTTCACTCCACAGAACCAGGCAGTCGTTAATCTGCCGGGCAAGGCGTGGCAGAAGCTGCGCCGGTGTTATATCGACACCTTCCGCAAGGAGATCCGTCGCCGGATAGGCAGGATTATCAGGGTGATGCGCGCAATTGATGCCGCAGCCGATAATAATCGAACGCTGACGCATGGATCCGCCGGCTTCCAGCAAGATGCCGTTGACCTTGGCGCCGCCGATCAGGACGTCATTGGGCCATTTCAGCCTTAAACGTTGCTCGTGATGGGGCAGCACCTGCTCTATGGCACGGTGCACCGCAAGCGCGGCGACAAGCGGGAGTGTTCCGATCGCTGAAGATTCCGAAGTCATTGGAAGGAGGAGCGAGGCGTAAAGATTACCGGCCTCACTGACCCAATTGCGTCCGCGCCTGGCCCGTCCGGCCAGTTGCCGACGGGCCATCACCCAGAACGGACCGTCCAGTCCCAGGTTCTCCTGACGGCGCGCCTCGGCGTTGGTGCTGTCGACCTCGTTCAGAAGGACGAGGCCAACCCCCTCCGGCCAGAGAGGATCGGCCTTCAGTTCGTCTGTGCTGGACGTTCCTGCCTCGGTCACCCGGCGAAGAATGCGCGAGCGGCGATCTCGGCCGAAGCTTCAACCGGCCCGGCAATGATGACGTAGAGAAGCGTGAAGGCTGTCGAAAGACCAAGCACTGTGCCGAGTTCACCCTGAACCGGCTCCAGCCGTCCGACCGGCTCGTCGAACCACATGATCTTGATGAGGCGCAGATAGTAAAAGGCGCCCACCACACTCGCCACGACGCCGATAATGGCAAGCGCGTAGAGATCCGCTTCGATAGCTGCGAGGAAGACGTACCACTTTGCCCAGAACCCCGCGAGCGGCGGAATACCGGCCAGGCTGAACATCAGCACGGTCAAAGCGACAGCCATAAGCGGATTGGTCGAGGACAAGCCTGCCAGATCGCCGATATTTTCAAAATTGCCGCCCTTGCGACGCATGGCGAGAATGAAGGCGAAGCTGCCGAGCGTCATCGCCAGATAGATGAGCATGTAGATAGCCACACCACGCACACCCGCCTGCGTGCCAGCCGCGAGACCAACGAGCGCAAATCCCATATGGCCAATCGAGGAATAGGCCATAAGGCGCTTGATGTTGCGCTGGCCAATTGCTGCGAAGCTGCCTAGCGCCATCGAAGCAATCGAGATGAAGGTGATGATCTGACGCCAGTCGGTGGTCAACGGTTCGAAAGCGTCCATAACCACGCGAACGAGAAGAGCCATGGCGGCCATTTTCGGCGCTGCGGCAAAGAAGGCAGTCACCGGAGTCGGCGCGCCCTCATACACATCCGGCGTCCACATATGGAACGGCACGGCGGAGATCTTGAAGGCAAGGCCCGCAAGAATGAACACAAGCCCGAACAGGAGGCCAAGCTGACGCTCTTCGCCAGTGACGGCCAGTGCGATACCTTCGAAGCCGATCGTGCCCGTATAGCCATAAACGAGGCTGATCCCATAAAGCAGCATTCCCGACGACAGCGCGCCGAGCACGAAATATTTCAGGCCGGCCTCCGTCGCGCGCACACTCTCGCGATTGATCGCGGCGACGACGTAGAGCGCCAGGCTCTGAAGCTCGAGGCCCATATAGAGAGTCAGCATCGAGTCGGCGGAAATCATGAACATCATGCCAACCGTGGCGAGCATGATGAGAACCGGAAATTCGAATTTGTCGAAACGTTCGGCCTTGGCGAACCCAACGCTCATCACCATGGTTACGGCGGAGCCGATCAGCGTCAGAACCTTCATGAACCGCGTGAAGCTGTCGGAGACGAAAGCATTGTTGAAGGCCGACGTATCGCTCGGCATGAGGATCACCAGCGCGCCGGCAGCCAGAAGAAAGGCCACAGCGAGGCCGTTCACGATGCGCATGCCGCTATTGGCCGCGAATACCCCGATCATCAGCAGAAGTATGGCGCCCAGAACGATGAGTAGTTCCGGCCCAAGAGCGATGAGTCCCGAGTTGAGATCAATCGTCATGCGATGTTCCCCTAGCGCGGCAGAGATGCTGCGGCTTGCGCCCCGTCGGAAACGGCGCGTCCGATTTCATTGAGAAGCTGGTCGACGGAAGCGGCGGTGACGTCGAAGATCGGCATCGGCCACACACCGAAAAGGATGGTCAGCGCGACCAGCGGATAGATGATGAAGCGTTCACGGCCGGAAAGGTCCACAAGCCCCTTCAGGCTCTCCTTCTCCAGCTTGCCGTAAACGACGCGGCGATAGAGCCACAGCGCATAGGCAGCCGAAAGGATCACGCCAAGCGTCGCAACCGCGGCAAACCAGGGCTGGCTCTGGTACGTGCCGAGCAGCGTCAGGAATTCACCGACGAAACCAGACGTTCCCGGCAGGCCGACATTGGCCATGGTGAAGATCAGAAACGCCACGGCGTATTTCGGCATGTTGTTGACCAGGCCGCCATAAGCCGCGATTTCGCGGGTGTGCATCCGGTCGTAGACCACGCCCACGCAGAGGAAGAGCGCGCCGGACACCAGGCCGTGACTCAGCATCTGGAAGATCGCGCCCTGAACGCCCCACTCGTTGAAGGCGAAGATACCCATCGTCACATAGCCCATATGCGCAACCGAAGAGTAAGCGATCAGCTTCTTCATATCTTCCTGCATCAGGGCGACGAGCGAGGTGTAGACAATCGCCACCACCGAAAGCGTCATCACGAAGGGCTGGAAATAGACGGATGCGTCGGGGAACATGGGCAGCGAAAAGCGCAGGAAGCCGTAGCCGCCCATCTTCAGGAGAATACCGGCCAGCAGAACGGATCCTGCCGTCGGTGCTTCCACGTGCGCATCGGGCAACCAGGTATGAACCGGCCACATCGGCATCTTCACCGCAAAGGAGGCAAAGAAGGCCAGCCAGAGCCAGGTCTGCATACCGGCCGGGAAATCATAGGCCAACAGTTCGCGGATGTCGGTCGTACCGGCCATGCCATACATCGCCATGATGGCGAGCAGCATCAGCACCGAGCCGAGTAGTGTGTAGAGAAAGAACTTGAATGAGGCATAGACGCGCCGTTTGCCGCCCCAGACACCGATGATGATGAACATCGGGATGAGACCGGCCTCGAAGAAGACATAGAAGAGCACCAGATCCAGCGCGCAGAACACGCCGATCATCAGCGTTTCCAGGATCAGGAACGCAATCATATATTCCTTGAGCCTGTGCTGCACCGCCCGCCAGGAGGCGATGATGCAGATCGGCATGAGGAACGTGGTCAGGATGACGAACAGGACGGAGATGCCGTCCACGCCCATCCTGTAGCCGACATTGCCGCCGAGCCAGGCGATGTCTTCTTCCATCTGGAAGCCGGCATAGCCATTGTCGAAATTGATCCAGACCACCAGAGAAAGGAGGAAGGTGACGACCGTGACCAGCAGCGACACATTGCGGATATTGCGGCGACCATAGCCCTCCTCATCCTCGCGGATGAGAGAGATCATCAGCGCTCCAAGCAGCGGCAGAAAGGTTACCAGAGAAAGGATCGGCCAGTCATTCATGTCAGAAGGCGCTCCCGAGCATCATCCACGTGACGAGGGCCGCGACCCCGATCAGCATCGCGAAGGCATAGTGGTAGAGGTAGCCGCTCTGCAGGCGAACCACCCGATTTGTGACATCGACCACGCGGGCCGAAATTCCGTCTGGACCGAGCCCGTCGATGACGGTGCCGTCGCCGCGCTTCCAGAGGAAGCGGCCGAGCCATTTGGCGGGACGAACGAAGAGAAAATCGTACAATTCGTCGAAATACCATTTGTTCAGGAGGAAGGCGTAGAGGCCGGACTGGCTCTGGGCGAGCGCCTTGGGCGTACCTGGCGAGCGAATATAGAACCAGTAGGCGAACACGAGCCCGAGCAGCATGGCGATGAAGGGCGAGAGAGCGACCCACACCGGAACGTGGTGGAACTCTTCCAGCAATTCATTGCCGCCAGCTACAAAGAGCGATTCCTTCCAGAACTCTCCATATTCATGCCCGTAGAAGAACCCCTCGAAAAGCAATCCCGCGAAGATCGCGCCCGCTGCGAGGATGAAGAGCGGAATCAGCATCACCCATGGCGATTCATGGACGTGGTGCATGACATCTGCCGTGGCACGCGGCGTACCGTGGAACGTCATGAAGATCAGTCGCCATGAATAGAAGGACGTGAAGCAAGCCGCGACAACCAGCATGACGAAGGCGAAGGTCGAAACCACGCTGTGGCTGGCGTAGGCCGTCTCGATGATGACGTCCTTGGAGAAGAAGCCGGCGGTGCCGATCGCGGTGAACGGAATACCCACGCCGGTCAGTGCCAGCGTCCCGATGATCATCATCCAGTAGGTGGCTGGGATGTGCTTGCGAAGCCCGCCCATGAACCGCATGTCCTGCTCGTCCGATACGGCATGGATGACCGAGCCCGCACCCAGGAACAGGAGCGCCTTGAAGAAGGCGTGCGTGAACAGGTGGAAAATCGCCGCTCCGTACGCGCCGACGCCCAGCGCCACGAACATGTAGCCGAGCTGCGAACAGGTCGAGTAGGCGATCACGCGCTTGATGTCGTTCTGCACGAGACCGACGGTGGCCGCGAAGAACGCCGTAATCGCACCGACCACCGTCACGACCACCAGCGCGGTCTGAGACAATTCAAAGATCGGTGACAGACGGGCCACCATCACGACACCGGCGGTGACCATGGTGGCCGCGTGGATCAGGGCCGAAACAGGTGTCGGGCCTTCCATCGCGTCCGGCAACCATGTGTGAAGCGGCACCTGCGCGCTCTTGCCCATGGCACCCATGAACAGAAGGAGGCAGGTCACGGTAATGGCGGTTGCTGCCGGAACGCCATAGCCGAAGAAGCTCATCTCGCCTGACGGATCGAACTGGCGCGCATTGGCGAAGATGGTATCGAAATTGACCGATCCGAACAGCAGGAAAATGCCGAAGATGCCGAGCAGAAAACCGAAATCGCCGACACGGTTGACGATAAAGGCCTTCATTGCCGCAGCGTTGGCGGACGGCTTCTTGTACCAGAAACCGATCAGCAGATAGGAGGCCAGGCCGACCCCCTCCCAGCCAAAGAACATCTGCACCAGATTGTTGCTCGTCACCAGCATCAGCATGGCGAAGGTGAAGAGCGACAGATAGGCGAAGAAACGCGGCCGCTGCGGATCGTGGTGCATGTAGCCGATCGAGTAGGTGTGCACCAAAGCGGACACCGTGTTGACAACGACCAGCATGACGACGGTCAGCGTATCAATGCGGAACGCCCAGTCGACGGCCAGCGAACCGATATTCATCCACTGCATGACCGGAACGACCATGGCCTCCTCATGGCCCAGCCCGAAATCGAAGAAGGCAATCCAGGACAGCACAGCGGCGACATAGAGGAAGCCGGTGGTCACATACTCGCTCGCCTTGGCGCCGATGGAGCGGCCGAAGAGACCGGCGATCAGGAAGCCAATAAGCGGCAGGAAGACGATCAGGTGAAACATGGTGATCCGGCCTCAGCCTTTCATCTGGTTGACGTCTTCAACCCCGATCGAACCCTTGTTGCGGAAGAACACAACGAGGATAGCGAGGCCGATGGCCGCTTCGGCGGCCGCAACGGTCAGCACGAAGAGCGAGAATATCTGCCCGACGAGATCGCCGAGCTGCGCGGAAAAGGCGACGAAATTGA
This sequence comes from Notoacmeibacter ruber, assembly GCF_003668555.1. Taxonomy (NCBI): domain Bacteria; kingdom Pseudomonadati; phylum Pseudomonadota; class Alphaproteobacteria; order Hyphomicrobiales; family Notoacmeibacteraceae; genus Notoacmeibacter; species Notoacmeibacter ruber. The sequence goes on along the minus strand of NZ_RCWN01000001.1, from coordinate 1,080,836 downwards.
TATTCACCGCCAAAAGGATCAGTTCGACGCTCATCAGAATGATGATGATATTCCGGCGGTTCAGGAAGATCCCGAAGACACCCAGCGTGAACAGAATGGCTGAAAGGGTCAGGTAGTGACCGATGCCGACGCTCATGATCAGATTCCCTTGCCGCTTTCAACACTGACGACTTCGATCGCCGTCTCCGGTGTCCGCGCGACCTGCTGCGGAATGGACTGCCTCTTGAGCCCGCTGCGGTGATGGAGGGTCAACACGATCGCCCCGATCATGGCGACCAGCAGCACCAGGCCAGCCAACTGGAAGAAGAAGACGTAGTCGGTATAGAGGACATCACCGAGCGCCGCCGTATTCTCACGGACTGCGAGAGGCGGGATCGGCTGCACGATATTTCCGGCTGTTTCAGGCCCGAATACCGAGCCGCCAAGGACGATGCCGAGTTCAGCCAGCAATACGAGACCGACGAGGGCACCGATCGGCGCATATTGCAGCACGCCCGATTTGAGCTCGGAGAAATCGATATCCAGCATCATGACGACGAAGAGGAACAGGACGGCGACTGCGCCGACATAGACGATCAGCAGGATCATCGCGAGGAACTCGGCGCCGGTCAGAAGGAACAGCGCCGCTGCGTTGAAAAAGGTCAAGATGAGATAGAGAACCGAATGCACGGGATTGCGCGCGGCGATCACCATGAAGGCGGATGCCACTGCGATCACCGAGAAAAGATAGAAGAACGCGGCCGGTAGCCCGGTCAGCAATGCGCCCTGTTCCATGGTTCGTTCCCTGTCGTCCCGGCCGGCCAGTACGTTCGGCCAACCTCGGTTCGGCGTACGGTGCCGCCTTGTGTCAAAATCCGCTCACGGATGCCAGTGCTCCGTAAGTCTGTCCCCTCAATCTCGTCGCGCTTCAGCGATAGGGTGCGTCGAGCTTGATATTCCGTGCCAGTTCCTGCTCCCAGCGATCGCCGTTCGCAAGCAGCTTTTCCTTGTCGTAGTAGAGTTCTTCGCGTGTTTCGGTCGAAAACTCGAAATTCGGCCCTTCCACGATGGCATCCACCGGGCAGGCCTCCTGGCAGAAGCCGCAATAGATGCACTTCACCATATCGATATCGTAACGCACGGTCCGGCGCGTGCCGTCATTTCGGCGCGGTCCCGCCTCGATGGTGATCGCCTGTGCGGGGCAGATGGCCTCGCACAGTTTGCAGGCGATGCAGCGCTCTTCGCCGTTCGGATAACGACGCAACGCATGTTCGCCGCGGAAGCGAGGCGATTGCGGGTTTTTCTCGTACGGGTAGTTGATCGTGTATTTCGGCGCGAAGAACTGTCGCATCGACAGGCCGAACGCCTTGACGAACTCGATAAGCAGCAGCGACTTTGCGGCCTGAGCGAGACCAGCCATCAGATCTCTCCAAACAAATATGGGCCGAGGAACCAGCCGATGATCGGAAAGGCAATCAACTGAACGATTGCCGTGATGCGCAGCACACCGCGCGGACCGGCCAGATCCATGCGCCGGCCCAGCATCGTCAGCAGCGCGAAATCAACGGCTGCGAGAACCAGTCCAGCGATCAGTCCGATCAGATTTGCTGTCATGCCACGCCACCTTCGAGAAGCTTCAGCACGAATGCGGTGATCACAACCATGGCAAGCGAGATCGGCAGGAAGACCTTCCAGCCAAGACGCATAAGCTGGTCGTAGCGATAGCGCGGAACGAAAGCCTTGACCATGGCGAACATGAAAAAGACGAGCAGCACCTTCAGGATGAACCAGACCACACCCGGCACCCAGGTGAATGGTACGAAATTGAATGGAGGCAGCCAGCCGCCAAGGAAGAGGATGGTCGTCAGCGCGCACATCAGGACGATGGCGACATATTCTCCGAGGAAGAAGAGCAGGAAGGGCGTTGAGGAATATTCGATCATGTGGCCCGCGACGAGCTCGGCTTCCGCTTCGACCAGATCGAATGGCGGGCGGTTCGTCTCCGCAAGGGCCGAGATGAAGAACACGATGAACATCGGGAAGAGCGCCAGCCAGTGCCAGTCCAGGAAGGTGTTGGGCAGGCCGAGACGCGTACCCAGTCCGTCCGTCTGGCTGAGCACGATCTGCGACAGATCAAGCGAGCCGACAGCAAGCAACACGGTCACCAGAACGAAACCGATCGAGACCTCGTAGGAGACCATCTGCGCAGCCGAGCGAAGTGCGCCCAGAAACGGATATTTCGAGTTGGAGGCCCATCCACCCATGATCACGCCGTAAACCTCGAGCGAGGAAATGGCGAAGACGTAGAGAATGCCGACATTGATCGAGGCCACGGCCCAGCCTTCGGCCACCGGAATAACGGCCCAGGCGGCCATTGCGAGAACCGATGTTACGAGCGGCGCCAAAAGGAACACGCCCTTATTCGCACCAGCCGGGATGATCGGCTCCTTGAAGACGAATTTCAAAAGGTCGGCAAAGCTCTGAAACAGGCCCCACGGCCCGACGACATTGGGCCCGCGACGCCGCTGGACGGCCGCCCAGACCTTACGGTCCGCATAGAGAAGATAAGCCAGGATCACGAGCAGCGAGACCAGCAGCAAAAGCGACTGTCCCAGGATGATCAGCGCCGGCAGCACCCAAGTGGTGAAGAATTCCATCGGTCCCCTGCCCTACCCTTATTCCGCGGCCTGCTTGACCGCGCCCTGTACGAAGCGCTGGCTGCATTCGGCCATGACCGCCGAAGCACGGGCGATCGGATTGGTGAGATAAAAATCGGCGATCGGCGAAACAAAATCGCCTGTCCCCAGATCGCCTTTGGCGAGCGACGAAAGCGCTGCCGCTTCCGGCGTTTCGATATCGTTGACAGCCGCAAGGTGCGGCGTGGCTTCATAAAGTTTCGCACGAAGCTGAGCCAAGCTGTCAAACGGCAGCTTATGACCCAGCACGTCCGAAAGGGCGCGTAGAATCGCCCAGTCCTCGCGCGCATCTCCCGGCGCAAAACCGGCGCGTGTCGTCATCTGCACCCGGCCTTCCGTATTGACGTAAGTGCCGTTTTTCTCGGTGTAGGTCGCCGCCGGCAGAATCACGTCGGCGCGATGCGCGCCACGATCGCCATGTGTGCCGATATAGACGGTGAAGGCGTCGCCCAGACGGCTCACGTCGAACTCGTCCGCGCCAAGCAGGAAGACAATATTCATATCATTCATGGCCGAGAGAGGCTTGCCGCCCTCGCCGGGAACGAACCCGATATCGAGCGCGCCCACCCGCGAAGCCGCTGTGTGCAGCACAGACAGACCGTTCCAGCCTTCGTCGCCCGCAGCAAGCTCCGCAGCCCGTGCGAGAACAGCCTCAGCATTGTCGCCGGTCAGAGCGCCCTGGCCGACGATAACCAGCGGCTTCTTGACATTTCCGAGGACGTTGGCGAACTCGCCAAGATCGCCGAGGCTCGCAGCGCCGCGGCCGAGATGCGCATAGTCATAGGTCAGGTCGACATGCTCACCGATCAGTGCGATCGGCAGGTCAGTGGCGCGCCAGTGCTTACGGATACGCGCGTTGATGACCGGCGCTTCCCACCGGGGATTGGCACCGACGATCAGGATCGCGTCGGCCTCTTCAATACCGGCAATGGTCGGGTTGAAAAGGTAAGAAGCGCGGCCCTTCGACGGATCGAGCTTCACGCCATCCTGCCGGCAATCGGTATTCGCGGAACCGAGGCTCTCCAGCAGCATCTTGGCGGCGAACATTTCTTCCACTGCCGACAGATCACCGGCGACAGCGCCGATCTTATCTCCGGATGTCGCAGAGACCTTTTCCGCGATCGCGGCAAAAGCCTGGTTCCAGGACGCAGGACGCAGCTTGCCGTCGACCTTGATGTAGGGTCGGTCGAGACGCTGGGTGCGCAGCCCATCCCAGACGAACCGCGTCTTGTCGGAGATCCACTCCTCGTTCACGTCTTCATTGGTGCGCGGCATGATGCGCATCACTTCGCGGCCACGCGTATCGACGCGGATCGCCGAGCCCGCAGCATCCATCACGTCGATGGTTTCGGTTTTCTGCAGCTCCCAGGGGCGAGCCTGGAAAGCGTAGGGACGGCTTGTCAGAGCGCCGACCGGGCAAAGATCGATCACATTGCCCTGCAGCTCGGAGGTCATGGCCTGCTCGAGATAGGTGGTGATCTCGGCATCCTCGCCGCGACCGACCAGCCCCAATTCCGAGATGCCGGCCACTTCGGTCGTGAAGCGGACGCAGCGCGTGCAGTGAATGCAGCGCGTCATGATCGTCTTCACAAGCGGGCCGATATATTTGTCTTCGACCGCGCGCTTGTTCTCGGCATAGCGCGAGGAATCGACGCCGAAGGCCATTGCCTGATCCTGCAGATCACATTCGCCGCCCTGATCGCAAATCGGGCAATCGAGGGGGTGGTTGATCAGGAGAAATTCCATCACGCCTTCGCGGGCCTTCTTGACCATTGGCGTGTTCGTGAAGACCTCTGGCGGCTCGCCATTGGGTCCCGGGCGCATATCACGCACACCCATGGCGCAGGACGCCGCAGGCTTGGGCGGTCCGCCCTTCACCTCGACCAGACACATGCGGCAATTGCCTGCAATGGAAAGCCGCTCGTGAAAACAGAAACGCGGGATTTCGGCACCGGCCTCCTCGCATGCCTGAAGCAGCGTGTAGTGATCCGGAACCTCGACTTCCTTGCCGTCGACCTTGACCGTTTTCATATCGATCCGTTTCCTTGCCCAGCCGCAGCGCTGGCTTTGCCAGAACTCGTCGTGCGGTAGATGCGCCCCATTGGAGGCGTGGTTCGTATCGCCATGCGCGCCTGGATGGTCAAGCCGTTGACCGGCCATCCCCTCGCATATTCTTGCGTTTCTCTCATTCCGCCGCCACCAGCGCCGGTCGGTCGGCATCGGCGTTGCGGGTGAATTCATCGATTCGCCGCTCGATTTCCGGACGGAAATGCCGGACCAGCCCCTGAATCGGCCAGGCCGCCGCATCACCGAGCGCGCAGATGGTGTGTCCTTCGACCTGCTTGGTGACTTCCAGCAGCATGTCGATCTCGCGCTTCTGCGCTTCGCCGCGCACAAGACGCTCCATGACGCGCCACATCCAGCCCGTGCCCTCACGGCACGGTGTACACTGGCCGCAGCTCTCATGCTTGTAGAAATAGGAAATACGAGCGATGGCTTTGACGATGTCCGTGGACTTGTCCATGACGATCACCGCCGCGGTTCCAAGTCCGCTCTTCAGTTCTTTCAGTCCATCGAAATCCATCGGTGCATCAATGATCTGCTCGGCAGGGACCAGCGGCACCGAAGAGCCTCCTGGAATCACCGCCAGCAGATTGTCCCAGCCGCCGCGAATACCGCCGCAATGCTTGTCGATCAGTTCCTTGAAGGGAATGCCCATCGCTTCTTCGAACGTGGCTGGCTGATTGACGTGGCCAGAGACACAGAACAGCTTCGTTCCCGTGTTGCCTTCCCGTCCGAAACCCGCGAACCAAGCGCCGCCGCGGCGCAAAATGGTCGGCGCGACAGCGATCGACTCCACATTATTGACGGTCGTCGGGCAGCCATAGAGACCGACATTCGCCGGGAAAGGCGGCTTCAGACGCGGCTGGCCCTTCTTGCCTTCGAGGCTTTCGAGAAGCGCCGTTTCTTCACCGCAGATATACGCTCCCGCGCCATGATGAAGGAAAACGTCGAAATCGTAGCCATGGACGTTGTTCACACCCAGCAGGCCCGCGTCGTAGCACTCGTCGATAGCGCGCTGCAGCGCCTCGCGCTCGCGCATATATTCGCCGCGAATATAGATGTAGGCGGCATGTGCGCCCATCGCGAAACCGGCAATCACGCACCCTTCGATCAAAGTGTGCGGATCATGCCGCATGATCTCGCGGTCCTTGCAGGTGCCCGGCTCCGATTCGTCGGCGTTGACGACGAGATAATGCGGCCGATCGCCAACTTCCTTGGGCATGAACGACCATTTCAGACCGGTCGGGAAGCCAGCGCCACCACGGCCACGAAGACCTGAAGCCTTCATTTCGCCAATGATCCAGTCGCGCCCCTTCTCGATGAGCCCTTTGGTATCATCCCAATGGCCGCGCCGCATCGCGCCGGTCAGGCTCTTGTCGAACTGACCGTAGATATTGGTGAAGATGCGATCCTTATCTGCAAGCATGATCGTCACTCCCTAGCGCGGCTTCTTGCCAAAACGGCGCTCATATTCGTCAGCGCCACCGGCAGCCAGTGCATCGGCCTGCTCGATCCAGCGCTCACGCTCGGCACGGCCCCGGAACGAAAGATGCCGATCGACATACGCGGCGTTCTCAGGCGTCCATGATGCAATCTGCGAAAATTTATAGATGCCCAAATCGTTGAGCTTGGCATGAATCTTCGGTCCGATACCAGCGATCATGCCGAGATCATCGGCATCGTTCGGACGCCCCTCATAAAGCTCCGGCTTCTCTTCATCGTCGCCGGAAGGCGGTGCAGGTGTCTCCTCGCCGGACGGACCAGCCAGCATGCTTGCTTGCTGGGTATCGCCTTCACGCGAACCGGCATCGTCGAGAGCCGTTTCCGCCTGCTTCTTCGGCTGTTTGCGGGATGCCGCTTTCGAAGTCTGCTCGTCACTTGCATCGTCGCCGGTCGCTGCGGCATTGGTGCCGCCCAGATCCTCGCCGTCACCATCGCGATTGATGAGGCTTTCATCGGTCAGGCCCTCGCTGCCCGAGACCTTCTCGTCGGCACGACCGACTTCATCATCGGCAACGGCCACCGCTGGGCTGCTGTCGCTTTTGTCGCCACCGCCGGACTGCTGAGCGGGATCACGATAACCCGGTCCTTCGGCATCCGCTGGCCCCTCGATGGAGGTATCGGCCTCCGGCGCATCGCCATCGGGCTTGGCCGCCTTCGTCATCTCAGCGCGCTCGGCATCGGACGGCTTGTCACCGCCGGAAGGCTCTCCGGACGGCTCGCCCATCTTCTCGGCCATTTCAGCGGCTTCGCCCACGCCCGCGCCCACGTCGGAGGGCGGTGGCGCCTGATCCGTGATCTCGCGGGTCGATCGCGGGTTTTCAAGCCGTTCGTCGTTATCGATCTTGGTCTCGGCGGTCATCGCGACGGGCTGACCGGACGCCGAAAGCGAATAGCCCGGCTCGCCTGTCGGCTGGTTCGACTGCACTGCGGCGGCCGTGGTTTCGCCGGCCATCATCTTCTCAAGCGCAGCGACCGTGTCGGCCGCCGTTTCGATTTTTGCATTGCGCCGTGACGCGGACTGATCGCCGCGCCCGCTTTGCGGTTTTGCATCTCGTTTGACGATGATCGCATCTTCGTCGGTCAGCGTCGTTGCGCCCTCGACCGGCATGGAGAAAACGCGCCCGTTCTGCGGGCCCGTGGGCACTTCCGAACCGTTGCCGGCTTCGAACGCCTGGATGATCTCGTCGAGCTTTTCGACCGTCAGATCCTCATAGGCATCCTTGCCGATAATGACCATCGGCGCATTGACGCAGGCGCCCTGACACTCGACCTCTTCCCAGGACAGTGTCCCTTCGTCGTTGGGATGCAGCGGCTCGGGGTGAATATGCGTACGGCAATGCTCGATAAGCTCGCCGGCGCCGCGCAACCAGCACGGCGTGGTCCCGCAAACCTGAATGTGCGCCTTTGTGCCGACCGGCGAAAGCATGAATTGCGTATAGAAGGTCGCGACTTCAAGAACGCGGATCAGCGGCATTCCAAGCGTCCGTGCGACAGCTTCGACCGCCGGCTTGGTCACCCAGCCCTCCTGCTCCTGCGCAAGCATCAGCAGCGGGATCACCGCCGATTGCTGGCGACCCGCAGGATAGCGCAGCAGCCATTTATCGACCTCTGCCTGCCGCTCCGCATCGAATGCGAATGCGGCTGGCTGGACTTCATCGACAGCGAGACGACGGACGGACATTATTTCTCACCGGTTGTTCTGGTTTGGTCGGCGGCACGGACGAAACACATTATCGATCCACCTCTCCGAACACGATGTCGAGCGAACCGAGAATGGCCGAAACGTCGGCCAGCATGTGCCCGCGGCAAATGAAATCCATTGCCTGCAGATGGGCAAAACCCGGCGCCCGCAGCTTGCAGCGATAAGGCTTGTTGGTCCCGTCCGCAACGAGATAGACGCCGAATTCGCCCTTCGGAGCTTCCACGGCAGCGTAAACCTCCCCAACGGGCACGTGATAGCCCTCGGTATAGAGTTTGAAATGGTGGATCAGCGCTTCCATCGAGCGCTTCATCTCTCCGCGTTTCGGCGGAACGATCTTACCGTCCACATTGGAAACGGGACCGACCTTTTCCTTGCCGAGAAGACGCTCGCAGCACTGACGCATGATGCGAACCGATTGGCGCATCTCTTCCATGCGGATCAGATAACGGTCGTAGCAGTCGCCATTTTTGCCGATGGCGATGTCGAATTCCATCTCGTCGTAGCACTCATAGGGCTGGCTCTTGCGAAGATCCCACTTGGCCCCGGAGCCGCGCACCATGACGCCGGAGAAACCGAGCGCCCACGCATCGTCCAGCGAAACGACGCCGATATCGACATTGCGCTGCTTGAAGATGCGGTTGCCGGTAATCAACTCATCCAGATCCTGCATGGTCTGCATGAAGGTATCGCACCAGGTTGCAATGTCTTCGACCAGTTGATCTGGGAGATCCTGATGAACACCGCCGGGACGGAAATAGGCTGCGTGCATTCGCGCACCGCAAGCGCGCTCGTAGAAGACCATCAGCTTCTCGCGCTCTTCGAAGCCCCAGAGCGGCGGCGTGAGAGCACCGACGTCCATGGCCTGCGTCGTCACGTTCAGCAGATGCGACAGAATGCGGCCGATCTCGGAATACAGCACCCGGATCAACTGGCCGCGCTTCGGCACTTCGATATCGAGCAACCGCTCCACGGCCAGGGCGAAGGCGTGTTCCTGATTCATCGGCGCGACATAATCGAGCCGGTCGAAATAGGGCACAGCCTGAAGATAGGTCTTGTGCTCGATCAGCTTTTCGGTGCCGCGGTGAAGCAGGCCGATATGCGGGTCGACACGTTCAACCACTTCACCGTCGAGCTCAAGAACAAGACGCAAAACGCCATGAGCTGCCGGGTGTTGCGGGCCGAAGTTAATGTTGAAGTTTCGGACGTTATGTTCAGTCATGTGACTGCGCCTCTTGTCCCGCCATGAACATTGCCACGACCTCTTCGCCGGTCAGGCATTCTGTCTCGTTGGCGAATGCATAATTGTCGGGTTTTTCGTCGATGAAGATCTGGCCCGAAAAGGCAAAGCGCGATGGATCGTCGAAGGACTGAGCCGAAACGACAGCCGAAGAGCCGTCCTTGGCGCGCCATGATAGCGTGGAACCACAGGACTTGCAGAAGAGACGCTGTCCCCAGTCAGAGGAATTATAGACGCCCAAATGGCTGTCGTTTTCGTAGACCACTTCTTCAGCCTCGACCGCCATCCAGGCCCCTCCGGACCAACGGCGGCACATGCTGCAATGGCAGACCCCCATGTTCATCTGCTTTGGCGTGGCGTCGAACTTGACCGCGCCGCAGAGACATTGGCCTTTCAGTCGCTGCACGCTCATCAGGACGTGGCCTTCTCATCGCCGGGCAATTCATATTCCGTTCCCTCCCAAGGGGAAAGGAAATCGAACTGGCGGAACTCCTGGCGCAGATCGACGGGCTCATAGATGACGCGCTTGACGGTATCGTCCCAGCGCACCTCGACGAACCCGGTGAGCGGGAAGTCCTTTCGGAGCGGGTGTCCCTCGAAACCGTAATCGGTCAGAATGCGGCGAAGATCAGGATGACCGGTGAACAGGATGCCATAGAAATCATAGGCTTCACGCTCAAACCAGTCGGCGCCCGGAAAAACGTCGGTGACGCTCGGGATCGGCGTTTCCTCGTCCGTTTCCACCTTGACGCGGATTCGCATATTCTGCCGCGGCGACAGCAGATGATGGACCATATCGAAGCGCTTCTGCCGCGCCGGATAATCGACCCCTGCCCCGTCAATATAGCTGATGAACTGACACTGCGTGTCGGTTTTCAGGAAGTTCAGAACCTTCGTCAGCTTTTCAGGCGCAACGACGAGGGTGAGTTCACCGTAAGCGACGATCGACTGCTCGATGGTATCACCGAGCTTTTCGCCCAGATAATCGGCCAGATCGCGCATGGTCTCTTCTGTCATACCGCTCTCCTAGCGCTCGATCGTGCCCGTGCGGCGGATCTTCCTCTGCAGAAGAAGCACACCGTAGAGCAGTGCCTCGGCCGTGGGCGGGCATCCCGGCACGTAGATATCGACAGGTACGACCCGGTCGCAGCCGCGAACCACCGAATAGGAATAGTGATAGTAGCCACCGCCATTGGCGCAGGAGCCCATCGAAATGACGTAGCGCGGCTCGGGCATCTGGTCATAGACCTTGCGCAGCGCAGGCGCCATCTTATTGGTCAGCGTACCGGCAACGATCATGACATCGGACTGGCGCGGGCTGGCGCGCGGCGCGAAACCGAAGCGCTCGCAGTCATAGCGCGGCATCGACATCTGCATCATCTCGACGGCGCAACAAGCCAGGCCGAAGGTCATCCACATCAGCGAACCCTGGCGCGCCCAGGTGATCAGCGCCTCGGACGATGTGACCAGAAAGCCCTTATCGTCCAGCTCGCCGCGAACCTCCTTGAACCAAGGATCGTTCGCCCCGACCGGCTGGCCGGTTTTCGGGTCGATAATACCCTTCGGGGACGGTGCAACGACAGTCCCGTCGCCAGCCGTTACGGCCTTGTCGGAAGTGGTCAGTCCCATTCCAGCGCCCCCTTCTTCCATTCGTAGATGAAGCCGATCGTCAGGACACCGAGGAACAGCATCATCGACCAGAAACCGAACCATCCGATCACGCCGAACGAGACGGCCCATGGGAAGAGGAACGCCACTTCCAGATCGAAGATGATGAAGAGAATCGCCACCAGGTAAAACCGGACGTCGAACTTCATGCGGGCATCGTCAAAGGCGTTGAACCCGCACTCATAGGCCGACAGTTTCTCCGGATCGGGATCCTTGTAAGCGATGATGAAAGGCGCGACCATCAGGGCCAGGCCGATAATCAGCGCCACGCCCACAAAGATCAGCACCGGAAGGTAGGAAGCGAGAAGTTGGTCCACGCTCGGCATCTCCTTTGCCACCCGTCACTTGAGCAAAGGAGAATAGGCTGCGACGCCCGAGGCTCAATGTCCGAGTGGTTCTCGAAATGATGCCGCACTAGCCCAGCGCGCCAGTGAGTGCAAGGGCAAGGACGACCTAAGAAGACAGCCAATACAAGGAATTAAACCTGATATATATAATCATGTTTGTAATGCCAATGGCTCTTAAACGCACTACCGCGAAATATTTTGCTCACCGATAGAGTGATCGGCCCGGAGAGGCGCGTTGTTGCCGCTTGACGTCGCACTACTCGTCCAGGTCCCAGGCAGCACCCTCAAGGCGGTCGAGAGGATATTTGAGATAGCGGGTGCCATTATCCTCCGGGGCAGGCAAACGGCCGCCATTGGTGTTGACCTGAAGGGCAAAGAGTATCTGCGCAGGCATGGAAAGGGTCTTGTCACGCTCTTCCCGCAAAGTGACGAAATCCGCTTCGGCGGTCCCCTCTTTTACGTGAATATTCTGCCGCTTCTGTGTTCCGACCGTCGATTCCCAGGCAGGCTCACGACCACCCGGCTGATAATCGTGACCGGTAAAAACGCGCGTTTCATCAGGCAGAGAGAGTATCTGCTGTATTGATCGCCAAAGTATCTTGGCGCTGCCCCCTGGAAAGTCGGCGCGCGCGGTGCCGCCATCGGGCATGAACAGAGTATCATGAACGAAAGCTGCGTCGCCGATCACATAAGTGACCGAAGCCAAGGTATGGCCTGGCGAGAAAAGCACGCGGCTCTCGATTTCACCCACATTGAAGCGGTCGCCTTCCTCAAAGAGCCGGTCCCACTGTGAGCCGTCGGCCGCAAAGTCCGGCCAGTTGTAAATATCTCTCCATAGGGCCTGGACCTCGGTCACATGCGCTCCGATCGCCGTCGGCGCTCCTGTCTTTCCCTTGAGATAACAGGCTGCTGAAAGATGGTCCGCATGGGGATGCGTGTCCAATATCCAGTCGAGCGTCAGACCTTCTTCCGCGATGAATTTGAGGATTTCATCGGCGCTGTGGGTCGCGATCCGGCCCGATTTGGGATCGAAATTCAGGACGGGATCGATAATCGCGGCCTTGCCTGTTGCGGGACATGAGACGACATATGGAATCGAACTGGTCTGTGGTTCGTAAAATCCGCGGACTTTCGGTTTTTCCATGAAATGCTCCTTCGTATGCCAATGACACGAGCATCTGAGCCGTCAACTCACACGCCTCAATATATATATTACTTTCTATATATGTAAGATATTGTGGGGTGTCATCCCCTTTCCGGCGCATCGCATCAAGATGCTTGCCGGCAATAGAATGAGCTTCAAGCGGGTAGAATGTTTAGAGTGTCGCATGGCGACCCCTGCAGGATTCGAACCTGCGACCATCGGCTTAGAAGGCCGGTGCTCTATCCAGCTGAGCTAAGGGGCCGAATGATGCGCCGAGGCGCGATGACGAACCGCCGGATCAGTGGGTCCAGGGTGTCTTGCGATCATACCGGAAATTATCGGAATAGGATATGGCGCGCCGGGCCGGCTCCTTCGGCTCCTCGACGCGATAAGGAAGGCCATGACGCTTTGCGTAAGCGACGGCCTCTTCCTTTGTCTCGAACCAGATCTTGACCTGACTCTTCATGTCGGAGGACGAGGTGTATCCCATCAGCGGGTCGATGGCACGGCGCTCTTCCGGCTCGAATTCCAGAAGCCAACGGCCTGTCTTGGCCTTGCCCGACTGCATGGCCGTCTTGGCGGGACTATAGATGCGCGCGGTCATCTGGCCTCCATTCGCCTTCGATCTGCGGGATAGCATAACGGCATCCCGGTTAAGAGCTTGCGCCGGCGACGATGGTCGGAGCGGCAGGATTCGAACCTGCGACCCTCTGGTCCCAAACCAGATGCGCTACCAGGCTGCGCTACGCTCCGGGTCGTTGCCGTCGGCTGCGACATGGCCCGTTTCCACTGTTCTGTCAATCGGTCCCGGGCTCTTCTTGCCCGCTTTGCTGCATCGAACGCAGAACATCGACCACGAGGGGACGCGTTACGGCGGACCGCTGCGCCATCGCCCGGCGATCGATCCTTTCGACAAGGGTCGCCGTGGCCGAAAGCGACCGCTCTATTCTCGGCATAAGAAACGTCACGACGGCCGGATCGAGACTGATCTGACGATCGGAAAACAGTTTTACCAATACCGCCTCGAGCAGCATGTCGTCGGGCGGTCCGATCTCGGCCAGTGAGACGGAGCGCAGGCGCGACACCAGATCCGGCAGAGTCAGACGCCAACCCGACGGAGACGTCCGCGCGGTGACCAGCAGAGATCCACCGCCCTGCCTTATGGCGTTGATCAGATGGAAAAGGCCGGTCTGGTCGGGCGTATGACTGTCCAGATCCTCGATAAGGATAGCACCGCCTACCATTGCATGTTCGATGGCGCCGCCATCCACGGCAGCCGGATCGGCGGCGCGGGCCGAAGCCTTGTCCTTCCATATCGCGGCCAAATGGGATTTGCCGCTCCCCTCTGCCCCATGGAGGACGGCTATGGGCGAGGACCAGTTCGGCCATGAATCGACGAGCGCAAGGGCCGAGCGATTGGCAGGCGTCGCCACAAGGTCGTCCCGACTGAGTGCTGGATCGCGCGTCAGATCCAGCAGCAACTGTTCATGACGTCCTGTCCCGCCGCGATCAGATTTCGAATCATTCATGATGTCACCGTCACGAATATTTCGTGGCGTCATAAAGATGCGAATGGCGATAGCGGCGGAGCATGAAGCGGACGATCACGCCGACCGCCGCCGCAGCGGGAACCGCGATCAGAACGCCGATAAAACCGAAAAGCGCTCCAAACGCGAAGAGAGCGAACATCAGCCAGACCGGGTGAAGACCGACCTGCCCGCCCACCAGCTTTGGCTGCAGGATGTTGCCCTCGATGAACTGGCCCGAGAAGAAGACCGCCAGAGTGGCCAATATCCACGGCCATTCGGGCCAGAACTGGACAAGCGCTACACTCAGCGCGACGACGAGGCCGACGGTCGAGCCGATATAGGGAATGAAACTGATCACTCCTGCACCAAGCCCTATCAACAGGCCGAAATTCAGTCCCACCAGGGTCAGGCCGATGGCATAGTAGATGCCGAGGATCAGGCAGACGGAGCCCTGGCCGCGTATGAACCCGGCAACGGCGCGGTCGACGTCCTTTGCGATAGCCCGCACGGTCTCGACATGGCGGCGCGGAACATGCTCGTCGATGGAAGCGATCATGCGGTCCCAGTCGATCAGCATGTAAAAGGCGACGACAGGAGCGATGACGACGAGAGCGGCGATGTCGACCAGCGCCGCCCCCGAATTCCAGATCGATTCCAGGAGCGACGCAATGAAACCGGAGCCCTGCGACAGCGCTTCGTTCAAGCCCCTTTGCAAGGTCGCCTCGTCCACACCGAACACTCGCTCCAGCCAGGCCGGTCCGTAAGACGTGATCAGAGCCTGAAGATTGGAAAGAAGCTCCGGCAGTCGCTCGATGAAGCTGGAAAGCTGATTGGCAAGAACAGGAACGATCAGAACGAAGCCCAGGATCAAGAGCGCGATCGCGACGATCAGGATCACAATTGCCGCCAGCGTCCGCGACAAGCCGCGACGCTCCAGCATATCGGCCACCGGATCGAGGAAGTAAGCCAGCAGCATGCCAACGACAAATGGCATGAGGACCGAACGGAAGACCCACAGGAAAATCAGCGAGACGATCGCCACCGTGCCCCAGAACAGAACACGTCGGCGCAAGAGCGCATTGTCGGTGATAAGCGCCGGCGAGGTGGACGCGCTGGCCTGCGGCACGGGAAGAAGTGGCCGGTCATCCGTCATGATCCTACTCGGCCTCGTGTATATGTCGGAACCATAGTGAGGCATAGGCCGCCGCCGATCCGGCGGTCAAGCAGCCACAGACAATGATGAAAAGGCGGATCGTACCATCCATCGAAACCAGATCGGCGCCACGAGCGAGGCAAAGCCCTGCGAGAACGATCTGAGCGGCCGTATTCAGCTTCGAAAGCAGAATCGGCCGAATCACCATGGGCGAACCCATTTCACGCGCAAGCAGAACGCCGCCGAGTATCCCGATATCGCGGAAGGTGACGATGACGACGAGCCAAAGTGGAAGCGCACCGACAAACCCGAGCATGATAAAGGTGGATGACAGCAATAGCTTATCGGCAATCGGATCGAGATAGGCTCCCACCGAACTTTGCTGGCCCCACAGGCGTGCCAATGCGCCGTCGACCGCGTCGGACAGACCGGCGATGACGAAAAGCCAGAGTGCGGCCGACCAGTAGCCCACCAGAAGAGCCCAGACGATCAGGGGTACCATGATGAGGCGGCAAAGCGTAATCAGGTTCGGGATCGTCAAGGCCACCACCTCCATCAAATGAGCTTCACCTAAGAACTGGCCGGTGCAAAGCAAAGGCGTCCGGCTCTGCCGCCTTGCTGCGGACGTGCTTTCGTGTCAATTGCGCTCCCGTGCCTGCCAACCGACCGGATGACACATTGCCCATGAGTGACACCTCGAAAAGCCGGATAACCTACGCTGACGCCGGCGTCGATATCGACGCAGGCAATGCCCTCGTCAATCAGATCAAGCCAATGGTCCGCTCGACCGCCCGGCCCGGCGCCGACTCCGAGATCGGCGGGTTCGGCGGATTGTTCGACCTGAAAGCAGCCGGTTTTTCCGATCCGATCCTGGTTGCCGCCAATGACGGCGTCGGGACGAAACTCCGCATTGCCATCGAGACCGGTCGTCACGACACGGTCGGCGTGGATCTTGTGGCGATGTGCGTCAACGATCTGATCGTGCAGGGCGCAGAGCCGCTGCTCTTTCTCGATTATTTTGCGACGGGCAAACTATCCACCGAGCAGGGCGCATCGATTGTTTCGGGTATTGCGGAAGGCTGCCGGCAAGCCGGATGCGCCCTGATCGGCGGCGAAACGGCCGAGATGCCCGGCATGTATGCCGAGGGCGATTATGATCTGGCTGGATTTGCCGTCGGGGCGGCCGAACGCGGACAATTGCTGCCGCGCCGGGACATCGGCGCTGGCGATGTGGTTCTGGGGCTTCCCTCTTCGGGGGTCCATTCCAATGGCTTTTCGCTGGTCCGCCGGCTGGTGGAGGTCCACGGCCTGAAATGGGAGGAGCCGGCGCCCTTCGATTCTTCGACCACCCTCGGCGAAGCTTTGATCGAGCCGACACGTATCTACGTCAAACCCTTGCTTGCGACGATCCGGGAAACCGGCGCGATCAAGGCGATGGCGCATATTACGGGCGGCGGCTTCACCGAAAACATTCCGCGCGTGCTGCCCGATGATCTCGGCGTCGAAATCGATCTCTCCGCCGTGACAGCGGCACCGGTATTCTCCTGGCTGGCTACAGCAGGCGATATTGCCGAAGAAGAGATGCTGCGGACGTTCAATTGCGGTGTCGGCATGGTCGTCGTTGTGGCGTCCGATGAGGTCGAGACCGTGCGCCAGAGTCTGGAACAGGTCGGGCAGCCATCGCTGGTCATCGGCTCGGTGACGCCCCGTAGCGGCGACGCCGTACGATATAGCGGCAAACTGTTTTCATGAGTCAGGATCGCAAACGCATCGCCATTCTGATTTCAGGCCGCGGCACCAATATGCGGGCTCTCATCAGCGCGGCGCTCGATCCTGCGTTTCCTGCAAGGATCGTGGGCGTCCTGTCTAACAGGCCCGACGCGGCAGGCCTCGCCACAGCCGAGGATTTCGGCATTCCGACACACGTCATCCCTCACCGGGACTACGATAGCCGCGCCGAGCACGATGCAGCGATGAGCGCAGCAATCAAAGAACTCGATGCCGATTTCGTCTGCCTTGCCGGCTATATGCGCCTGCTCTCAGCCGATTTCGTCCAGAAATGGGAAGGCAGGCTGCTCAACGTTCATCCGGCGCTCCTACCCAGCTTCAAGGGGATCAATACCCACGCCCGCGCTCTGGCGTCAGGCGTTCGCGTCCATGGAGCGACCGTCCATTTCGTCACAGAGGATATGGATGACGGCCCGATTATCGCCCAGGGCGCGGTGCCGGTTCTTCTGCACGATGGAGAGGAGACGCTGTCGAAACGCGTCCTGCAGATGGAGCACCATCTCTACCCCCTCGCTCTCCGTCTGGTGGCTGAAGGAAAGGTAAGCATGCGCGAGGGATATACGCATTTTTCCAACCTGACGGCGGAAGACGAGGCTGCGCTTCTTGCGTCCGCAGGCGAAAAGCTTGGACCGGCAGAACAGCCGTGAACTACCGCCATGCCTTTCACGCCGGCAACTTCGCCGACGTCCTGAAGCATCTCGTCCTGTCTCGCTGCATCGAACATCTGAAACGCAAGGAGAAAGCCTTTCGCGTCATCGATACCCATGCCGGTATCGGTCAGTACGATCTGTCTTCCGATGAAGCGCAGCGAACCGGTGAATGGCGAAACGGAATCGGGCGCCTGATGGGCCAGCCCATTGCGCCCGACGCAGAGGCCCTGGCTGCTCCCTTTCTCCAGGTGGTCCGGGGGCTCAATGGCAATGACACCCTCGAAACCTATCCGGGCTCGCCCATGGTCACGCGATCATTGTTGCGACCGCAGGACAGGCTGACCGCAATCGAATTGCATCCCGAAGACGGGCAGACCCTCAAGGCGCGTTTCGCAGGGGACTGGCAGGTGCGTATCATCGCCCTGGACGGATGGCTGGCGCTCGGCGCGCATGTCCCTCCCAAGGAAAAGCGTGGCCTCGTTCTGGTCGACCCGCCTTTCGAGAAGCCCGATGAATTCGACAGAATGCTTGAGGGCCTCAGCAAAGCCGTCAAACGCTGGCGGGGTGGCACCTTCGCATTGTGGTATCCCATCAAGGATCGCGGCGCCGTCCACCGTTTTCGCCAAGGGCTTCGCGACGGCGCTTTCGGCGAAGGCGTGGATATTTCGCTTTTCATTCGCGAGCCGTCAGGACCAGCCCGGCTGGATGGTTGCGGCATGGCCGTCGTCAACCCGCCCTATACGCTGGAAGCAGAGATGGCGCTCATCCTGCCAGAGGTCGGGCGGCTACTCTCCGAAGACGGGACCGCAAGAGTGTCCATCGAGACCTTCTGACAAAACGTGGTCTCCCGGCAACTCTGGAAGGCAATCGGTTCGCCGATACCGCAGGACTTCGCCTCGCCGGACTTGATCATGGACGCCGATTGCCCCAAACGATGGTGAGGAAGCCGTTTGCTTCTGCCAGTCATTCTTTCCGGGAGCCGGATCAGCATGTTCCGTCATATCGTCGCCACCGCCGCCCTCTCCTTCCTCGCGACCTTCGGTCCCTCGGTCGCGCAGGCAGCCGATATGCTTGGCTATTACGAGGAAAATCAGGATTGCGCGGATGATCGGGTTCTCAACCAGGTCTCCAAGCAGATCGACTATCAGACCCGTAATGTGCCGGGCGTGCCCGACCTCGGCATTCTCGATTATTATGCGATCCACCAGAACGATTTCATTCCGGAAGCGCGCAAACGGCCGATTGCCCGCCGCTACTGCGAAGCCAGCGCAGCGCTTTCCAACGGAGAAACGCGGACGGTCTGGTATCTGATCGAATACGATCAGGGCTTTGCCGGCGCTTTCGGCGATAATGTCGAAGCCTGCATGCAGGGTTTTGACGAGTGGAACGTCTATGACGAAGCTTGCCGTGTCGTCAGAAGCGGTCTCGGCCGGAACTAACGGTGCGCTGGCCGGGCAAGGCGATTCCCGTTCTGCTGGTCATTGCCGGCTTGGCGATCGCGGGGCTCTTACCTCTCGATGGTCTGTCGCCTTGGAATACCGCGATCAGCGAGACATCCGGTGAACGCTCTTCCACCGCAGCCGAGAACCGGCAACAAAACGCCGATATGCGGTCATCGCCGGTTGGAGGCGATTTACCCCGACCGTCCGGAAATTTCGATTTCTGGTTATTGGCGCTCTCCTGGTCGCCAAGCTACTGCGCAGCGGAAGGCGCCAATGCAAGCCGACGGCAATGCGGCCGCGATGGTCCATCAGGATTTGTCGTGCATGGCCTTTGGCCGCAATATGAAGGCGGAGGCTTCCCCAGCGACTGTCCCTCCTCCGAACCGGGTCGGATATCTCAGCAGACCTATGCGCGAATTAGCGACCTGATTCCGACGATCGGACTTGCCGGCCACCAATGGCGCAAGCACGGGGCGTGCAGCGGTCTTTCGCAGGCCGATTATTTCCGCACCACCCGTGCTGCATTTCGAAAGTTGCGTCTGCCAAAAAATCTGGCGGGCGGCGCGGTGTCTCCGGCCAATGCCGAAGAAGCGTTCGTGCAGCTCAATCCTGGCCTTCGTCCTGATAGTCTCGCCGTTACATGCGACCGTAGGTTCCTTCGGGAAGTCAGGATCTGCCTCGACAAGGACCTCAACTTCATCAAATGTCCGGCGGTCGACCGACGTGGATGCCGCATGACGGCGCCTCTGATGCCGAACAAAAACTGATCATCACACCGGGAAAACTCAGATGCCGCGTCTGCTTTACTCGAATCCCTCCCCTTACAGCTCAAAGGCTCGCATGGGCCTGACCCTCGCCAATATCGCGTTCGAGGGCGTACCGACCAATACGGGCGAAGAACCCGCTGAGCTTATGGATGCCAATCCCCTCGGCAAGATTCCGGTTCTCATTCTGGACGACGGGCGTCAGGTGTTCGATTCAGGGGCGATCCTGCGATATGCCGACCGCCTCAGCGGCAATGCGGTCTTTCCCCTTCAGCCCGACGCACGCCTTGAAGCCGAGGTGATGGAAAGTCTGGCGAGCGGCATTTGCGATGCCATGGTCGCGTCCATTTATGAGCGCCGCTTTCGCCCGGAGGAGAAGGTCCATGAAGGCTGGGTCAAAAAGCAGCAGGAGAAAGCCCGGCGCGGCTTCAGCCATTTCGAGCAGAACATACCGGCCGAAACGGAGGATCTTCACGGAGGCCATATCTCCCTGCGTGCAGCGATCGGCTACGCCGATCTTCGAATGCCGGAACTTCTTTCTGATTTTTCCGCGTTGAAAAAGTGGGCCGAGAGCTTCGACGAGGCGCGCCCTGACCTTGCTTCGCTGATACCGAGCTGATCGCCTGGTCTCAGCCGAGGCCGAACGCCGGGGGATAATGGATTCGGCCTTCCGGTGTGATCGTCGCGCCTAGCGGAGCAGACAGTACATAGTCTTTCGGGATTCCCGGAACCGCAGGCCCCTGCCCGGCTTCAAAGCCGAAGCGGCGGTAATAGTCCGGATCGCCTACAAGGACGCAGCCCTCTGCACCCTGCTTGCGAAGAAGATCCATAGTCCTTTGCATGAGCGCCGCTCCAATGCCCCTGCGCTGGTGGTCCGGCGCAACGGCAAGCGGCGCGATGCCATACCAGCCTTCTTCTTCTCCAATCACGACGCGAAAAGCGTAGACGCAGCCGATGGGACGCGCTGTTTCTTCTGTGCGTTCGACGGCAACCAGAGACAAGGCGATATCGCCATCGTTGCGCAGTGTCTCGACCAGCGCCGCCTCATTGCCATCGGCATGCGCTGCCCGGGCGAAGGCGGCGTCGATCAAAGCCGAGATTGCTGCGGCATCTGCCGGTTCTTCCGGACGAAAATCGTACATCGGTCAAAACGCCTCCAAAAGAAAAGCCCGGCACGATGGCCGGGCTTCTCCTGCATTCAATGGATTCGGTTATCAGAACTTGAAACCGATACCAGCACCAACACGATGGTTGTCGATCTCGACATCCTGATCGCCTGCGCCGACGTCGAAGGATTCATCCATGTAGTCGGTGTAGCGATATTCGCCGCGAGCGAAGATCTGTTCGGTCACCTTCACATCAGCGCCAGCGCCGACCGTGTAGCCGATCATCGTCTGGCTGTCGCTGTCGCCAGCGGCCGAGACTTCGGCGTCGGCCGCAGCCACACCACCGGTACCGTAGACGAGGACGCGGTCGTTCGGTGCGTAACCGAGGCGAGCGCGGAGCGAACCGTCAACGCCGGTCTCGACATCGACACCGTCTTCGTCGCCATTGACGGCGTTGTAGCCGATATCGGCCTCAGCACCGTAGACGATGTTGCCGTTCTGGCGCTGATAACCGGCGAATGCTGCGCCGCCGAACGTGTCGGTATCGACACCCGGCAGATCGTCGCCGTCCGCATTGCTGTGATTGTAGTTGCCCATGGCACCGACATAACCGCCGTCCCATCCGAGAACCGGAGCGGGCTGAGCCGTCACGACCGGAGCCTCAGGGATCTGATCGATGGCGTCGGCAGCCTGAGCAACACCGGCAGCGGCGAGAAGGCTAACACCGGAAAGGGCGGAAAAAACAATTTTCTTCATGTCACTATACTCGTTGTTTCGAGTCCGCATCGCCAGGATTGGGGGAGCGACGAAACGGACGTTTCGGACGACGGAAACGGCCGCGAACCGGCTCGGTTCCACATCCGTCCATAAAATTGAATTTGCGCTTCGATTGCGGAGAAAGAGGAGCTTCAAAATGGAGATTTTCTGTCGGAATTAGGGCAAGAGGGACCGTTGCTGCAATGCAACAGTTTTGTAAGCACCCTCGTCGAGCCAACATGTT
The DNA here is from genome assembly GCF_003668555.1 of Notoacmeibacter ruber. Lineage (NCBI taxonomy): Bacteria > Pseudomonadati > Pseudomonadota > Alphaproteobacteria > Hyphomicrobiales > Notoacmeibacteraceae > Notoacmeibacter > Notoacmeibacter ruber. Next base: position 1,059,064 of record NZ_RCWN01000001.1, on the reverse strand, counting down.
CAGAAACCGTGCCGTCCTGACTTCCCCAACGGCACTGGCGCTGCTTTTGCCGCATTCTATATGCGTCGGACCAAAACGCGGGACACATTTATGTTGAGCAGCTATCTCTACCTCATTGCCGGATTCGCTTTGCTGATCCTCGGGGGCGACCTTCTCGTCAAAGGCGCGGTCGGACTGGCAGGCCGCTTTTCCGTGCCGCCGCTGGTCATAGGGCTCACCATCGTCGCCTTCGGTACGAGCGCTCCTGAATTGTTCGTTTCTCTCGACGCAGCCCTCTCCGGCCAACCCGGCATCGCCATCGGCAATGTTGTGGGTTCCAACATCGCGAACGTCTTGCTGGTGATCGGCGTACCAGCCCTCATTTCATCCATGTCGCCCACCGAGCGCGGGGTGCGGCGAAATACCTTCGCAATGCTCGGCGCCACCGCCCTCTTCCTGGCAATACTCTGGTTCACCGGCACGATCTCGCGCATCAACGGCGCTATTCTGGTCGCCCTCCTCCTCGCCTACCTCGTCTGGCAGTTCATCGTTGCCCGTCAGAGTGGGCGCGGCGCGGATATTGTCGATGAATCCGAGGTTGAGGCAGACGGCCAGTCTCTTGGCGGGATCAGTCTGCGCATCGTCGCTGGCCTGATCGGTCTGCCGCTCGGTGCGCATCTGACCGTTTCCGGCGCCAGCGACATCGCCCTATCCTGGGGTGTTCCTGAAACGATCATCGGGCTGACCATTGTCGGTATCGGGACCTCGCTTCCGGAACTTGCAACCAGCGTCACGGCTGCATGGCGCGGTCACGGCGCCGTTGCGTTCGGCAACGTTGTGGGCTCCAACCTCTTCAACCTTCTTCTGATCATGGGCGTGACCGGTCTTGTCGTCCCGTTCGAGGTGGATGCCAGGATCATTCAGGTCGATATGTGGGTCATGGCTGCAGCGGCCATCATTCTCGGCCTTCTGGTCTTTGGACGTGTGAGAATGGGCAAGCGCTACGGCCTATTTCTCACCGCATCCTACCTCGCCTACCTCTATTCCCTGTTTGCCTTCGGCTAGGCGCAGCGGTCAGGCGATCGATCCGCCGCCATCGGCCCGGATGATCTGGCCGTTGATGTAGCCGGCTGGGTCGGAAAGCAGGTAGCAGGCGAGACTTGCGATCTCGTCGGGACGGCCCATCCGTTTCAGCAGGCCGTTCTTGCTGCCGACATCCTCTTTCTCGCTGTCGCTCAGCCCCCAGCGCTCGGTCCATCCGGTATCGATCGGGCCGGGCGCAATGGCGTTGCAGCGAATATCCGGTGCGTATCGTCGCGCGACCGAGCGGGTGAGTCCCAGGACCGCGACCTGCGCCGGATTATAGGCAAACGCCTTTGGATCGCCCCTTAGCGAGTCGCTGGAGGAGAAGTTGACGATCGAGCCGCCGCCTTTCTGCAGCATAAGCGGGATCGCCTGGCGAATTGCACGAAACGAGCCCAAAAGGTCCACTTCGAAAACGTCACGCAGATCCGACGCTTCCAGCGTCACAGGATCGGCGTCCCAGAGATCCTCGGACCAGAACGATGCATTATTGACCAGATAATCGAGCCCCTCTCCTTCCTCGGCGATCCGACCGAAGAACGATGAAACCGCCTTGTCGTCCGTCAGGTCGACCTGCTTGGCTTCGATACGCTGCTTTCCGCCGAAGACTCCCTGCAAGTGGCGCACAGGCTCGTCGTCGCTGTGATAGGTCAACCAGAGATGACAGCCGCGTTCGGCCAACTGGTGGGCGATCTCTCGCCCCACTCCGCTCGAAGCGCCCGTCACGACGGCGATACGGTTTTCCATTGAATCCGTTAGGCTCATTTCTTCCACTTTCTCTGGACGCACTGCAGGAAGCCTGTCCGCAAGCGTCACGAAATTTCGACAGGGGCTCAACATCCGAGCCCGAACAGCCCAAATATAGGCTTATGAGCGAAACACGAATCATCAAGGCCCGACGTCATCGTCAACGCAAGGAACCGTTGGTCCCTGGCGAAGATCGCGATCTCGGCTCGCGCGTTCGGGACCTTACCGCCAGCGATACCGAACCATCCGATAAAGAAGGCGGATGGCAGCCGGGAGACATCGTCTCCGAAAGCCAGGCGACCGAGACGGATCGTGGTGCGCTGGAGTCCCTGCTGAAAGACATCGCCTGGGACGATCTCTCCATCACGGACGTCTCGGGCAAAAGCGGGGCCGAGGTGATCGGTCTCTATGTGAAGCACCTGCCGAACCGGCCCGGTGTCTATCGCATGCACAACAAGGATGGCGACGTCCTTTACGTCGGCAAGGCGCGCAGCCTGAAGAAGCGGGTCTCGAACTACGCGCAGGGTCGCGCCCATGCCGGCCGCCTGACGCGCATGATCGCCGAAACCCACTCGATGGATTTCATCGTGACCCGAACGGAGACAGAAGCGCTTCTGCTCGAAGCGAATCTGATCAAACGGTTACGGCCGCGCTTTAACGTTCTGCTGCGTGACGACAAAAGCTTTCCCTACATCGTTCTGACGACCGACCATGATGCGCCCGGCATCTTCAAACACCGGGGGGCAAGGTCCAAGCATCGGGACTATTATGGTCCCTTCGCCTCGGCCGGCGCGGTGACGCGAACGGTCAACGCCTTGCAAAAGGCGTTTCTCATCCGCTCATGCTCGGACAGCGTCTATTCCAGCCGCACGCGCCCCTGCCTTCTCTATCAGATCAAGCGATGCTCCGGCCCCTGCACTGGCGAAATCGATGATGACGATTATCGCAAGCTGGTGAAGGATGCGGGCGACTTCCTTTCCGGCCGCTCGAACGCCGTGACCAAACGAATGGCCGAAGAGATGAACGTGGCGGCCGAAAATCTGGATTTCGAACGCGCCGCCCTCTTCCGAGACCGCCTGTCGGCGCTGTCCCACGTGCAGAGCCATCAGGGAATCAATGTGGAGGGTCTGCAGGAGGCCGATATCTTCGCCATCCATCAGGAAGGCGGGCAGAACTGCATCGAGGTTTTCTTCTTCCGCACAGGTCAGAACTGGGGCAACAGGGCCTATTTTCCAAAAGCGGATTCGGCGCTGGAGGAAGGCGACGTTCTGGGCGCATTCCTTTCCCAATTCTACGACGACAAGCCGGTCCCGCGACAAATCCTCCTCTCCCATCCCATCGAGGACCAGGACCTTCTGGCAGAGGCTCTTTGCGTCAAGGCGAGCCGCAAGGTCACGATTGCCGTGCCGGCGCGAGGCGAAAAGCGCGATTTGGTTGGCCGCGCGCTCCAGAATGCGCGGGAAGCGCTCGGCAGACGGCTGGCCGAGACCTCAGCTCAGGGCAAGCTCCTCTCCGGCCTCGCCGAGACGTTCGGTCTGGAAAACGTCCCCCGCCGCATCGAGGTCTTCGACAACTCTCACATCATGGGAACAAATGCGGTCGGTGCGATGATCGTCGCCGGCCCGGACGGTTTTGCGAAAAACAGCTATCGAAAGTTCAATATCAAGAATCCGGAGACCAACCCCGGCGACGACTTCGCCATGATGCGCGAAGTCATGGAGCGACGTTTCTCGCGCCTACTGAAAGAACATGGAAAGCCTGACGATACCGAGAACAAGCCCGAGAGCGACGACAGTTTTCCTGCGTGGCCGGATCTGTTGCTGATCGATGGTGGCCGGGGGCAGGTCAATTCCGTCCTCTCCATACTGCGAGAACTCGGCGTGGAGAATGAGGTGGCCGTGATCGGCGTGGCGAAGGGGCAGGATCGAGATGCAGGGCGCGAGCGCTTCATTATCGAGGGCCAAAGCGAATTTTCTCTGCCGCCGCGCGATCCTGTGCTCTATTTCATCCAGCGATTGCGTGACGAGGCGCACCGCTTTGCCATCGGCAGCCATCGGGCCCGGCGAAAAGCCAACCTGACAAAAAATCCGCTCGACGAAATCGACGGAATCGGCCCGGCTCGCAAGCGAGCGCTGCTCCAGCATTTTGGTACGGCGAAGGCGGTTTCGCGCGCTGCGCTGCGCGACCTTATGGCCGTAGAAGGGATTTCCGAGTCGACCGCTCGCCAGATCTACGACCATTTCCACGAAGGCGGTGAGACGGGGTGAAAGATAAGTTCCGCATTCCCAACGCTTGACGGTAGCGAGTTCAGCCCGACTTGGCTAAACAGAGAGCCAATCCGAGCGACGGTGATCATGATCCGCAACGCCTACAACATTCCCAACCTGCTGACCTATGCCAGAATTCTGGCGGTCCCGGCCGTAGCGGTATGCTTCTACGTCGAAGGCAGGCTTCACTCCTCCGACCCTGCCAGATGGTGGGCGCTCGGCATTTTCGTGATCGCCGCAATCACCGATTTCTTCGACGGCTATCTGGCCCGACGGCTCGGTCAAAGCTCCAATATCGGCAAGATGCTCGATCCGATCGCCGACAAGCTGCTGGTCGCCACCGCACTATTGCTGCTCGCGGCTGATACGGATCAGACCATTCAGGGATGGAGTCTCTGGGCGGCGATCATCATTCTCTGCCGGGAAATCCTGATCGCCGGTCTTCGTGAATATCTGGCCGGTCTCAAAGTCTCCGTTCCCGTTTCCCGCCTTGCCAAATGGAAGACGACCGCACAGCTCGTTGCGATCGGGTTTCTGCTCGCCGGACCGGCCGGCGACAAGATTTTCCCCTATACAACCGAAACAGGTCTCGTGCTGCTGTGGGTGTCAGCCATCGTCACGCTGATCACTGGCTGGGACTATTTCCGCGCCGGCCTAAAACACGTCGTGGAGGAATGATCGAAAGCCATGGTAAAACTCGTCTATTTCGCTTGGGTTCGCGAACGACTTGGCAAGAGTTCCGAAGAGATCGAACTGCCGGCGGAGACTAAAACTGTCTCTGACCTACTGAGCCATCTGGCAGGGCGCGGCGAAGCCTATGCGGAACTCATGGAGCACCGGAACGCCATCCGGGTCGCGATCGACCAGGAGCATGCCGACCATGATGAACCGATCGGCCAAGCCTCCGAGATTGCCCTATTTCCGCCCATGACGGGTGGCTGAATGAGCCGGACATCCATACCGATCGTCGTACGGATACAGACCGACGATTTTGAAAGCGGTGCCGAGATCGCTGCCCTGACTGACGGGCGGACCGACATCGGTGCCGTCGTCTCGTTTACGGGCCTGTGCCGTGACGATGGCGAGATATTGAAGTCGCTCGAACTGGAGCACTATCCCGGCATGGCCGAGGCTCAAATCCGGCAGATCGCAGAGGAAGCTGCCACGCGATGGCCGCTGCACGGCCTTCTTGCCATACATCGCTACGGCCATATCGCGCCCGGCGAGCAGATCGTGCTTGTCGCCGCCACGTCTTCGCATCGGCAGGCTGCCTTCGACGGCGCGAACTTCCTGATGGATTATCTGAAGACCGAAGCGCCCTTCTGGAAGAAAGAGCATCTGAAGGATGGCTCGAGCGGCGAATGGGTCTCCGCCAAGGATTCGGACGACCAGGCCCGCAAGCGGTGGGAAAAGGGATGAACGACCGCGTGCAATTGGACGAGAGCTGGAAGGCCGCACTGTCGGACCAGTTCGCCGCCTCCTATATGGCGAGCCTCAAATCATTCCTGAAAAGCGAATATTCGAGCGGCGCGACCATATTTCCGCCTACCACCGACTATTTTCGCGCTCTCGACCTGACCCCGCTCAAGAAAGTGAAGGTCGTCATCCTGGGGCAGGATCCCTATCACGGTGACGGGCAGGCCCATGGTCTTTGCTTTTCCGTAAAGCCGCAGGTGCGGACACCGCCTTCCCTCGTCAATATCTACAAGGAATTGCAGAGCGATCTCGGCATCGCGCCCGTACGGCACGGATTTCTCGAGAGCTGGGCGAGACAGGGCGTCTTGCTGCTGAACAGCGTGCTGACGGTACGGCGGGGCGAAGCGGCTTCGCATCGCGGACAGGGTTGGGAGCGGTTCACCGACGCCGTCATCCGGCAGGTCAACGATCTCGACCACCCGGTCGTATTCATGCTGTGGGGTTCGTATGCGCAGAAAAAGGCGTCATTCGTCGATACCGAGCGCCATCTCGTCCTGAAGGCGCCGCACCCCTCACCGCTTTCCGCGCACAACGGCTTCTTCGGCTGTCGCCATTTCTCCAAGGCCAATGAATTCCTGGCGCGAACCGGCCAAGAGACGATCGACTGGCAATTGCCTGCGAGCGTCGACGACTAGACGATCGACCAAGCCGTGCCATGCGCGACAGCGATGAAGTGGCAGATCGCGCCGGCGAGCACGAAACTGTGCCAGACGACGTTGTGAAACTTCAGGCTTTCCCACACGTGGAAAACAACGCCGACCGAATAGCATAGCCCGCCGATGAAGATCATCGTCGTGACGAGAACCGGCAGCACCAGAAGCATCTGGCCGATCAGGACGACGCCGCACCAGCTAAGGCCGAGATAGAGGGCAGGATCCCAGCGCCGGTACTCTCCTGCAAAGAAGAGTTTGGAAACGACGCCGGCGAGCGCACCCGACCAGACAACGGCCAGAATGAAATAGGCCAGCATCGTGTCCATCAGAACGACGAGCGGTGTATAGGTGCCTGCAATCATCAGAAAAATCGCAGCCTGGTCGAAGCGTCGAAGAAGGCCTTTCGCGCCGTGCCACGGCGTCAGATTATAGATCGCCGAGCAGGCAAACATGGCAAAAAGGCCGCCGCCATAGATGGAAAGCGCGACGGTCATGCTGCCGGATATTTCGCCCGCGGTGAGCGCCAGAAGAAGCGTAACGGCGACGGCACTGGCGATCATGGCCAGTGTGTGAACAATTCCGTCGGCATAGAGTTCGGCCGCGGTGAAATTTGGGAAAGGCATAGTAGCGGCCTCCTACCGAACTGATCCTTCTCACAAGGAGCCTTGGCTCTTTGCCTCCTGCCGAGGATTACCATTATCCGTAACGATGTGGTGAAGAAAGTAGGCGCCGAAAGGCCACTCGCCAAGAAACTTCTTGAGAGAGCGATTTATCGAATCGATAGAATCGGTTCGCTCGAACTCCTGACAGACGGAATCAAAAAGGCCGGCGCATGGCACCGGCCCCTCGAAAGCTGCTATCGGCGGCCTATCAGCCAACGATGTCCTTTTCGGCGAACCAGAAAGCGATCTCTTCCTTGGCGGTTTCCGGCGCATCAGAACCATGCACGGAGTTTTCGCCAATCGACTGAGCGAAAGCCTTGCG